>NZ_JBFAYI010000012.1:0-223098 GCF_040681245.1 Lentzea sp. NPDC051838
AACTCGACGAAAAGCGTGTCGAGTTGACACCCCTGACCTGGCGCGGCCAACGATCAGCCACGACTCGTGACGGGACCCACCCCACCCAGAGTGTTTGCTAAGGGCAGCTCGGCTTCGCCGTCGCCCAAGCAGCTTGCCTTCGGCTTCGCCAAGGCAGCTCGGCTTCGCCTTCGCCTTCGCTCGGCTTCGCCTTCGCGTGAGATCGCGTACCTGCAGGTTGTGGTCCTTGGGCGTGGGATCAAGACTGACTGCGTTGCCGGGACTACTACGGGGTGAGCGGTGGGCGCGGTTCGGGATGCGGTCGGGCGTGGGCTTTCGCGGTGGCGCGGAGCTGCGTTGCCGATCGTCCAAAGTGCCCTGTCTGCGGGTCTTGCTTGGGTCGTCGCGACCCTCGTGATCGGACACCAGCACCCGTTCTTCGCGCCGATTGCTGCTGTTGTCTGTCTCGGAGTTTCGTTGGGGCAGCGACTGCGGCGGGTTGGTGAGCTCGTTGTCGGTGTCTCGGTCGGTGTGGGCGTGGGGGACGCGCTGATCAGCTGGATCGGGTCCGGGCCGTGGCAGATCGCGCTGGTCGTGGGGCTTGCGATGTCGGCGGCGGTGTTGTTGGACGGTGGGTCGGTCATCGCGTTGCAGGCCGGGAGCAGTGCTGTTCTGGTTGCCACGTTGCTGCCGCCTAGCGCCGGTGGCGGGTTTGATCGGATGATCGACGCGCTGACCGGTGGGCTTGTCGGGCTTGCGGTGGCGGCGTTGCTGCCTGCCAATCCTGTGACGGTGGCTCAGCGGCAGTTGAAGGTGCTTACGAACACCCTTAGCAGTGCGTTGCGGAATCTGGCTGAGGCGCTCACCGAGAAGGACGCGGTCAAGGCGGCTGGGGTGTTGGCTGAGCTGCGCGACAGTCAGACCACGATCGACGACTACAAGTCGGCGCTGCAGACCGGTAGTGAGATTGCGCGGATCGCGCCTATTCGGTGGCGTTCCAAGGACGAGCTCAGCAGGTATCAGACTGCGGCTGGGCCGGTGGACTACGCGATTCGCAACACTCGCGTGCTGGCGCGTCGGACGATGGCGGCGCTCAAGGCCGGTGAGCGGATTCCGGACGGTGTGCCGGAGGTGTTGCAGGACTACGCGAAGGCCGTTGATTGTCTCAAGGGCGAGCTGGAGAAGGGGCGGACGCCGAAAGATACGAGGGAGGCCGTGCGAAACGCCGCGCGGGATCTCACCGCGCGGCGTCTCGGCGGGGACGGGTTCTCGTCCAAGGTCGTGCTGGCTCAGATTCGCAGTGTGGCTGTTGATCTGCTGCAGGCCACGGGACTGAGCCGGGGTGAGGCGATGGAGGCGTTGCCGCCCCTTACCCCTCCGGCCGGTTCAGCAGGCCGAGAAGGAGCGAGTGAACCGGCTCGTGATCGCGAGGATCGGCCAGGACGCACGAACCGCCCGTGATCGCGTACCACTCCTCCGCGCCTTCGTAGCGGACCAGCGCGCGCAGCTTTCCGTCATCGGAGAGCTCCGTGCACAGCTCCAAGTCCCCGGTGACGACGCCGACCTCGTCGGTCATCACGCCACCAGGGCCGGCCACGAAAAGCGAGGAGAGTGTGTTCATCAGCAGGTGTTGAGCATTCCCGTCAGTGCGGTCTTCTCGGAACTCTGCAACGTGAGTCCCCAGTTCTTCTTGGTGCGCACCCACATCTTGGCGTACGTGCAGTAGTAGGACGTCAGCGGAGGCTTCCAGGCCGCCGGGTCCTTGTCGCCCTTGGCCTGGTTCACGTTGTCGGTGACCGCGATGAGCTGCGGGCCGGACACGTCGTTCGCGAAGGCCTGGCGCCGGGACGTCGTCCACGACGCCGCTCCGGACTTCCAGGCCTCCGACAGGGGCACGATGTGGTCGATGTCCACGTCGGAGGCCGCGGTCCACGTTGCGCCGTCGTAGGGCGAGAACCAGCGGCCGGACGTGGCCGCGCACGAGGAGTCCGTCACCACGTTGGTGCCGTCCCGCTTGAGCACGGCCTCGCGGGTGTTGCAGGTGCCCGACTGGGTGATCCAGTGCGGGAACAGGTCGCGTGAATAGCCGGTCGAGGAGCCTTCGCCGGCGACGGTCAGGGTGGCCAGTTCGGACTTCGCGGTTGCGGCGCTGGGGATGTTCGGCGGTGTCGCGAGTGCAGGGGAAACAAAACCAATGGTGAGAGCCAAAGCGGCAACTGAAACACCAATGGTTCGGTTAACTTTTGACATCATCCCGACCTTCCTTGTTGGAAAGTGATCGGGACAACCCTCTGTCACGTTATGGAATTAGGCAATGCTCCTGGGTGACACCCAAGTGAATGACAGGCGCACGGTTACACGCCCCTAACCAGCCTCAAGTCCTCGGTGTGGCGGTACCAGGTCCACTTGTCGACCGGCCGCGGATGCTTGTGACCATCCAAAACGGCTGTGGTGGGCAGGCAGCCGAGCTGGAATGCGCGCGGACGGCTTTCCCGGACGCGGGACCCGAGAAGGCGTTTGTTAACAATTCGCACAACCAGGCCCAAGCCGCCTTCGGGGTCCGGCGTGCATTCGATCCGTGACGCCTGGCCACGCAGTGTGTTGTCCGCGTCGCTGTAACCGACGCCACGAACCGGTGACAGCACGCCGAGACCCATCAGCACGCCGCCGACGTCGTCGCGCACGAACGGAACGGGATCTACGTCACCGTTGAGGGCGATGTCCAACGCGCGTGCCGGGTCGGTCGAAAGGCCCCAGAGCGAGGCAACGGGCGAATCGCCCACGGGCACGTAGCCGAGCGTCACCGAGCCGAGCTTCTCCTTGCGCAGCAACCGAACCCCGACCGCGGCGAGATCGGCGTCGGTACCCACCACGACGAGCCGTTCCGCGTCCAGGTGTTGATCGACGTGGTCCTTGCCGGGGCGGGCGGGAACGACGTGGACGTCGTCACGTTGAGTGATCATTGGCAACTGCGAGTTTCCGCAGGCCAACACGATTCCGTGCACGGTCATCTCCTGGTCTACCCTCGCTTACCGGCGTTCGCTCGAACCAGTCCAAGCGCTTGGAGTTTCACATGCCGGCCGTCGTGCTGATCGGTGCCCAGTGGGGCGATGAGGGCAAGGGCAAGGCCACCGACATCCTCGGTGAGCGTGTCCAGTGGATCGTCCGCTACCAGGGCGGCAACAACGCGGGTCACACCGTTGTCCTCCCGGACGGCCAGAAGTTCGCCCTGCACCTCATCCCGTCCGGCATCCTCACGCCCGGTGTGAAGAACGTCATCGGCAACGGTGTCGTGGTCGACCCCGGCGTGCTGCTCGAGGAGCTCGCGGGCCTGGAGGAGAAGGGCGTCGACACCAGCGGCCTGCTGATCTCGTCGGACGCGCACTTGATCATGCCGTACCACGTGGCCATCGACAAGGTGACCGAGCGCTACCTGGGCAAGGCGAAGATCGGCACGACCGGGCGCGGCATCGGCCCCGCCTACCAGGACAAGCTCGCCCGCGTCGGCGTGCGCGTGCAGGACCTGCTGGACGAGAAGATCCTGCGGCAGAAGGTCGAAGCCGCCCTGGACTTCAAGAACCAGGTGCTGGTCAAGGTCTACAACCGCAAGGCGCTCGACCCCGACCAGGTCGTCGACCAGGTGCTGGAGCGCGGTCAGCACTTCGTGCACCGCATCGCGGACACCCGCCTGCTGCTCAACCAGGCGCTGGACCGCGACGAGATCGTGGTGCTGGAGGGCTCGCAGGGCACGCTGCTCGACGTCGACCACGGCACCTACCCGTTCGTCACGTCGTCGAACCCCACGAGTGGTGGCGCGACCGTCGGCTCCGGTGTGGGCCCGACCCGCATCAGCACGGTGATCGGCATCCTGAAGGCCTACACGACCCGCGTCGGCTCCGGTCCGTTCCCGACCGAGCTCAACGACGACCAGGGCGAGTACCTGCGCAAGCAGGGCGGCGAGTTCGGCGTCACCACGGGGCGCAGCAGGCGCACCGGCTGGTTCGACGCCGTGATCGCCCGCTACGCCTCGCGCGTCAACGGCATCACCGACTACTTCCTCACCAAGCTGGACGTGTTGTCCGGCCTGGAGAAGGTCCCGGTCTGCGTCGCGTACGAAGTGGACGGTCGCCGCGTCGACGAGATGCCGATGACGCAGACCGACGTGCACCACGCCGTGCCGGTGTACGAGGAGCTGCCGGGCTGGTTCGAGGACATCTCGCACTGCCGTACGTTCGACGAGCTCCCGGCCAACGCCAAGGCCTACGTCGAGTACCTGGAGAGCATCATCGGTGCCCGCGTCTCGGCGATCGGCGTCGGCCCCGGCCGCGACCAGACGATCGTCCGCCACGACGTCCTGGGCTAGGTCACTGAAGGGCCGTGATCAGCTCCGCCAGCTGGCCGCGGCCCTTGATCAGTTCCCGGGCCATGGTGCCGTCGTCCTTCACCAGGCCGTGGATGGCGTCAGCGCACGCCTGGGAGCCTTTGTGCAGCGACTGCATGGTCTCCGTCCACTTCGCACCGATCGCGGCGTCGGGCGGCGGTGAGAACGGCTCTCCGGTGAGCTGAGCCAGCGCCACGCAGGTGGGCTCGAGGGCGGCGTCGTTGTCCGGAGTCGCCTGGGCCCACAGCGCCTCGTTCGCCCGCTCCACGGTCGCCAGCCGCTCCAGGCCGCCGTCCCTCTTCCAGATGCGCATCGCCTGCGCGGGATCCACGGGCTCGGGAGTTGTCGTCGTGGTCACCGGAGTTGTCGTCGTGGTGCTCGTGGGAGCCGGTGCCAGCAGTGGTGTGGCGGCCGGAGCCTTCGGCCACCACGACGCCACGGCGACCGAGAAGACCGCGAGCCCGATCAGCCCCCACGGTCGTCCCCGACGTTCGGTGCGGCCCACCGCGTACAGGCTTCCGGCGAGCGCCGCGAGCGTGCCGAACAACGGCAGCACCTGGTGCGGGCGCGTGGCGAGGACGCTGTCGACCTCGGCGTTGCCTTGCAGGTGGGTCAGCCAGATCACCCCGGTCCCGGCCAGCCCGATCAGCCAAGCCACGAGCAACGCGCCGATGCGGTCCACCCACCGGGATGCCACGAACACGACGACGAACTGCACGACCACCACCGCGACGATCTGCCAGGCCGTGACGACCAACGGGTCCGTCCAGCTGTCGAGCGACGCGACCACGAACGTCACGAGCACGCTTCCCAGGGCGCCGGCGGCCAGCGCGGGCTTGGGGAACTCGCGGCGCAGCACCAGCGGCACAAGCCAGACGAGTACGAGCGCCACGACGGTCAGCACTCGGTTGAAGTTCAGCAGGAAGGGGACCATCACAACGTCCACAACGGACTGGTTCAGGGCCGGATCGATGTGGTTGCGCCACGTCGCACCCGCGTACCGGGCCTCGGGAAACCAGCCCAGCAGCGTGAACGTGACCACGCCGGTCGACAGACCGAGATACCAAGCGTGCCAACGGGTGCGCACGAGCGTCGCGCTGTACCCGGCCCACACCGTCACCAACGTGGCCGTGCCGACGAGAGCCAGCGCGGCGATCGCGCTGGGCAGCGTGACGGGGTCGAAGTTGTAGGCTTCCAGCCGTTCGCCGAGCACGATTCCGAGCCCGACGGCGAGACCTGGCAACGCGAACACCCCGCGCCTGGCCCCGAATGCCGCGCCACGCCAGGCGATCAGCCCGATCAGCGCGGTGATCGCGACCGCCCAGCCGATCCGCAGGACGAGGAACGACTCGTTGCCGGCGCGGTACCAGGTCAGCGCGTGCAGTCCGGCGCGCAGATGCCACCACGCGAGCTGCAACGCGAGCGTGCAGCCCAGCACCTCCCAGAAACCCGGCCGCAGCAACGAGTCCGGGTCGCGCATCGCCGCGGACCTGGAGCTCGGCGCCGGATGCAGACCGAACCAGCGGCGCAACCAGCCGGAGGGCTCCAGCACGCGGTACGGCTCCGCGGACCCGGCCCAGCGCGCCACGACCACGTCAGCGTGCTGTTCCCGCGCTCTCAGCACCGCGACGCGAGCGAGGAACACCAGCGCCACCAACGCTCCGAGCCTCGCCACCAGACCGCCGGTGCCGATACCGGACAGCATGAACAGCACGAACAGCACGAGCAGGTACGGCACCAGCACCGCGACCACGAACGCCCGCCACAGCGCGAGAGTCGCGTACGTCGTGGTGATGTCGGACCGAACGTGCGCCAGTTCGTGCCGCACGATGGCGCGAAAGGTCGCCTCGTCGGTTCGGTGCAGGGCGAGCATGCCGACGTTCAGCACGACGTACTTGTGCCGGTGGTTGCCGAACGCCGCACCACCGGCGCGCACGTTGGTCGGGTCGAGCAGGAACGTCGGGGGTGAGAGACCGGCCATTGCGGAGAGGGCGTCGTGCAGCTCTTCCGGTACGGGCACGAGCTTTCGTCTGCGGATGCGCCACCAGGGGCTCGCGACGTAGATCAGCAGGCTGACCGCGAAGAGCAGCAAGAACCCGCCGGAGAGCCACAGCGCGTGCGGAACGACGAGCTCCGCCATGCACGCCCGGTAGGCGGCCCATTTCGACTCGTCAGGATCGACGAAGTACGAGAAGGTCAGGTAGAGCCCGGTGGTGGTCTGGCAGTGCTCGTCGTCGAGGTTCATGCCCGAGTAGTGGCCGAAGACGAACAACGTGGTCGCGATCGTCAGCAGCACGAGCGACGCGAACCTGAGCGTGGTGCCGGAAGGCACCCTCGATCTCTCCCCCTCGTTCATGTCCGAATGGTGAGTGGTGGATCCGGTGCTGTCACTCGGCCATTGGGATGTAAACCACCGGATCCCGATTATCTCGATGTCCGACTCGTTTTCACGATTTGGGCGTCGTTGACTCACGTCGTGGGCTCGCCTGTACTTCGGCCGTGGCCCTTTCACTTGCGGGAAAACGGACGCTGCCCCAGCGTTTACCGCTGCGCTGGCTCAGCCCGGCAGCGCTGGTTCTGCTGTGGCAAGTGGCCAGCTCAACGGGGCTGCTGTCGCCGGACAAACTCGCCTCTCCGCTCACCGTGCTCGAATCCGCCGGTGAGCTGATCGCGGACGGCCAATTGGGCGAGGCATTCGCGGTCTCGCTCGGGCGCGTTTTCTTCGGATTTCTCATCGGTGGCGTGATCGGCGTTCTTCTGGGTCTCGCGTCGGGCCTTTCCCGGTGGGGAGAGACGTTGCTGGATCCGCCGGTCCAGATGCTGCGGACGCTGCCGCACCTCGGCCTGATTCCGCTGTTCATCCTGTGGTTCGGCATCGGCGAGGAGCCCAAGCTCGCGCTGGTCGCGGCCGGTGTGGCGTTCCCGCTCTACCTCAACCTGCACGCCGGAATCCGGCAGGCCGACCCCGGCCTGGTCGAGGCCGCCCGTGTGCTCGGCTACACCCGGATCGAACGGGTCGTGCACGTCGTGCTGCCGTCCGCCGTGCCGCAAACCCTGGTGGGACTGCGGATCGCGCTCGGCACGGCGTGGCTGTCGCTGATCGTCGGCGAGCAGATCAACGCCGGCTCCGGTCTCGGCTTCCTGATCAACAACGCCCGTGAGTTCCTCCGCACCGACGTCGTGGTCGTCGGCCTCGTGGTCTACGCGCTGCTCGGCCTGACCACCGACGCACTGGTGCGCCTGCTGGAAAGGAGAGTGCTGCGATGGCGAGCCCGGTGATCGTTCGCGGTCTGCGCAAGGCTTTCGGTGCGCGGACCGTGCTGGACGACGTCGACCTGGAGATAGCGCCCGGCGAGTTCGTGGCGCTGCTCGGCCGCAGCGGCTGCGGGAAGTCGACGTTGCTGCGCATCCTCGCGGGCCTGGATCGGGAGATCACCGGAGAGGCACGGGTCTCCGGCGCCGTGTCGATCGCGTTCCAGCAGCCGCGTCTGCTGCCGTGGCGCAAGGTCTGGCGGAACATCGCGCTGGGCCTGCACAGGCCGGACGGGCACGCGGTCGCCCTCAAGGCGCTGGAGGAAGTGCGGCTGCCCGATCACGCCGACGCGTGGCCGCTGACGTTGTCCGGCGGTGAGGCACAACGGGTTTCGCTCGCACGGGCGTTGGTGCGCGAGCCCGACGTGCTGCTGCTGGACGAACCCTTCGGCGCGCTGGATGCGTTGACCAGGCTCGCCATGCACCACCTCGTGGAGGACCTCTGGGCCAAGCACCGGCCCGCCGTGCTGCTCGTGACGCACGACGTCGACGAGGCGTTGCTGTTGGCCGACCGGATCCTCGTGCTCGACGAGGGCCGGATCGTCGCCGCGCACGACGTCGACCTGCCCCGCCCGCGCCGCCGGGCTTCCGTTGTGGAGCAACGCACCCGCGTGCTCGCCGACCTGGGAGTGGATGTTGAAACAGCTGCTTAGCCTGCTCGCTGCGATCTTGTTCACGACCGGGTGTGCGGCGACCGCGCAGGACACTCCGGCGGCCGAGGTCGTGCTCAAGGTCGGCGACCAGAAAGGCGGTGCGAAGTCCGTGCTCACCGCCGCCGGCCTGCTGAACGACTTCCCGTACAAGATCGAGTGGTCGACGTTCACCTCCGGCCCGCCGTTGCTGGAGGCCGCGTCCGCCGGTGCGATCGACGTCGGCGGCGTCGGCAACACACCGCCGATCTTCGCGGCCGCCGCGAACGCCAAGATCGCCGCGGTCGGTGCCTCGCAGGGCCAGGTCGAGGCCGACGCGATCCTCGTTCAGGAGAGCTCGCCGCTCAAGACGGTCGCGGACCTGAAGGGCAAGAACATCGCGGTGGCCAAGGGAAGTTCGGCGCACGGTCAGGTGCTGCTGACGTTGCGCAAGGCAGGGCTCACCACCAAGGACGTCACGCTGAACTTCCTGCAGCCGTCGGACGCCTACAGCGCGTTCACCCAGGGCAAGGTCGACGCGTGGGCCGTCTGGGACCCCTACACCGCGCAGGCGCAGCAGGAGGCCAAAGCCCGCGTGCTCGCCACCGGCGAGGGCCTGTCGAACGGGTACGGCTTCCAGGTCGCGGGCCGCAAGGCGTTGGACGACAAGGGGAAGAACCCCGCGATCAAGGAATACCTGATCCGCTACTACAAGGCGCAGAAGTGGGCCGACACGCACCGCGAGGAGTGGGCGAAGGCCTGGTCCGCGGAGACGGGCCTCAAGTACGAGGTCGCGCTCGCCGCGGTCAACCGCAACGGCGACCAGGCCGTGAAGATCGACGACAGGCTCATCAAGTCCGAGCAGGAGCTCGCGGACGCGTTCACCGAGGACAGGACGTTGCCCGGCAAGGTCGACTTCGCGAAGTTCGTCGACACGAGGTTCCAGGGAGATCTGGCATGAGCGTGACGCTGCACTGGTTCCTGCCGACGTCCGGCGACGGGCGCACGGTCGTGGAGCACTTCCACGCCCAGCGCGCGCCCGCTGCCGGGGCACGTCGTGAGCCGGACATCGACTACCTGGCGCAGATCGCGCGCACGGCCGAGCAGGTCGGGTTCACCGGCGTGCTCACGCCGACCGGCACGTGGTGCGAGGACGCGTGGCTGACCACGGCCGCGTTGATCGCGCAGACCTCGACGCTGAAGTTCCTGGTGGCGTTCCGGCCCGGCGTGCTCTCGCCGACGCTGGCCGCGCAGATGGCCTCGACGTACCAGCGCATTTCGCGCGGCCGGTTGCTGCTGAACGTCGTCACCGGTGGTGATTCCGTTGAGCAGCAACGGTTCGGCGACTGGCTCGACCACGACCAGCGGTACTCGCGCACCGACGAGTTCCTGCAGATCGTGCGCGGAATCTGGACCGGGAAGCCGTACTCGTTCCAGGGCGAGCACTACCAGGTCGAAGGTGCGACCACCCTCGCCGTGCCGGACCCGGTTCCGCCGATCTACTTCGGCGGCTCGTCGGACGCCGCTTTGCCGGTGGCTGCCCGCAACGCCGACGTGTACCTGACGTGGGGCGAGCCGCCGGAGGACGTGGCGGCGAAGATCGCGCGGGTCCGTGCGTTGACGGACAGGCCGATCCGGTTCGGCATCAGGCTGCACACGATCAGCCGGGACACGTCGGTGGAAGCGTGGGCGGCGGCCGCGAAGCTGCTCGACGCGCTGGACCCGGCAGCCGTGGCGAAGGCGCAGGAACAGCTGCGGGCTTCGGAATCCGTTGGCCAGCAACGAATGGTGGCGCTGCACGGCGGCGACCTCAGCCGTGGTGTCCGCGGCCTGGAGATCTACCCGAACCTGTGGGCGGGTATCGGGCTCGTGCGTGGTGGCGCGGGCACCGCACTCGTCGGCTCACACGAGGAAGTCGCCGACCTGATCGAGGAGTACCACTCCATCGGCATCAGCGAGTTCGTCCTCTCCGGCTACCCGCACCTGGAAGAGGCATACTGGTTCGGCGAGGGTGTGCGGCCCTTGTTGCAGCAGAGAGGTCTGCTCGACAAGGACCGCACGCTCGTCCTCAGCGCTTGACCTTGGCTTCGATGGCCGTGTCGGGGTTGTCCGCGAACACGCCGTCGAGCCCGGTCTTGTAGAACAGCTCGTACTCCTCGAAGGCCCGGCCGTACGCGGCCGGGTCGACCGAGGACCGGAAGTCCGCGGGCAGGAACGAGTTCTCGTTGCGGAACGTCCACGAGTGCACGATCAGACCGACCTTGTGGGCGTCCTTGACGACGGTGGTCGGCTGCTTGAGGAAGCCGGCCGCGTCGCGCGGGATGATCAGGTCCTTGGTGAGGCCGACGCCGTCCGCGTACGAACGCACCTCGCGCAGACCGGCCGGCGTGACCAGGTCGGCGTAGGTCCGCTTGTCACCGGCGACGATGAAGTCGTACGGCGCACCGGAACCGTTGACCAGCTGGACCAGCGGCACGCGCAGCTGCTTGTTGAGCTGCTTGAGGTTCGCGACCTCGAACGACTGCACGTAGACCTTGGCGCTGCTGCGGTTGAGACCGTTGCGGTTCAGCGTGTCGACGAGCTTCGGCTCCAGCGCGAGACCGATCGACTGGAAGTACGTCGGGTGCTTGGTCTCGGGGTAGATGCCGATCTCACGGTGCAGCTCGCGGGACAGGCGCTTGGAGAGGTCGATGACCTCCTGGAACGTCGGGATCTCGAAGCGGCCGTCGTAGAGCGTGTTGCGCGGTCGGATCGCCGGGATGCGTTCCTTGGCGCGCAACGTCTTCAGCTCGGCGAGCGTGAAGTCCTCGGTGAACCAGCCGGTGACCGGCACGCCGTCGATGACCTTGGTCTTCTGGCGGTCCTTGAACTGCGGCAGGGTGCTGACGTTGCTCGTGCCGCCGATCTCGTTCTCGTGCCTGGCGACCAGCTTGCCGTCCTTGGTCGAGACCAGGTCCGGTTCGATGAAGTCGGCACCCATGCGGGCGGCGAGCTCGTAGGACGCGAGCGTGTGCTCGGGCCGGTACGCCGACGCGCCGCGGTGCCCGATGACGATCGGGCCCTTGTCGTCGTGCGCCGAAGCGGACGGCAGGGTTGCCACAACCGCGCCCGCGAGCACGAGCACGACGGCGGCGAGACCTCTCCGGTACATCCTTCGACCTCCCCTTTTGTGGTTGAGAGCGCACCCAAGCATCGCAATGCGAAGAGCAGGTGAACTCCTCATTCACGGGAGAGAGCGGCTTCCTCCAGGTCGAGTTCACGCAGCACCCGGAACAGGACCTCGTCGTCGATCTCCCCCGCGTCGCGCGCCTTGATGAACTCGTCACGCTCCGCGCTCAGCATGGCTCGGCGCAACCTCCGATAGGCGGCTGCGGGGCTTTCCTCCTCCTGGCGGCCAAGCCGTTCCCACGCCGCGTTGCCCCGGTGTTCGGCCAACGACCGCAGCTGGTCCGCGACGTGCTCGGGAACGTCGGCGATCTCCTCGTCCAGCCTCGTCACCGCGGCCTGCGCGGCCCGGTGCTGGACCTGCGCCTCGGCCAGCGCGTCCTTGCGCGCGTCGTCGCCCTCGAAGCCGAT
This sequence comes from Lentzea sp. NPDC051838, assembly GCF_040681245.1. Classification (NCBI taxonomy): domain Bacteria; kingdom Bacillati; phylum Actinomycetota; class Actinomycetes; order Pseudonocardiales; family Pseudonocardiaceae; genus Lentzea; species Lentzea sp. NPDC051838. Next base: position 11,878 of record NZ_JBFAYI010000012.1, read on the forward strand.
CTTGTTGATCACCCACGGCAACGTCGTGCCCTGCAACAGCAGTGTCGCGACCGTCACCACGAAGGCGCAGAACAGGATGACTTCCCGTCCCGGAACCTCGACCGGAATCGCGGCGGCTGCGGCGAGCGTCACCACACCGCGCATGCCCGCCCACGCGATCACCGTCACCTGGCCCAGGTGCGGAGGGCGCTCCTCGCGTTCCCGCTTCTTCGGGAAGATCATCCGGGGCAGGTAGGTGGCGGGGTACATCCAGACGAACCGCGCGAGGATCGTCGCCAGCAGCACGGCACCCGCGCCCAGCAGCAGGCTGGTGTTCAGGTCGACGTCGGCGATGATCGCCGACACCTGCAGCCCGATGAGCGCGAAGACGAACGACTCCAGCAGCACGTCCGCCGAACGCCACACGGCCGCGTCCTGCAGACGGGTCGAGTAGGTGCCGCGTGGCGAGTGGTGACCGACGTAGAGGCCGGCCACGACGACCGCGAGCACGCCGGAGAACTGGATGTCGAACGCGTGCAGCCCCTCTTCGGCGAGGAGGTAGGCCCCGAACGGCACGAGCAGCCCCAGCGCGCTTTCCAGCACGCCCTCGCAGAGCCGCTTGCGCAGGAAGCGGACCGCCACGCCGACCACCAGCCCGACCGCGATACCGCCCACCGTGACCAGCACGAACATGCCCACGCCGACGATCGGGTGCATGGCCGCGCCGACCGTGGCCGCCACCGCGACCTTGAACGCGGTCAGCGCCGTGGCGTCGTTGATCAGGCTCTCGCCGACCAGCAACGTCATCGCCTTGCGCTGCAGGCCGAGCTTGCGCCCGATCGCTACCGCCGCGACGGCGTCCGGTGGCGCCACGACCGCTCCGAGTACGAGCGCGGCGGCGAACGGGAGGTCCGGGAAGACGAGCTTCGCCGTTACGCCCACCGCGAACGTCGTGAACAGCACCAGCCCGACCGCGAGCAGCCCGATCGGCCGCAGGTTCGCGCGGATGTTGAGGTACGAGCTGTCCAGCGCGGCGCTGTAGAGCAACGGCGGCAACACCAGGACCAGGATCAAATGCGGATCCAGCTCGAACTCCGGCACGCCCGGTATGAACGAGACGACGAGTCCGACGGCGACCAGCACCAGCGGCGCCGACCAGTTCAGGCGGCGCGCGATGGACGTGACGATCAGCGCCCCGAGGAGCAGCAGCAGGAGTTCAGGCCCGACCATGCGCATATTCTGCGTAAAACTGGACGGCATGACCTGTTCGCACGTGGGAGCGCTGCCCCTTTCGGTGGCGCCCGAGTCGACCGAGGGCTGCGTCGACTGTCTTGCTCTGGGTGAGCGCAACTGGGCTCACCTGCGGATGTGCCTCTCCTGCGGGCACGTGGCGTGCTGCGACTCGAGCCCTCACCGGCACGCGACCGCGCACTTCCGCTCGTCCCAGCATCCGGTCATGCGCTCGTTCGAGCCGGGCGAGGACTGGCGCTGGTGCTATGTGGACAGTGCCATCGTGTGACCCGCTGCCAGAGTCTTTGCACTTCCTTTGGATTGATGGTCTGCCGGATGTGACCCGCGCCACCGTACGTTCGCTGCGTGGCCAACCCGGACCTCGCCCGCATCGTCGCGGAGCATGACGAAGAGATGCCGTCGCGCGCGCTCTCGCCTCGCTGGGAGCGCGCGCTGTGGGTTGCTGGGCTCCTGATCTCGTTCCTGGTGCTCAAGCAGGTGTTCTTCCCGTTCGCCAAGGGAAGCCAGTACTACCTGATCATCTTCCTGGCGGTCACGCTGCCGCTGGTGTTCCTCGCGTACGGCCGCGGTCACACGCCGCCGTGGTGGGACTGGGTGCTGTCGGCGCTGGCCTTCGTGGCGGCGTCCTATCCGCTGTTCGGCGGCTACGACGCGTTCCTCGACCGGCAGGGGCAGCTGACGTCGTTGGACGTGGCCGCCGGTGCCGTGTTGCTGGTGCTGATCCTGGAGGCGTGCCGGCGCACGACCGGATGGGTGCTTCCGGTGGTGTGCCTGGCGTTCATCGCCTACGCCTACTACGGCGGGTTCCTGCCGCCGTCGTGGTCGATCGCGCACTCGGGCATCGACTTCGCGCAGATCATCAACGCGTTCTTCAACGACGGCAGCGGGTTCTACGGGACGCCTTTGGACGTCGCGGCGACCTACATCGTGCTGTTCACGATCTACGGTTCGGTGCTGAACGCCTCTGGTGCCGGGAAGTTCTTCGTCGACATCAGCTTCGCGGCATTCCGGAAGTCGCGGACCGCGCCCGGACGCACGGCGGCGACGGCCGGTTTTCTCCTGGGAACCGTGTCGGGGTCTGGCACGGCGACGACGGTGTCGTTGGGTGCCGTGACGTGGCCGATGCTGCAGAAAGCCGGGTATCCCAAGGAGAACGCGGGTGGGCTGCTCGCGGCGTCCGGTATCGGGGCGATCCTGTCGCCGCCGACGCTGGGCGCGGCGGCGTTCATCATCGCGGAGTACCTGGAGGTGTCGTACCTGTCGGTGCTGATCTGGGCGATCATCCCGACGTTGCTCTACTACCTGGGCATCGCGCTCGCGGTCGAGGCCGACGCACGGAGGTTCGGCGCGCGGCCGGTGGACGTGGACGCGCCTCGGTTCTGGAGCGTGCTGAAGCTCGGCTGGTACCACTTCCTGTCGCTGGGAATCATCATCGTGTTCCTGGCGCTGGGCATTCCCGTCTACAAGGCCGTCGTGTACGCGACCGGTGTGGCGGCGTTGTTCGCCTTGTTCAACCACCGGCGTGAGTGGTTGCGGTTGATGGCCGACGCGTTGTCCGTCGGCGTGCGTTCGGCGTTCCCGGTGATCGCGGTGTGCGCGGCGGCGGGCGTGATCACGTCGACGATCACGAAAACCGGGCTGGGGCAAGCGCTTGCGGGTTCGCTGGTGGATCTCGCGTCGGCGCTGACGTCCGAGCCCGCGGTCGTTTTGATGCTGACGGCGGTGCTCGCGGCGATCGCGGTGTCCGTGCTTGGGCTCGCGGTGCCCGTGACGGCGTCGTTCATCATCTCGTGGGTCGTGATCGGCCCCGCGCTGACGACGCTCGGGGTCGAGCCCGCCGAGGCCGCGATGTTCATCTTCTACTACGCGGTGCTGTCCGAGGTGACGCCGCCGACCGCGCTGGCCGCCGTGGCCGCTGCCGCGCTGACCGGCGGCGACGTCATGAAGACGATGTGGCAGACGTGGAAGTACACGCTGCCCGCGTTCCTCGTGCCGCTGGCCTTCGTGCTGACGAACGAAGGCTCCGCGCTGTTGCTGCGCGGACCGTTGCTCGACTCGGTGTGGGCGTTCGGGGCATCCGCTCTGGGGGTGGCGGCTCTGGCCGTGCTGACCGGCGGCTGGCTCTTCGGTCCCGCCCGGCTGCCGGAGCGGTTGCTCTGCGTCCCGGCGGCGCTGTTCCTGCTTTACCTGCAGCCGTTGACGATCGGCATCGGGATCGGGTTCCTGGTGCTGGCCGTCGCGGTCCACGTGGTGACCCGGAGGAGGGTTCGTGATGCTGCGTAAGTACGCGATCGGTGCGATCGCGCTGGCGTTGGCGGTGTCTGGCTGTGGTGGCAAGCGAACACCGACGACGCCGAACGCGTCCGGTGGCGACGCGCCGTGCGAGGCGTCCGAGGGGCGGGTCACGATCGCGACCGGCAACTCCGGTGGCGTGTACTTCGTGCTCGGCGGCGGCCTGGCCAAGGTGATCAGCGACAACACCAAGCTGAAGGCGTCGGCGTCGGAGACCGGCGCTTCGGTGCAGAACATCCAGCAGCTCTCCGACGGCACGTACGACATCGCGTTCTCGCTCGCGGACACGGCGGCGGACGCGGTGAACGGCAAGGGCGCGTTCGAGGGCAAGCCGCAGAAGGTCTCGGCGCTGTCGCGGATCTACCCGAACTACACGCAGGTGCTGGTCAGGACCGATTCCGGGATCAACTCCATCGCCGACATGAAGGGCAAGCGGATCTCCACCGGCTCGCCCAAGTCGGGCACCGAGGTGATCGCGGGCAGGCTGCTGAAGACGGCGGGTCTCAACATCGACTCGGACGTCGCGGCCCAGCGTCTGGACCTCACCAAGACCGCGGACGGGATGAAGGACGGCAGCATCGACGGCCTGATCTGGTCCGGCGGCTTGCCGACACCGCAGATCACCGACATCTCGACCTCCCTCAAGGGCAAGGTGAAGCTGATCGACATCACACCGCAGCTGGACAAGATGAAGGAGATCAGCAAGGTGTACGACACCGCGCCGATCCCCGCGGCCACCTACGGGCTCGCCGAGACGCCCACGATCGTCGTGCCGAACCTGCTGCTCGTGAAGGACGACTTCCCGGTGTCCAACGCGTGCGCCCTGACCAAGCTGCTCTTCAACAAGAAGGCCGACCTGGAGAAGGTGCACCCGGCCGCGAAGGACATCACGATGGACAAGGCACGCGACTCCGACCCCGTCCCGCTGCACCCTGGAGCGAAGCAGGCGCTCGGCTGAACTACGCTGGGGCATCGTGCGCGTCCTGGTCATCGGGTCTGGAGCCCGTGAGCATGCCCTTGTCCTCGCGTTGTCGCGCGACCCGCAGCTGACTGCTTTGGCGTGCGCGCCTGGCAACGCAGGCATCGCCGGTCACGCCGAGATCTACGGCGTGGACGTCGCAGATGCTTCGGCGGTCGCCGCTCTCGCGAAGGAGTGGAAGGCCGACCTCGTCGTCATCGGCCCCGAACAACCGCTGGTCGTCGGGGCCGCTGACGCGGTCCGCGCGCTCGGCATCCCGTGCTTCGGGCCTTCTCGGGCGGCTGCCCGGATCGAGGGCTCCAAGGCGTTCGCCAAGGACGTCATGAACGCGGCGGGCGTGCCGACGGCCCACAGCGAGGTCGTGGACAACCCGGCGCGCCTGGATGCCGCTCTGGGGCGCTTCGGGCCGACGTGGGTCGTGAAGGACGACGGCCTGGCCGCGGGCAAGGGCGTCGTGGTGACGTCGGACCTGGCTTTGGCGCGTGCCCACGCGATGACGTTGCTCGACGGCGGCCACCCGGTGCTGCTGGAGTCGTTCCTGGACGGTCCCGAGGTGTCGCTGTTCTGCGTCACCGACGGTGTGTCCGTCGTGCCGCTGATCCCGGCGCAGGACTTCAAGCGCGTGGGTGACGGAGACCACGGCCCGAACACCGGCGGCATGGGTGCGTACGCGCCCCTGCCGTGGGCGCCAGAGGGTCTCGTATCTGAAATTGTTTCACGTTGCGTGCAGCCGGTCGTGGACGAGCTGCGCGCGCGGGACACCCCGTTCGTCGGCCTGCTGTACGCGGGTCTGGCGTTGACTTCGTCCGGCGTGCAGGTGATCGAGTTCAACTGCCGCTTCGGCGACCCGGAGACGCAGTCGGTTCTCGCGTTGTTGAAGTCGCCGATCTCTTCCTTGTTCCTGGCCGCGTCGACGGATTCGCTGTCGTCGCTGCCCGCGCTGGAGTGGGAGAACGGCTACGCGGTGACCGTCGTCGTGGCCGCGGAGGGCTACCCGAACCGGCCGCGCACGGGCGACGTGATCTCCGGCTCCGAGGCCGACGGCGTCCTGCACGCGGGTACCCGTCGTCGTGAGGACGGCGCGGTGGTCTCCGCCGGCGGCCGCGTGCTGTCGGTCGTGGGCACCGGCAAGTCGCTGTCGAAGGCCCGCGAGCGCGCCTACAAGCGCGTCGCGGACATCCACCTCACCGGCTCGCACCACCGTTCGGACATCGCGTTGAAGGCAGTCGACGGCCAGATCACCGTGCCGTGAGCCTGCTCGGCTCGCTGCTCGGTGGTGCGGTCGGCGACGCTCTGGGCGCGCCGATCGAGTTCTCGTCGATCGACGTGATCCGTCGTGCGCATGGTGACTCCGGACTTGTCGATCTCCCGGCTCTGGAGATCACCGACGACACCCAGATGACGCTGTTCACGTTGGAAGGCCTGCTTTTGGCGCGTCAGCACGGCCTGGACCCGTTGCTGACCGTGCGGGCCGCCTACGCACGCTGGCTGCACACGCAGGGCGGCCCGCTGGTCGCCTCCGACGGTTGGTTGATGTCCGACCAACGCCTGCACTCCCGTCGCGCCCCAGGCCACACGTGCATCACTGCCTTGAAGCACAACGAGAAGAACAACTCCAAGGGCTGCGGCGGCGTGATGCGCGCCGCCCCGTGCGCCGTGTGGTCCACCGACGTCCGCGAGATTTTCTCGCTCGCCGTCGGCACGGCACAGATGACCCACCACCACCCGAGCGGCTATCTGTCCGCGGGCGTGCTGGCGGTGATCGTGCAGGAGTTGTTGCGCGGCAACGACTTGCTCTCGTCCGTTGCTGTGGCGCGTGCGGAACTGGTCCGCTGGGAGGGCCACGAGGAGCAGACCACGTTGCTGGACAAGGTGGTCGGCCTCGGTTCGCTGACGCCCGAGGAGATCGAGTCCTCGCTGGGCGGCGGCTGGGTGGGCGAGGAGGCCCTGGCCATCGGCCTACACGCCGCCCTGGTGGCGCCGGACTTTCCTACTGCACTTCGTGTCGCTGTGAACCACTCAGGCGACTCGGACTCCACCGGCTCGATCTGCGGCAACATCCTGGGCGCCCGCGACGGCGTGTCCGTGATTCCTTCTTCGTGGCTTTCCGTCCTCGAACTGCGGGACGTGATCGAACGCCTGGCCCTCAGCTGGTGACGGGAATCCAGAGCTCGGCCCTGGCCTTGTCCCCGTCGATCTCGGTCTTGAGCATCGACGGCCCCTCAACACTCTCGTAGCTGTTGGACGGGAACCACTGCGTGTACACGTCCCGCCACATGTACTGAATCGTCTCGGGGTAAGGCCCTTCTGCGGTGAACACAGCCCACGTGTTCTTCGCGATGTCGAGCACTTCCATGTCTTCCGGCACGTCCTTCGTGGTCACGACGCCCTGGAAGTAGTCGAGCTGATCGCCCTCCTCAACCCCTTCCTGGTTGGAGGTCAAGGCGAGCATCCCGCCAGGCTCCCCGTCACCGAGCTCCTTGATCCTGTTCAGCGTCGGCATCCCGATGCCCTTCACGAACTCGACGATCGCGGGGTTCATCCCCAAGTGCACCAACGGCACCCGCGTCCCCCTGCCAACCACCTTGAACGCTTCCTTGTTCACGATCCGGTACTCCATGCTCGTACTCCCTTCGACAACCAACTTGAACGTGAGAATCTGCTGCGACTGCAACGGAGTCTTCTGGCTCCGAGCCTCCTGAGGTCCGACCCCGTGCATGGCCCTGAACGCCCGTGCGAAGGCCTCGTTGGACCCGTACCCCCACCTGACAGCGATGTCGAGCAACGAGTCCTGTCCACTGAGGACCTCATTAGCGGCCTTCGTGAGCCGCCTGCGCCGGATGTACTCGCTGAGCGGCACACCCGCCAGCGCACTGAACATCCGGCGCAGGTGGTACTCACTGGTACCGGCGATCCGCGCGAGCACCTTGACGTCGACCTCGGTGTCGAGATCCTGCTCGATGCGAGCCATGGCTTCGTTGAGTCGTTCCAGCACGTCCCCAACGCTATGGGCTGAGTCGTCGTCCTACCCGACTTCCTGTGCCCTATCCGATCGCCTTCCACACCTCGTCGACGGTCTTCCGCGCGATGCTCGTCACTCACGACCAGCACTGCGGCGGTGACACCACCGCTCCACGAGCACGAGAAACCCCGACAACGACCGCGATGATCAATCCGGCGCGGCTCTTCACAGGCGGTTGTGGCGGAAACCGCTGAAACGGATATGGCTGCTGATACACGTGTTGCGGTGGATAAGGCCGCTGCGGCCCGTGCACGTGCCCCCAGGTGGTCGCGCCCGTTCCTCCCCAAGTCGCGCGGAAGCTACCGGAATCGCCACGCGGCGCCAGCGGAAACGAAACGCAGAGTGACGTGGAACCAACGAGGGGTGGTCTTCGTCCAACCACAGGTACGTCTTACGCGGGCGTTGGTAGCCTGCGAAGCGGGACCGAACCGTTACCAACCGTACGGGGGTAGGACGTCGTGACACAGGAGAGCGCGGGGGCGGATGCCGCTCTCAGTGCCGTCGCAGCCGTGACCGGAGGTGCGGTGGGGGCCGCGATCAGCGCGTTCCACTCGGCATCGAACTTTCTGGACGGCCTCATGTCGGGCCCGTCCACTCAGAGCTTCCACGTCAACAAGGACAACGTCCTCAAGGCGGGCACGATCATCCAAGACCAGGCCAAGGCGCTCAGGCGCGCACTGGTCTCGGCGCAACACGACCTTCGAGTCTACGTCGACGGGAACTCGGCCGGCGAAGTGAGTGCGAACATCGCAGGCCTGTGGAATCGCCGTCTGACGACCGATGACGATTCCTATACGGGTCGAATTGAGAAGTACGTCGAAAGCCTCGAACACCTGGGTCTGCAGTTGAAGGAATCGGCTAAGCAGTACGGGTTCACCGACGAAGAGATCACTACTGTGTTCGGAAAGACGAAGTGAACAAAGCGTCGCTCAAGATCATCGCTGCAGCATCGTTGCTGTTGGCCGTCGCGGCATGCACGAGCAGTGGGGAGAAGGGCAAGCCCAACCCCACGTCTGGTGCTTCGCCTACGTCGGGTTCGTCAGACTCTGCCGGGGAGCTACCGAAGCGTCCAGCTGACCTGAAGCTCGATGGTGTTGACGCGTGCAAGTTGCTCACCCAAGCGCAGATGGATCAGGTCAGAGTCGCGGAAACAGTGCCGCAAAAGCTTGAGGTGGCAGGCCTCGGAGAAGCGCCTGGCTGCTTTTACGAGAATGGCCTCAAATACACCTATGCGGCCGCTCTGATCACGAACAAGGGTGTGCCCTTCTGGCTCAAGGGTTCCGGAAACGTGGACGCGAAGGTCGTAGATGTGGCGGGATATGGTGCCGCCCAGCTCACGCTCACCGGTACTCAAGGTTTCGACTGCGCTGTTGCGGTCGATGTTGCGGAAGGTCAGCAGCTGCACTTTCTGTATTCGCCTGGCTCGGAGAAGGGCGATTCGCAGGATCAACTGTGCAGCAAGGTCAACAAGGCCGCTGCGCTGGCGGTCGAGACTCTCAAGACCTTGAAGTGAGGGGGAGCTATGTCGGGCGAACAGCTCACTGACTGGAACTTCGACGGTTGGTCCAACCAAAAGCTCGCGGACGAGGTTCAGAAACTCACCGCCGGCAGCGGTGAACTCTCTCGGCAGTTCGCCAAGGCTTCTGATGTTCTCCGGGGTCTGGCCGGCAGCCTGCGCGACGTCGACGACGTGCTGCGCAACCAGTTGAAGACCCTCGGTATCGACTGGGGTGGCGCCGCTGGCGAGCAGGGACAGCAGAAGACCAAGGTCACCTCTGAGGGCTTCGACGATGCCGGCCAGGCGACCGTCGGGAACTCGGATGCGATGGCTCGGCAGGGCGAAAGCACGAGCACGGCCCGCAACAGCTCTCCCAACTCGGAGACTCTGCGCAAAGACTCCGAGACGAACCTGCTCGACAAGGGCGCGAACCTGATCGGCATCGAGACGGACCACGCGGCTGAGGTAGCGGCGACGAACCGCGCTCGGCAGCAGGCCATTGACAGCCTCAGCGGTTACGCCCAGAACAGTCAGAGCGCGATCGACTCGTTCCGGACGCCCAATCCGCCGCCGGACATCGTCGTGACCAGCGGTGCTGTTGCACCGCCCGTCGGACCTCCCGTCGGCCCGCCGCACGTCGGCACCCCCGGCTTCCCAGGCGGACCAGGCTTCACCGGCACCCCGGGCAGCCCCGGTTCGCCGGGTGTCCCGGTTGGACCGACCCCAGGCATCCCCGGCAACACCACGGGCATCCTCCCCGGCACCACCCCAACGCCGCTGGCAGGCGGCCCCGGCTTCCCGAAGCCGTTCCCGTCGGTCCTCCCAGCAGGCCTAGCCGCAGCAGGTGCAGCGGCAACGGGTTTGGCGGCCACCGCGGGTACCGCCAAGGGCGCGCAGGTCGTGGGCGGTGGACGGGGCCCGAGCCAGGCGCCCAAGACGCCGATCGCTCCCACCGGGCCGAAGGGTGCTCCGAGCACCATCGGCGCGGGCAAGGAAGGTCCCGGTGGGGCCGGTGCGAAGGGCGGGCCTGGGGCACTGGGAGCCAAGGGCGGCACGATGACGCCTGGTGGCGCGGCTGGCGTGGGTCCCGAGGGGACCAGGCCCGGGGCAACGCCGGGCAAGGGCGGAACGCCGGGCAAGGGTGCTGGGTCGCTCATGTCTCCCGCGGCCGGTGCGGCCAAGGGTGAGGGCGAGGAGGACGGCGAGCACGTGCGCAAGTACGGCGTCGACTCCGATGATGTGTTCGGCGACGAACGCATGGTGGTGCAGTCCGTCATCGGCGAAGACCCGAAGGACCAGTAATCCCTTGAGCTCACCAGGTTCTGTGGTTTTGTCCACAGTGGAGTTCGCCGTGGTCTGGGAGGCCTTGCGCCTCCCGGCCTCGCACGTCGCGCTCGACACGCGGATTCCCTCCATCACCCACACCGAGAAGGCTGAGGTGGTGAAGCGGGCCTGGGAGTCACTGGAGAGCAGAGGTCTTGCGCACAACGGCCGGGTCGTGCCGGAGTTGGCGGACGGGTTCTCGTTGCTGGCCAACGCGAGCGTGAAGATCGACCTCTGGATCTGGGCCGACCGGCAGATCAGCGGGCTGGCGGCGGCAATTGGTGACGAGGCGATTCTGGCTGTGCAGGATCGCGACGAGATGTGGTTGATCGAGGCGCGCGGGACGGCCCTTGCCGAGGCGGCGGTGTCCGTCGCGGGTGAGATGCCCGCCGGGTTCGGGCGCTCGATCAGCCTGCCGTACGACGAGCTCGTCAAGGCCGCCAAGGACGTTGGCACGGACGCGCAGAGACTTGTCACGATCCTGGAGCGGCAGGGGATGCGGCTCGGCGACGCGCAGGAGCTGGCCGGGATGTTGGACGGGACGTCCACGCGCGGGCAGTTCGGGGTGCAGCGCGACGGGCAGCGCGCCCCGAGAGTTGTTTCCTTCCACGACACGCACAACGGGCGCTATCTCCGGCAGCTCAAGCCCAGCAGTGACGGGCGGCAGTGGTGCACGATCACGCCGGTGGACAACCATCGGCTCGCCGCGGCTGTGTGGGAGCTGTTGCAAGAGGTCTGAGGAACGCCGACGCCCACCCCCGCGTCTCAATCTCGAACAATCACCCGGCCGTGGCGCACAAAACGTCCTAAGGTCGGCGAGGAGACGTTTAGGGGGTAGGCGCGCATGGCTGTCGCGAAGTTCAACACTGAGGCCATGGAACAGTGCCGGACAACCGTGAGCAGCCAGGCCGGGCAATTCGGCGCGATCGGTGACGGCTTTTCCAACCAGTACGGCAATTCGGACATCTTCGGAAAACTCGGCGCTTCTGGATCAATAGCGGGCGCGGTGACGGCGATGGACCAGGCCGGCACGCAGGAGTTCGAGGCCGCCGAGAAGGTGCTGCGCAAGGTCGAGAGCGCGCTCGACGCGATTCAGACCAACGTCACGGACACCGAGGACGCCAACAAGAACTCGTTGAAGGTGGTCTGACGTGAGCGCGATGGACGAGGTCGCGGGGCTGCCCGGTGGGGCTGAGCTGGCCGCGCTCGCTGACAAGATCGAGACCGCGCAACCGCAGGCCGTGCGCGACATCGCCAACCGCTGGAAGCAGGCGGCCGGCAAGTGCGGCGACCAGTCGAACGCCCTGCAGAAGTCGGTGAGCCAGCTCGACGGCGCCTGGGAGGGCAAGTCGGCGGACGGCTTCGTCGCCTACATGGGCAAGGTCACGAAGGCCGCCACGTCGATGACGGACGGGCTCAACGGTGCCGCGGCCGACCTGGAGGCGGCCGCGAACGCGTTGGAGACCGCCAAGACCCAGCTGACGACGATCTGCGAGAACCTGCTGAGCCGCGCGCGCCAGGCCCGCCAGCAGCTGCACGGCCAGCCGCAGGAAGACGTCGACAGCGTCATCAAGGGCTACGCGGCTGAGGCCACGAGCGACGCGAAACCTGTTGTCTCCCAAGCGGAAAGTGCCGTGAACTCCGCCGCCGGCACCCTCAAGGGCCGGCCGGGAGCGCTCGCGCCGAAGTTCTCGTCCATTGAGGACCCGAACACCCAGTCCTTCACGCCCGCACCGGGCAAGCCGATCGAGTGGGCTCCGAGCGCACCGCCGGACGACTCCACCAAGCAGTCCTCTTCGGACACTCCGCCCCAACAGCAGCAGCAACCGTCCCCGAGCCAGCACCAAGGAGGCGGCGGCGGTGGCGGCGGCAGCGAATCCGGCGGAGGCGGCGGTGGAGGTGGCGGCGGCGGAGGCGGCATGGGCCCCAGCGGCGGCCCGCCCTCGGGCAGCCCTCCTCCCGGCAACGTCCAGGAGTGGATCAAAGAGGCCATCAAGATCCTGCAGGCCAACGGCATCCCGGTCACCGACGACAACATCGACGAGATCTGGCGGATCATCGAGAAGGAGTCGAGCGGCAACCCGCACGCCATCAACCTCTGGGACTCGAACTACCAGGCGGGCCACCCGTCCAAGGGCCTGATGCAGTGCATCGACTCCACGTTCAACGCCCACAAGCTGCCCGGCCACGACGACATCTGGAACCCGGTCGACAACATCATCGCCGGCGTCCGGTACACGTTCAGCCGCTACGGCGGCTTCGAAGGCCACCCTGGCCTCAAGGCGATGGCTCAGGGCGGCGGCTACCAGGGGTACTGACCGGCGGTTAGCCTGACGGCATGCTGACCGTGGCCGCCCGCGCCGACGTACCGCCCTTCCACGTCATGGACGTGCTTTCCGCTGCCGCGCAACGGCAGCGGACGCACGGCGACGTGATCCTGCTGGCCGCCGGGCAGCCGTCCAGCCCGGCGCCGGAGCCGGTCCGCAAAGCAGCGGCCAAGGCTCTCCAAGAGCACGCGTTGGGCTACACCGAGCAGCTCGGCATCCCCGAGCTGCGCGGTGCCATCGCCGGGCACTACAAGCGCCAGTACGACCTCGACGTGACCGCGGACGACGTGGTGGTCACGACGGGGTCGTCCGGCGCGTTCACGCTCGCTTACCTCGCGGCGTTCGACGCCGGCGACAAGGTCGCTCTCGCACGGCCCGGCTATCCCGCCTACCGCAACATCCTGAAGGCGCTGGGATGCGAGGTCGTCGAACTGCCGTGCGGCCCGGAAACGCGGTTCCAGCCCACCGTCGACATGCTCACCCCGGACCTCAAGGGTGTGATCGTCGCCAGCCCTGCCAACCCCACCGGGACCGTCGCCGACGTCGAGCCGATCGCCCGGTGGTGCGAGGCCAACGGCGTCCAGCTGGTCAGCGACGAGATCTACCACGGCATCAGCTACGGCGAGCCGCTGCACTGCGCCTGGGAGACCTCGAAGGACGCCATCGTCGTCAACTCCTTCTCGAAGGCGTTCGCGATGACGGGTTGGCGGCTCGGCTGGATGCTGCTGCCGGAACGGCTGAGAAGAGCAGTCGACTGCCTCACCGGCAATTTCACGCTGTGCCCGCCCGCATTGGCGCAATACGCCGCGGTCGAGGCATTCCACCCGGACGCCTACGCGGAAACCGAACAACACCTGAAAAGGTACAAAACCAATCGCGACGTCCTCCTCGAAGGCCTGACGAACCTCGGCATCGACAAGCTCGCACCGGCCGACGGCGCGTTCTACGTCTACGCCGACATCAGGCACCTGACCGACGACTCGATGGCCTTCTCCAAGCGGCTGCTCGACGACACGGGGGTCGCGCTCGTCCCCGGCATCGACTTCGACCCGGTCGACGGGCACCACTTCGTGCGCATGTCCTTCGCCGGTGCAACAAACGACATCGAAGAAGCGTTGTTGCGTCTGAAGGCATGGCTGTAGAAGGGGAGGGCGCCCATGTGGGCGATCATCGGCTGGCTGGTGGCGATCTGGATCGTGCTCGCCGTCGTCGGAGCCGTCGTGAAGGGTCTTTTCTGGCTCGCTGTGATTGGAGGACTACTCCTCGCAGGCACAGCGGCTTACGGTGCGATCAAATCCCGCCGATGACCCTGGTCTAAATCGAGGACACCGCTCACCATGAAGCGGTGTTGCAGTCCAACGAGGCCCGCCTGGAACGGTGGGAGCGAAAGGTCGAGTGGCCCCTGACGGCACTCGCCGTGCTGTTCCTCGTCGCGTACGCGTGGCAGGTTTTCGACGACCACGGGAGCATGCACTTCACGCTCGAGATCGTGTTGTGGCTGGTCTGGGGCTTGTTCGCGGCCGAGTACGTCACCAGGCTGACGCTCGCCAACAACAAGGTCTGGTTCCTGAAGTCACACCTCTTCGACCTCGCGGCCGTGCTCCTGCCAATGGTGCGGCAACTGCGCGTACTCCGGTTGATCACGGTCATCACGCTGCTCAACAAGAAGTTCCAGGACAAAATCCGGCAACGCGTGAGCATTTACGTCGCGGGCGTGACGATCATCGTCGCTTTTTGTGCGAGTCTCGCCGTGCTGGACGCGGAAAGGCACGCCGAAAACGCGAGCATCACCACGTTCGGCGACGCGTTGTGGTGGACGCTCACGACGATGTCGACGGTCGGCTACGGCGACCGCTACCCCGTCACGGGCGAGGGCCGGCTGGTCGCGGCCCTGCTCATGGTCGGCGGCATCGCCCTGCTCGGTGTCATCACCGGCACGATCGCGAGCTGGCTCGTCGAGAAGCTGCGCGGCGTAGAGGAAGCCGAGCTCGAAACCGTGCAGGAGCTGAAGAAACTACGCGCTGAGCTCGCCGAACTCCGTGCGCAGCTCGACACGAGCAGCGGCGGCTGACGTCCACAGCCGAGCGTCCCAGCCCGCCACGAGCGCACCTTCCACGTTCGACAGCCGGTCGTCGTAGAAGACGAGATCCGACGAACCGACGACGGACTCCACGTGCTTCCAGATCGCGGCGTCGGGCTTCGCGTACCCGAGGTCGCCGGAGAAGACCAGGTGCCGGAAGTGCTTGGCCCACGGCACCTTCTCGGCCAGCCGCGCGAACGTCGACGGCGCGTTCGACAGCAACGCGAGCGGCACGCCCAACGCCGAAAGATCCTCAAGCAGCGCAACGGTTTCCGCGACTGGCTCGTCCAGCCAGCCCGCGTTGTCCATCGCGGTCATCTCGCGCACTTCGGCGTCGGTCAACGACAACCCGAGCGAAGCCCCGATCCGCCCCCAGTAGTCGGCGTCGGACCCACCGCGGTCGTAGGCGTCGCGATCCCAGTAGACCGACTCGAACCGCTCCGATGAAACGCCGAGCCGCTCGGCCATCAACGGCCGCGCAGGGTTCTTCTGGCTGATGACCTCGCCGAAGTCGAACACGATCCAGCGCATCTCAGGCGTCCTCTCGCACTCGGCGCAGCACTTCGGCGATGTCGGACGAGTCCACGTCGCCGTGCGTCACGAACCGAACCTTGCCGGACATGGGACTGGCGAAAACCCCGACCTCGCGCAACGACACCAAGGTCTTGTCCAGATCCGGCACCGACGCCAGCACGATGTTCGTGGCAGGCGGCGCGACGTCCCATCCCAACGCGCGCAACCCGTCAGCCAGCGCGGAAGCGTTCGCGTGATCGGCAGCCAGGCGATCAAGGCGGTCCAGGGCGACAAGACCGGCAGCCGCCAGCACCCCGCCCTGCCGAACCCCGCCGCCGAGCATCTTCCGCACCCGCCGTGCCTCGACGACGAACGCAGCGGAGCCGGCCACCACGGACCCGACCGGCGCCCCGAGTCCCTTCGACAGGCACACCTGCACGGTGTCCGCGCCGGAGGCCAGCGAAGCCGGCGTCACGCCCAAAGCCACCGACGCGTTCCAGAGCCGAGCCCCGTCGAGGTGCACCGCCAGCCCGACGGACCGAGCCGCCGCCACCAGCGACGTGTGCTCGTCAACGGTCGTCACGGTCCCACCGGAAGCGTTGTGCGTGTTCTCCAAGCACAACAACGTCGTGTTGAGCCCGTAGTAAGGCGACTCACCACCACCAGCGGCGACCACGGCCTCAGGCGTCATGGAGGCCAGCGCGTGCGGCATCCCACCGGCGAGCCACGCGGCGGTTCCGAGCTCGGCGTCCAGCACGTGCGCGCCCGCGGAAGCCAGGAACCGATCACCACGCCGAACGTGCAGGAACAACGCGATGAGGTTGCCCATCGAGCCGGAGGGAACCCAGAGAGCGGCTTCGACACCGAGCAACGCGGCGACGCGCTCCTCCAACGCGGCCATCGTGGGGTCGTGGTCCAGCACGTCGTCGCCGACTTCGGCCGACGCCATCGCGCGGCGCATCACCTCGTCGGGCTGGGTGACGGTGTCCGAGCGCAGGTCGATGGGGGTCACGACCTCGATCACATCACATCAGGCGAACGACCGAGGGGGTGATGTAGCTCTCGCCGATGGTTCGTGCAACCGTTGGTGCCTCAGATTCCGTCCGGTAAGTGCAACTCGAGGAACGAGCGGAGAGCAGTCCGCGTGGATCAGCGCGACGAGCAGGAGTTCGCGGAGTACTTCGTGGCTCGCCGTGAGGCCGTGCGCCGAACGGCATACCTGCTGTGCGGCGACTGGCACCGCGCTGACGACTTCGCGCAGACAGCGTTCGTGGCGGTGCACAGGAGGTGGCGGAAGATCCGGGACAAGCAGGCTCTCGACGCCTATGTGCGGCGCACGCTGGTGCGCGCGGTGATCGACGAGTCGCGCCGTCCGTGGCGGCGCGAGAAGTTCACCGACGAGCTGCCGGAACCGCCGACGACGGACAACGAGATCGGCGAGACGGTCGCGACGCGCGAGGCGTTGATGAAAGGCCTGCGCAGAGTCCCGCCGCGGCAACGCGCGGTGCTCGTGCTGAGGTTCCTCGAGGGCCTCGACGTGACGGCCACGGCCGAGGTGCTGAAGTGCTCGGAAGGAACTGTGAAGAGTCAGACCGCCCGCGGGCTGACCGCGTTGCGGGAAGCTCTCGGAGACGCGATCGACGACCTGAGGCCGGCCTCGTGAGGGAAAGGAGGACGTAGATGGACGAGCAGAAGCTCGCTGACCTGTTCCGCGACGCCGCGACGGACGCGCCACCGGCGTCCTTCGACGCGGGTGACGTCCGAACGGCTTCGCGACGCGCCACCCTCCGCAGGCGCAACTCCATTGCGGCCGGCACTACCCTGGTCGTCGTGCTCGGCTTCGGCGGTGTCGCGGCGGGCGCGGGCTGGTTCGGCACGAACACGAGCGGGAGCAACAACCTGGGGTCTGCGCAACAGCAGGAGGGCACCGGTGCGGATGCGCCGATAACCCCGCTGGAAGCACAGCCACCCCCCAAGAACAACCCCGGAGACGCGTCTACGCAGGGGGATGCGTCCAAGCCGGGGAGCACTGGTCTCGCGACCAGTGCACAACGCGCAGTGCAGGGCTGCGCGGCGGTGGACCGAGAGCTCGCAGACGCCCTCGCCGGCGAGCTTTCGGTTCCATCGGAACTCGCGGTCCTCCCCGCGGAGTCGTGCTCACCCCAGTCCCGCGCGGCCTCGTTCAAGATCGACGGCCTGACGGTCACCGCGATCGTCACGCCGGACTCGTTCGAGGTGCCCAGCGGTGCGCAGGCGGAGAAGAAGAAGGCCGCCAGCGGACAGGACCTCTACGTCTACACGCAGGGCGACGGCGAGCTCAAAGGCAAGGCCAGGCCCATCGCGGAAGCACTGGCCCCCAGGTTCTGATCAGTCGCCAAGTACTCTGGCGCGACTATGACGGCAGCAACCCCCAAGGGTGAGCGCAGGAGGCAGGCGCTCGTCGAGGCCGCGTCCGAACTGCTCGTGGAGGGCGGATTCGACGCGGTCAGGCACCGCGCGGTCGCCGAACGCGCAGGTCTGCCGCTCGCCTCGACCACGTACTACTTCGACTCGCTCGACGAGCTGATCATCGGCGCGGTCGAGTTCCACGGCCGTGCGGAGCTGGCGAGCTGCCGTGCGCGCCTGTCCGAGCTCTCCAGCGAACTGTCGGACGACGACGTGCTGATCGGCCTGATCCTCGACCTGCTCGTCGGCCAGGACGTCACCGACACCGAGACGATGCTGCTGCGCTACGAACGGCTCGTCGCGACCGGCCGCCGCCCGTACCTGCGGCCGTTGATGCAGCTGCTGTCCACCGAGCTGCACCGGCTGATCGCCGACATCTTCGCCCGCTCCGGCCGTGACATCAGCGCCGACCGCGTCGAGGAGCTGATCGCGCTCGTCGACGGCACGATGGTGAACGCGTTCATCGAGCTCAAGCCGGACCCGCGCGGCGTGGCGGCCAGGATGCTCCGAACGGCTCTTTCGCGTCAGGGATGATGCAACCTCGCGTTCCTCCGATGCGTTCCCCTGGTTGAGGACGCGAGAGGGGATCGCATGCGCAAGGCCGATGAACAGGGCTTTCGCGAATTCGCGGCAGCCAATGCCGCGTCTTTGCGACGCACCGCGTACCTCTTTTGTGGCGACTGGCACACAGCGGAAGACCTGATGCAGTCGTCGCTGATGAAGATGTACATGGCCTGGAAGCGGATCAAGGATCTCGACAACCTGATCGCCTACGCCCGCAAGGTGCTGCTGCGCACCTGGCTGGACGAGAAGCGCAGGCCGTGGCGCAGAGCCGAGCAGCGCGACGGGGAGCTGCCGGACGCCGCGGACGCGACCGCGGATCCCGACACCACGAGCGCCAAGCTGTGGGCGCGTGAGCTGGTGCACACCGCGTTGCTGCAGGTGCCGCCGAGGCAACGAGCGGTGCTCGTCCTGCGTTATTTCGAAGACCTGTCGGTCGCCGAGGTGGCGGTGGCCATGGGTTGTACCGAGGGAACGGTCAAGAGCCAGACGGCGCGCGGCCTCGCGACGTTGCGCGCCATCGTGGAGAAGCTCGACAGCAGTTCGGGGAGGGTCGCGTCGTGAGTGAGCAGGAGATCCGCGAGGGAATGCTGCTGGCCGTCTGGGACGAGCCGCCGCTCGACTTCGACCCGGACACGCTGATGAGGCGGGTCGAGCAGAAAAAAAGTCGTCGCCGAGCGCTGGTCGCTGTGGGCGTGGCTACGGCGATGATCGCGGTGGCGTCGTTGGCGCTGCCGGGGCTGCTGCCACGCGACAGGGACACCCAGCTCGGCTCCGAGAGCCCGACGAGCTCGTCGCCGACTCCGGTCGCGAAGTCGGAGAAGGAGCTGCAGCGCATCGGCGACCAGCTGGCGCAGGGGCTCTCCCACACCATGCCGAACCTGAAAGAGCAGGTGTACTCGGTCGTCCGCCGCGGGCCGTACGTCCACCAGCCGAACACTCCGACGCCGGTGAACCAGCCGGGCGATCCCGAGTTCTCCGGTTTCGTGTTCCTCACCGACGAGATCGGGCCGACCTCGCTCCAGGTGATCGTCACCAGGAACAGGTCCGCCGAGAGGTTCCTCTGCGACGGCGCGACCACGTGCAGGGACGTGCAGCAGAAGGACGGGTCGACCGTGACGGAGGCGGAGACCTTCGAGGGGCCTGAAGTCACGAAGTCGGTCGTGCTGCGCAAGCTTCCCAGCGGGCTGTACGCGCAGATCACCAGTCTCAACTACAACCCCGCCACCGGCAGCGGTCTGCGCCAGATGGTTCCGGTGCGCGTGGGCGTGCTCACAACGCTGGTCACGGACCCCAACGTGCACTGGGAGTGAGCGCGGCTTGCACTAATCTGGCGGGGTGAGCAAGCCGCGCATCGCCAACGTCCTCGCAGGTCGCTACGCCTCCACGTCGCTCGCGACGCTCTGGTCGGCCGAGCACAAGATCGTGCTGGAGCGCCAGCTGTGGCTCGCCGTGCTGCGCGCCCAGGCGGCCGCGGGCATCGACGTGCCGGCCGGTGCGATCGCCGACTACGAGCGCGTGCTGGAGCAGGTCGACCTGGAGTCGATCGCGGCGCGTGAGCGGGTCACGCGGCACGACGTGAAGGCGCGCATCGAGGAGTTCAACGCTCTCGCGGGCCACGAGCAGGTGCACAAGGGCATGACCTCGCGCGACCTGACCGAGAACGTCGAGCAGCTGCAGGTCCTGCGCTCGCTGGAGCTGATCCGGTCCAAGGTCGCCGCTGTTCTCGGACGGCTCGCGCGCCTCGCCGCCGAGCACTCCGACCTGGTGATGGCCGGCCGTTCGCACAACGTGGCGGCGCAGGCCACGACGCTGGGCAAGCGGTTCGCTTCTGGCGCCGACGAGCTGCTCGTCGCATTCTCGCGGCTGAACGAGCTGATCTCGCGGTACCCGTTGCGCGGCATCAAGGGCCCGGTCGGCACCGCTCAGGACATGCTCGACCTGCTGGGCACGCCGGAGAAGCTCGAGGAGCTGGAGCGCACCGTCGCCGGTCACCTCGGCTTCGAGCGCGTGCTGACGTCGGTCGGCCAGGTGTACCCGCGCTCGCTCGACTTCGACGTGGTGTCCACGCTCGTGCAGCTCGCGGCGGCGCCGTCGTCGGTGGCGAAGACCATCCGTCTGATGGCGGGCCACGAGCTGGTGACCGAGGGCTTCAAGCCTGGTCAGGTGGGCTCTTCCGCGATGCCGCACAAGATGAACACGCGGTCGTGCGAGCGCGTCAACGGCTTCGCGGTGATCCTGCGCGGTTACCTGTCGATGGTCGGCGAGCTCGCGGGCGACCAGTGGAACGAGGGCGACGTGTCGTGCTCGGTGGTCCGCCGGATCGCGCTGCCGGACGCGTTCTTCGCGTTCGACGGGCTGCTGGAGACGTTCCTGACGGTGCTGGACGAGTTCGGTGCCTACCCGGCCGTCGTCGCGCGTGAGCTGGACCGGTACCTGCCGTTCCTCGGGACGACGAAGGTGCTGATGGCGGCCGTGCGCGCGGGTGTCGGCCGGGAGACCGCGCACGAGGCCATCAAGGAGAACGCGGTGGCCGTGGCGCTGGCGATGCGCGAGCAGGGGCTGGCCCAGAACGACCTGCTGGACCGCCTGGCCGCCGACTCGCGCCTGCCGCTCGACAGGGCCGCTCTGGACGCGTTGCTGGCCGACCGCCTGTCGTTCACCGGCGTGGCGTCGGCGCAGGTCGCGTCCGTCGTGGAGCAGGTCGCCGCGGTGGTCGACAAGTACCCGGCCTACGAGCCGGAGCCGATCCTGTGATCGTGTCCGATCTGCTCGTCTATCCGATCAAGGGCTGCGGCGGGTACTCCGTCGCGGCGTCTCCGGTCGACCTCACGGGGTTGCGCGGCGATCGGATGATGATGCTGGTCGACGAGAACGGGGTTTTCCTGTCCCAGCGCAAGGTTCCGGCGATGGCGGCATTGCGTCCGCGCCTCGCCGACTCCGCGTTGGTCCACGGTGGACAGTCGTTCCCCGTCGTGCTCGACGGGCCGAGGGTTCCGGTCGTGGTGCACAAGTGGGAGGGCACCGGGATCGACCAGGGCGACGCCGCTGCCGAAGCGTTCTCCGACTCGCTCGGGATGTCCGTGCGACTCGTGCGGACGCCACCTGACCTGTGCCGGGAGTCGGGCGGGCAGACCGAAGGCCTGGTCGGCTACGCGGACGCGCACGCGGTGCTGATGCTCTCGCTGTCCTCTTTGGACGGCCTGAACTCGCGCATCCTGGAGCGCGGCGCGGAACCCGTGCCGATGAACCGCTTCCGTCCCAACGTCGTCGTGTCCGGGTGGCCGGAACCGCACACGGAGGACCGGGTGCGGCGCGCGGTGATCGGTGACGTGGAACTGGGCTACGCCAGGGACTGCGTGCGCTGCGCCGTGCCGATGGTCGACCAGGAGACGGGTCTGCGCGACGGTCCGGAACCGACGCGCACGCTGGCCACGTACCGGCGCGACCCGGACGGGGGCGTGATCTTCGGGATGAAGGCGGCCGTCATCGCCACCGGAACCGTCGCGGTCGGCGACAAGATCGACGTGCTGGAGTGGGCTGACTAGGCCTTGTGCCAACGCAGGCGGTCGCCGCGCTGACCGTCCTTCTTGCACACCAGCGGTTCACCGAGCAGACCGATGCCGCTCGCACCCTCGGGATCGCACCGCGAACCCTCGTTGACCAGCAGGCCCTGCTGCGGAGGCGTGCTCTTCGTGGTCTGCGGGGGCGGTGGCGGAGCCTGTACGGGTGGAGGCTGCGGCTGCGTGGTCGTCGTGGTGGTCGTCGTCGGGGTCGTGGTGTTGACCGTGATGTCGACGACGTCCGGTGTCGGCACGATGCTGACCGACTGCGTCGGAGTCGTTGGCTGTGAGCTCGCGGCGGGCGACGAGAGCGGGCTGGAGTCGATGCTCCACCCTGCTACGCCCAGCACGATGAGCAATCCCAGGCTCGCCAAAGCCGGAATCCACAGCGCCTTACGGGTGAGCACGGGTGCACCTTAAGCGTCAGAGAGCTTGATCTGTAGGGGTGAAGGGGTGTACGTCGGTTTCCGGAACAAGGGCACGTAGGCTGACCAGCGTGCCTACGCTCGCTGACTACCAGCACGTCGCCCGCGGCAAGGTTCGCGATCTGTACGACGTCGACGACGAGCTGCTGCTGTTCGTCGCGTCCGACCGCATCTCCGCTTACGACCACATCCTGAGCACGGAGATCCCGGACAAGGGCCGTGTGCTCACCGCGATGAGCGTGTTCTGGTTCGAGCGGCTCGCCCCGAACCACCTGGTCAGCCATGACGACGCGCGCATCCCCGCCGAGGTCCGCGGTCGCGCGTTGCTGGTGCGCAAGCTGCAGATGGTCGACGTCGAGTGCGTGGCGCGCGGGTACCTGACGGGCTCGGGCATGGCCGACTACACGGCGACCGGCGCGGTGTGCGGGATCGAGCTGCCGGCCGGGCTGGTCGAGGCCTCCGAGCTGACGCCGCCGATCTTCACCCCCGCGTCGAAGGCCGAGATCGGGGCGCACGACGAGAACGTGTCGTTCGACGTCATCGCGGAGAAGCACGGCGTCGAGCTGGCGTCGAAGCTGCGTGACCGGACGATCGAGCTGTACAGCGAGGCGCGCGCATACGCGTTGACGCGTGGCCTGATCCTCGCGGACACGAAGTTCGAGTTCGGGCTGGACGCTTCGGGCGAGCTGATCCTGGCGGACGAGGTGTTCACGCCGGACTCGTCGCGGTACTGGCCGGCCGAGGGCTACGAGCCCGGTCGCGTGCAGCCGTCGTTCGACAAGCAGTACGTGCGCGACTGGCTGACGTCCGACGCGTCGGGCTGGGACCGCAAGTCGGACGTGCCGCCGCCTGCGCTGCCCGCGGAGGTCGTCGAAGCCACCCGTCAGCGGTACATCGAGGCGTACGAGCGGCTTACTGGCCGGTCTTTCGCCGACTGGCTCGCGTGAGTTAGCTCCGCTTTCACGCGGATGTCACCACGGCGTGGCGCACTCAGAGCGTGCACTCACAGCTCGTGGTCTCACTGTCCGGCATCGGTCCGCAGACACTCGACCGATGCGCTGATCTCGCCGCGGCCCTGGATCCGCGGAAGGTGCCGTTGTCGCTGCTCGTGGTCCCCCGCGAGCTCGGCAAGGCGCAGGAATGGGTGCGGCAGCGGGCCGCGCTCGGCGATGACGTCGTGCTGCACGGTCTCGGCCAGCGACGGCTTCCTGCCTACGAGGCGGGGTTGTTGTTGACGGGTGCCCGCGTGCAGATGGACGCCATCGGGCTGAACACCGCCACGTTCGCGCCACGGCGTTGCGTCGCGTCGCCCGGCACGTTGCTCGCGCTGGCCAAGCACCGCTTCAACCGCTGCGCCGACGCCCACGCCGTGCGCGACGTCGGCACGGGGCTGGCCACCTTGGGCCGCCTGCACGCGCTGACCGAGCGCAGCAGCTTCGGTGAGCTGCGGTCGTTGGCGCTGGTCTACGCGACGGCACGGTCCGCGCGCCGCGGTGGCCTGACCCGGATCACCGTTGACGCCCGCGACCTGGACCGGCCCGGTGCGCGGCAGGCCGTGCTCGACGCCGTGGACATCGCTCTCGCCCACGACGCCGAGCCGACGACCTACGTCAAACTGCCGTCTCCTCGGCAGGCGTCAGCGGCCTGACCTCGGTGCCCTCCGGCTTGAGCATGTCGAACATCGCGTAGGCGTTCTGCGGCATCGACAGCAGCTTCTCGTGGATGGGCACGGCGACGCGCGGCTTGATCGCGCGCATGAAGTCGACCGCCTCGCCGAGCCGCAGCCACGGCGCGCCCGTGGGCAGTCCGAGCACGTCGACGTCCTCGTCCGGCACGAACAGCGAGTCGCCGGGGTGGTAGAACGCGCCGTCGCCGACCACGTACGCGGTGTTCGGCACGATCGGGATGTCCTCGTGGATCATCGCGTGCTGGCCGCCGACGACCTTGACCGTGGTGTCGCCGACCTTGAAGACGTCACCCGGCCGAGCGACAGTCGGATTTTCGGTCTGGTCGGCCGAACCCTCGTCGACGATCAGCTGCGCCCCGGGGTTCCGGGCAAGCAGCTTCGGCAGTCGTTCAGCGTCCAGATGATCGTAGTGCTGGTGCGTGATCAGCACTGCGTCCAGGTCTTTCACGTCCTCGAACCCCGCGGAGAACGTGCCGGGGTCGATCAGGATGCGCGTCGACCCGGTGTCCAGAAGCACGCAGGCGTGGCCGAAATGGACAACTCGCATGGATTCCTCCATTACCGACTTTTGGCGGGCTGACACGGTCAGGTGACGTCGGAAGTATCAAAAGGCATGAGGAAAACCCTGCAACTCCTCACGGCACTGGCGCTCGCCCTGCCGATGACGTCCTTCGTCCCTGCTACCACCACCTCTACACCTGCGCAGGCGGCCTCGCCCCTAGAGGCTTCACAGTCGCAGGAGATCGGCACTGAGGAATCGATCTCAGTCCGCGTGGGTGGCAAATCTCTTTCTACCGTGATCGACAGGCCGGGTTCCGGCTATGTGAAGATCCATTTCACCGATCTCCGGATCCTGCCCGGCGACGTGCTCACGGTGTCGAACCCTGACGGCACCGAGAAGTACACGTACAACCGGGACCTGCGGTCCTCCACGACGGCCACGCCTGACGCGACCGGCTTCTGGGCCATGTCGGTGACCGGCGAAAAAGCCGTGGTGTCGCTGAAGAACCCGCTGTCGCGCGTGCGGATCGACAAGATCACCCGCGGCTACACCGAGGCCGAGATGTCCTCGCAGCCGTCCGTGCAGAGCATCTGCGGCACGAACGACTACAAGGACGCGGTCTGCTACCAGTCCAGCAACCCGACCGAGTGGGGCAAGACCGCTTCCGTCGCGAAGCTGCTGAAGAACGGCGCCTCGTTGTGCACGGGGTGGCGGGTCGGCCCGAAGAATCACATGCTGACCAACAACCACTGCTTCACCAGCGTCAACGGCATCGAGGTCTGGTTCAACTACCAGTGCCCGACCTGCGGCGGCACCACGTCGGCCACGGTCACCAAGGTGCTGGCGAACAGCGTGATCAAGACCGATCGCAACCTCGACTACACCCTCTTCGACGTGAAGAACTTCGACACCATCAGCTCGTTCGGTTACCTCGAACTGGACGCGCGCGTTCCGGCCGTGGGTGAGGAGATGTACATCGTCGGTCACCCGGCCGGGAAGCTGAAGAAGTTGTCGTTGCGCGACAACAACAACGGCGGCGGCTACTGCGTCGTGCGCGCGGTGCGCGTCAACGGCAACGTGTCGCAGTCCGACATCAGCTACATGTGCGACACCGAAGGCGGCTCGTCCGGCTCACCGGTGCTGTCGAGGCGCACGCACAAGGTGATCGGGCTCCACCACTTCGGCGGCTGCCCGAACCAGGGCGTGCGCATCGACCTCGTCGCCGCGCAGATCAACCCATTGCTGTAAGGATTTCCTGCTCTTCCGCTTCGGTGAGCCCGGCCTTGCGAGGCCGGTCCAGCCCGAGGCCGCGCTCGTACTCCAGCGAGTCGAGCGCGGTCTCGGCCACCGGCCTCGTCTTGAGCCCGTTGGCGAACGCGTTGCTGACATCGCGGCCGACCATCTCCGCCCACGCCTGCGGCAACCACAGCGGCAAACTTCTCGGCCCGGCCCACGGGTTGATCTCGAGCTGCTTGAGAACGCTCTCCGGGACGCTCACGATCTGCGTGCCCGGCGCCGCCGTCGCCCCGGCGATCTCGCCCATCGCCATCTGGAACGGCATGACCGGCCCGGTCGAGTCGTACGTGCCCGTGACCCTCTCCTCGGCGGCGAACACGATCCACTGAGCCAGATCCCGCACGTCGATGTGCTGGAACCCGAGGTCGGGGCTGTCCGGAACCACGACCTTGCCGCCCTGGCTGAACCGCGCCGGCCAGTACCCGAACCTGTCGCTGGCGTCCTCGGGCCCGGTGATCAACCCGGCCCTGACGATGAAGTCGCGCCCCGCGACCGCCTCCCTGACGGCGTTCTCGCTGGCGACCTTCACACTGCCGTACCGCTCGGCCGTGAACTCCTGCGTCGGATCGTCCTCCAGCGGCGGCAGGAGCTCGTCGCTACCGCTCCCGTGATCCGCGTACACCGAGATGCTCGACACGAACGTCCAGTGCGGCGTAGTCGGCCCGAACGCCTCCAACGCGTCCCGCACCCAGTTCACCGAGTACTTGGACACGTCGATCACGGCGTCGAACTGCTCGCCCACGAGCTGGTCGAACGCTCCGGGCCTGTTTCTGTCGATCGAGACGAGGCGTGCGCCTTCAGGGACCTCGCCGGAGGCACCGCGGGCGCCGCACAGCACCTCGTGGCCCCGGCGCACCGCCTCCGCCGTGATGGCCTTGCTGAGGAACACGGTTCCGCCGAGCACCAGGATCTTCATGATCTCCAGCATCCGTCCGATCGCGCCGGACTGCCACCGGTCTCGCTTTCGGCGAAATAGGTCCTTGGAATAGGTCCAATACTCGATCGTTCGGACACGATCGACTGGACTTCCTGAACTGTCGCCCGAGACCGCCCGATGAACGTTTCGTGAGTCTGCACGCCTTCGTCGACGAGTCGCGGCGAAACGCCACCTACCTGCTTGCCGCTGCGATCGTCGATCCGGGTGAGCTGACCAAGCTGCGCAAGTTGCTCATGAGCCTGCGCATGCCGAACCAGCGCGAGCTGCACTTCAAGAAGGAGACCCCTGCTCGCCGCAAACAGATCTTGTCCGCCTTGGCGGCTGCCGTGATCCACGTCGACATCTACCTGGCGTGCTGCCGGAAAGGCGAGGAGCGGGCACGGCAAGCCTGCGTCGCCCGACTGACTGACGACGTGTTGAAGGCCGGCGTCACGCGGTTGGTGTTCGACAGTCGCGAGGTTCGGGACGACCACGACCTCTTGACCATCCGGACCGCTCTCGGCAAGTCCGCGTGGGGTACGGGCCTGTACTACGAACACCTGCCCAGTGAGAGCGATCCGTTGCTGTGGATCGCGGACATCGTGGCGTGGTGCTACGGAGCAGGCGGTGACTGGCTACGACGGGTTCAACCGCTGATGGGCGATGTCGTCGACATGAGGTTGCCCTAGAAAGCGCGAAGCACGGCGGCCGACCGTCCGGACGGGCACCGTGCTCACTTCTCCGGCTTACGGGCCGAAGCTGACACCAGATTAGCAAACCTCACGACGAGAGCAAGGTCGTTCACCCGTTGGTGAGTCGATGAAGATGTGCCCCCGACCACGTGTCGGCGAGATGAACCCCCAGGTCAGGTAGGGTCCGGTGGTACCGCCAGCCCCTCAAACCCGGGAGCAGTCTGTCGTGGCCCGAGTCGTCGTCGACGTCATGCCGAAGCCCGAAATTCTCGACCCGCAAGGCCAGGCGGTGGCGAACGCGCTGCCGCGTCTTGGCTTCGACGGCATCACCGCCGTCCGCCAGGGCAAGCACTTCGAGCTGGAGGTCGCCGACGACGTCGACGACGCCACGCTCGCCAAGATCGCTGAGACCTTCCTCGCCAACCCCGTGATCGAGGACTGGACCGTGCGCAGGGTCGAGGCATGAGGGTCGGTGTCATCACCTTCCCCGGCACACTCGACGACACGGACGCGATGCGCGCCGTCAAGTACGCCGACGGGGAGGCTGTGCCGCTCTGGCACGGCGATCACGACCTCAAAGAAGTAGACGCGGTCATCGTGCCCGGTGGGTTCTCCTACGGCGACTACCTGCGGTCCGGTGCCATCGCCCGGTTCGCGCCGGTCATGCAGGAAGTGATCGAGGCCGCGCACAAGGGGATGCCGGTTCTGGGCATCTGCAACGGTTTCCAGATCCTCACCGAGGCCCACCTGCTGCCGGGTGCGCTCATCCGCAACCACAAGCTGCACTTCGTGTGCCGCGACCAGTGGCTCAAGGTCGAGAACAACACCACGGCGTGGACCTCCCGGTACGACCGGAGCGCCGAGATCCTCGTGCCGATCAAGAACGGCGAGGGCAGCTACCAGGCTGATCAAAACACTCTCGACGAGCTCGAAGGCGACGGAAGAGTCGTCTTCCGGTACGTCGGCGAGAACCCCAACGGCAGCCGCAACGACATCGCCGGCATCACGAACGCCAAGGGCAACGTCGTCGGCCTCATGCCGCACCCCGAGCACGCCATCGACGCGCTCACCGGGCCCACGGACGACGGACTGGGCATGTTCCTGTCGCTTCTCGACACGGTGGTGAAGGCATGATCGACACCGTCAAGAACGCGGAAGCCACGCCCGACCAGGAGCAGCCCTACCAGGAGCTGGGCCTGAAGGACGACGAGTACCAGCGCATCAGGGAGATCCTGAAGCGACGCCCCACCGACGCCGAGCTGGCGATGTACTCGGTCATGTGGAGCGAGCACTGCTCGTACAAGTCGTCCAAGGTGCACCTGAAGTACTTCGGCGAGACCACGACCGACGAGATGCGCGCGAAGATGCTCGCGGGCATCGGCGAGAACGCCGGCGTCGTCGACATCGGCGGCGGCTGGGCCGTCACGTTCAAGGCAGAGAGCCACAACCACCCGTCGTACGTCGAGCCCTACCAGGGCGCCGCGACGGGTGTGGGCGGCATCGTCAGGGACATCCTCGCCATGGGTGCGCGGCCGCTCGCGGTGATGGACCCGCTGCGGTTCGGCAAGCCCGACGCGGAGGACACGAAGCGAGTCCTGCCCGGCATCGTCGCGGGCGTCGGCGGCTACGGGAACTGCCTCGGCCTGCCGAACATCGGCGGTGAGGTCGTGTTCGACGAGTCGTACCAGGGCAACCCGCTGGTCAACGCCCTGTGCGTGGGTGCCATGAAGATCGAGGACCTGCACCTCGCGCACGCGTCGGGCACCGGCAACAAGGTCATCCTGTACGGCGCGCGCACCGGTCTCGACGGCATCGGCGGAGTCAGCGTCCTGGCCAGCGAGACGTTCGACGGCGACGCCGGCAAGCGCAAGAAGCTGCCAAGTGTCCAGGTCGGCGACCCGTTCACGGAGAAGGTCCTGATCGAGTGCTCGCTGGAGCTCTTCGAGAAGGGCATCGTCGTCGGCATCCAGGACCTCGGCGGCGCGGGCCTGTCCTGCGCCACGAGCGAGCTCGCTTCCGCGGGTGACGGCGGCATGCACGTGTGGCTCGACCGGGTCCCGCTCCGGGCGACGGGCATGACCCCGGCCGAGATCCTCTCCAGCGAGTCCCAGGAACGCATGTGCGCGGTCGTCGAGCCGGAGAACGTCGACGCGTTCATGGAGGTCTGCAGGAAGTGGGACGTCATCGCCACCGAGATCGGTGAGGTGACCGACGGCGACCGCCTGGTGATCACGTACCACGACGAGGTCGTCGTGGACGTGCCGCCGCGCACCGTCGCCCACGAGGGCCCGGTCTACAACAGGCCGATCCAGCGCCCAGCGGACCAGGACGAGCTGCAGGCGAACACGCCGGACAGCCTTCCCAGGCCCGCGAACGTCCTCGAGCTCATCAAGATCATGGCGGCCAGCCCCAACCTGGCCTCCAAGAAGTGGGTCACCGAGCAGTACGACCGGTACGTCCGCGGCGGCACGGTTCTCGCGCAGCCGAGCGACGGCGGCATGATCCGGATCGACGAGGAGACCGGCCGCGGTGTCGCTCTCTCGACGGACTGCAACGGCCGCTACACCAAGCTCGACCCGTACGAGGGCGCGAAACTGGCGCTCGCCGAGGCGTACCGCAACGTCGCGGCCACCGGTGCCACGCCCGTCGCGGTCACCAACTGCCTCAACTTCGGCTCGCCGGAGGACCCCGGTGTCATGTGGCAGTTCGAGCAGGCCGTGAAAGGCCTCGCGGACGGCTGCGCGGAGCTGGGCATCCCGGTGACCGGCGGCAACGTCAGCTTCTACAACCAGACCGGCACCACGGCGATCCTGCCGACGCCGGTCGTGGGCGTGCTGGGCGTGATCGACGACGTCCGCCGCCGCATCCCCACCGGGATCGGCGCGGAGGCCGGCGAGACGCTGCTGCTGCTCGGCGAGACGCACGAAGAGTTCGGCGGCTCCGAGTGGGCCCACCACGTGCACGGTCACCTCGGCGGTCTGCCGCCGAAGGTCGATCTCCAGCGCGAGAAGCTGCTCGGCCAGGTCCTCGTCGCGGGCTCGCGCGACGGCATGGTCTCGGCGGCGCACGACCTGTCCGAGGGTGGTCTCGCGCAGACGTTGGTCGAGACGTGCCTGATCGGCGAGGTCGGCGCGCGGGTGTTCCTGCAGGGAGACCTGTTCACCGAGCTGTTCAGCGAGTCCGCCGGCCGCGTGCTGGTCGCCGTGCCGCGCACCGAGGAGCAGCGCTTCACCGACATGTGCACCGCGCGCCGCCTGCCGTGGCGCAAGGTCGGTGTCGTCGACCCGGAGTCGAACGCGCTGGAGATCCAGGGCCTCGGCGAAGTGCCGCTCGACGAGCTGCGCGAAGCCTGGGAGGGCACCCTCCCTGCCCTGTTCGACTAGGAGCCGGAGCGCATCGCCGTCAACTGGCGGCGATGCGCTGCAGCTGGTCGAACTTGCCGTTGAACAGGTTCTGGTCGCCGGGGAAGTTCCCGGCGGCCTGCCACTGCCAGATGGTGTGGAACTCGAAACCCAGAGGCAGCGGCCCCAGCTTCGAGTTGTAGTGCGCCACCCACAACGGGTTGTTGTCGCCGAACTTCACCGAGCCGCCGACGCACTTGTTCCACCAGCTCGTGGACGTGTAGATCGCCGGATGCCGTTTGGTGAGCGCGAAAACCCTGTCGCTGAACGCCTTCACCCACGCCGTCATCGCAGCCTGGTCCATCTTGTAGCAGGTGTCGCCGTACGGGTTGTACTCCATGTCCAGCGCGGGCGGCAGCGTGCGGCCGTCGGGTGACCAGCCACCGCCGTTGTTGACGAAGAAGTTCGCCTGCGCCACGCCGTCGGAGCGGTCGGGCAGCGCGAAGTGGTACGCGCCCCGGATCATGCCGACGTCGTAGGAACCGTTGTACTGCTGGGTGAACTTCGG
The DNA here is from genome assembly GCF_040681245.1 of Lentzea sp. NPDC051838. NCBI lineage: Bacteria > Bacillati > Actinomycetota > Actinomycetes > Pseudonocardiales > Pseudonocardiaceae > Lentzea > Lentzea sp. NPDC051838. The sequence continues at coordinate 43,138 of NZ_JBFAYI010000012.1, forward strand.
GTTCCGGTAGTGGGTTCCCTCGGTCGCCTTGACGTAGGCGAACCGGGCGCCTTTGTCCCAAGAGGACTTCCAGTCGACGTCGCCCTGATGGCTGCTGACGTCCATGCCGGGCACTTTGCCTTCGGTGGGCGGGTCTTCTTCCGCCCGCAGGTCACCGAGGCCTTCGTGCTTCAGGATCTGAGACCCCGCGAAGTGGTCCGCGGAACCCTCTGGCAAGGGCGCCGCGGACGCGGGTGCCGGTGTCATACCGGCGACGATCGCCACGATGCTGATCAAGGTCCGCATGGACTAGATCGTGCGACCATTTGTCCTGATTTGCCACTGGGGTCACCCGTCCAGGCGGGTCAACTCCTCCTTGGTCAACTCCAGGTGGGTGGCCTGGGCCGAATCCTGGATGCTCGCCGGTCGAGAAGCACCCGGAATGGGGACTACCACTTCGGACTTCGCCAGCATCCACGCGAGGCACACCTGGTGCGCGCTCACGCCGTGCGCGTCGCCGATCTCCTTGAACGGACCGCTCAACGCACCCGCCTTGCTGATGCCGCCGAACGGGCTCCACGGCAGGAACGCGATGCCGAGCTTGTCGCACAGCTCGAGCTCCGGCTCGCTCGACCGGAACGACGGCGAGAACTGGTTCTGCACGGCCGTCAGCCGCCCGTCCAGGATGTCGTTGGCCAGCACGATCTCGTCCGGGTTGAAGTTCGAGACACCGGCGTAGCGGATCTTGCCGTTGTCCAGCAGCTCCTTCAGCGCACCGACGGACTCGGCGATCGGCGTCTTCGGGTCCGGCCGGTGGAACTGGTACAGGAAGATCTGGTCGACCCCGAGCCGCTGCAACGAGCCGTCGACGGCGTTCAGCAGGTACTCGCGGGTGCCGTTGAGAGCCCAGCCACCGCCGGGAACGCGGGTGTGGCCGCCCTTGGTGGCGACGAACACCTCTTCCGAACGACCTCGCAACGCCTCCGCGATCAACGACTCGTTGTGCCCGAAGTCGCTGTCGTCGAGTGAGTAGGCGTCGGCGGTGTCGATGAAGGTCACGCCCGCGTCGAGTGCGGCGTGAATGGTCTCGATCGCCTGCGCGCGGTCCGGCCTCCCCTGGATGGAGACGGGCATGCCGCCCAGACCGATGGCGCTGACCTCGACTTCTCCGATACGACGCTTCTGCATGACCTCCACTCTGGCCCACCTCGATTAAGCTGTCCAACGCAAAGAAGTGATCCCATTGAGCACTGCGGGTGATGAATCGTGGAACTCAGACAGCTGGAGTACTTCCTCGCGGTAGCTGACAATCTTCTGATGCATACTGCGGTGCATGGGTGCGATGCCGCGTCGAGCGATGGGCCGGACTCTCATGGAGACCGCCCCTGACCAGCTAGTTTGGGTCCTGTCTGCTCGTGAGTCGAGGACCAGGCCGGGCGATCCTGAGCAGGACTCCAAGGTTGAAGTCCAGATCGAGGACCTCAGGAAGTTCGCTCTGGGCATTGGTGGCCGAATTGAGCGCGAGGTTCTAGAGCCGAACACGTCGTCATTCAAGCGGCGTCGCGTGCTGCTTCCGGACGGTACTTATGGATACCGAGTTGTGCGGCCCGATTGGGAATCCATTTTGACGTCATTGCGACGTGGCGAGTGCAATGCACTTGCGGTCGTGGACATCGACCGTGCGACCCGTGATCCGCGTTTGCTTGAGGACGTGATCGACGCGGTTGAGCTGTACGGCGTATACGTGCGTTCAATGACGGGAAACATCGACCTATCTACTGACGAAGGAATCGCTAGCGCTCGCCGCTCGGTCCAGCAACGCAACGAGGAGTCTCGTAACACCTCCCGCCGTGTGGTGGAGGGAAAGCGGAAGACCGCAATGAAGGGCGGTAAGAACGGCGGGCCGAAGCGCGCGTACGGATGGCGCCAGGATCGAGAGACGCTGAACAAGCGTGAATACGAACATCTCCGAGCGCCACTACCGCGAATCTGGGCGGGTGCACTGACACCGTTGGGACTTGCGCTGGAATGGAACGAGCGAGGCATCAAGACTGTCGGGGGTGGACCGTGGCGGGCAGCCACGATCCGGAACATGTATTTGAATCCGCGCATGTGCGGAATCAGGACCTATCTGGATGAGATCCTGTATGACGACCACGGACTGCCCGTCCGTGGTCGTTGGCAACCGGTCATGACTGACGAGGAGTTCGCAAAAACGGTAGCTGCGTGGATTCCTGCGCAACCGAACGAGCGGTCACGGTTGGGCGCCAAGGGTAGCGGGTGGCGAACGAATACGTTGCTGTCACCATTCGTGCGGTGTGGGGCATGTATGGCCCGGATGGTCGGCTCATCGCGAACGAACCGCAAACGTGAGAAAGAAAAGTTCTACCGCTGTCTTGGAAGGAATCAGGGCGGATGCGGGTCAGTGGCGCGACTCGCCGCGCCTGTGGACGAGTATGTGACGGCCCTGGTCATCGCTGACCACGAACGGGTCGCATCGTCCAAGGTTGAGGACCTTCCGCCGTGGCCAAAGCAGAAAGATCTCACTGACCTTAAAGAGCGAATGGATGAATCCACTCGCCAGTACGAAGCCGGAACCTACAAGGCGGAAAGCTACTTCCCGAGTATCGCCAGGATGGAAGCAGTGCTAGCCGAACTGCGCAGTGAACAACGCAAGTACGAGCGGCGGCGTGAGGGCCGGAAATTGACGGTCTCCAACCTGGCAGCAGAGTGGGAGAAGCCAACTTTCAGCTTGGAGCAGAAACAGGCCGCGATTGCGACTAGCTTGACGGCAGTCATCATAAAACCCGCAGGAAAGGGTAAGCGATTTGATCCGAATCTGATCGAACCGGTCTGGAAGGTAGAAGGGGACGTCTGACTATTGATATGGGAAGCGGGGGTGACCGGAGAGACTCCGGTCGCCCCCGCTTCGTGTGGGCAGTGCGGTCACTTCGGGAGGGTTATTCCGTAGACGGCTGCTACGGATCGCGCCCACTCTCTCGACCTGGCGGGAGCGTTTGCGAGTTGCTGCTGCGCCCATTGCCTTGGTGTTGGGATAGTGATCGCTTCATCATCCTGCTTCTCGCTTTCGTTGTCTTCCTGTGCAGCTGTGCTTACTGAGTTGGTGTCACCTCCCAATTGGCCGTTCGCGTCCGGTGTATTCATCGTATGGTCATCACCTCCTTTCGGGTTGCTGCCTGTCATCCGAACAGCCCGGATAGGGCGGTGATCCCCGACACGATTACTGCGTTTATCGTGCGACCGATCTGTCCAGCGATCCCGGTTGGAGCGAGGCTCACTCCCAGTGCGAAACCGAGCACCACCGAAAGGATCTTCTGCTTGCCGTGCTTGACGGCGTAGAAGATCACCAGCGCCAGGATCAGCGGGACGGCCACGGTCACGGTTTGAGTGGTGGTCATGTGTCACCCCCTCTCCGCGCGGCTGAGAGCGTCGCTGACGGCCTGGCGGTGGTAGCCCTGCCGGTTGCGCCCGTCCTGCCTGATCTGGGCCGGAGAGAGCCCCAGAGGCCGCAACGCGTCCGCCAGGTCTTCCGGTGTCCAGTCCGCGTACCGGTCGTGCCGCTCGGCAAGCCGAGCCAACAGGTCCACGGTCCACACGCGGTCGTTGTCACCGAACGCGGCCAGCACGTCGGCGACCGCCATCCGGTCCAGCCCGGCAGGCTCCCCGCCACGCGGAGAAGGCAGCGCGGGCACGACACGGTGTCGACCCCCACCAGAGCGACCCTGCACGGGCACAGAACCGTTGGCGTGACGACGTTTCCGTGCCGCCTCCCACGACACCGCGTCCACACGCGGGCGGTGCGGTGCGCGCTGCCGCGCCCGGTCGCTGGTGTCCTCATCGGACACGGGCCGGAACTTCGACAGCACGGGGTCGCGGTAGTGCGGGGCGTAGACGTACCCGCACCCGGCATCCTCGGGGCTGTCGGCAGAGGCCGGGTTCAACCGGTCTGGCCGCCACCCCTCCCCGAGCATCGACGGGCCGAGTACCAACCGGACGTCCGCGTGCCGACACGCGTGCAGGATCTTGAGCGCCGTGGTGTCGGCGATCGCGTCCCCGAGCGTGTCCGACGTCGCCTCGGTCGCGGCCAGCAGAAGAGACACCCGCGCCTTACGTCCGATGCGGAGCAACTCCACCGCCATTTCCTTGGCAGCGTTGGACAATCGGCTGTACTCGTCCACGAATACGATCACCGCCGGATGCTCGGGTGAGGGCACCCACTCACGCCCCGGCATTCCCATGTCCCGCAACAGATGCGGCCTGACCTCCGCCAGAGCGAGCGCGTCCGCGAGAGCGTCCTCAATGCCCGCACGGCTGCGTTCCGAGCGTTCGATCGAGTCGCCTAGCACGTCCAGCCCGGTCCCTGCGGGATCGAGATCCCACACGGTCGCGTCCGCGCAGTCGGTGACCGCGTCAGCCAGCGTGCACAGGGTCGAGGACTTGCCCGAACCGGTGTCACCGATCACGACCCCGTGCACCCCGAGCAACCCGAGCGCCAACGGCTCTCCGGTGATCACCGAACCGACGTGTAACCGGTCGGTGATCGAGCGCGACACCAGCGGCAACGCCGCCCGCGCGGGTGCCGACGCAAGACCCGTGAACGGGTCCCGTTCGGCCAGCCGGATCACCACCCGGGCGCGGCGGGTGCGGTCCGGGGACGCCATCGCCCCGCCCGCAGGGAGATCGAGCGTGGTTTCCAGCGCGGCCAACTTGTCGACCACCTGACTCGGGGTGCCCCGGCGCAAGATCACCGGGACTTCCCACCCCCACGCCTGCCGCACCGCTTCCCCGACCATCCGAAGATCCACACCTTCGGTCTTCAGCGCCCGCGCCACGGCGTCAGCAGCCTCCGCGCGGGTGTGCGCGTCAGCGATCGGAAACGGTTCGTCCGGACCACTGTGGACGATCAGATCGAGGTCATGATCAACAGCCGCCGGCCGAGGGTGAACACCCCGTCCTACCAGCGAAAACAGGCCAACCATGATCGCGACCGCGGTAGCGTTCCCGATCTTGCTCGCAGCCCCGGTCACGAGCAGCGTCATGACCACGGCCGTGATCAGTACGAGCACCGTCCGCAGCACGGCCAGACGCGCCCACTCCTCACGCAACCGCTTCGCGGTCCCGTGACGCTGGTCGTCGTCCATCTGCTTGACCAACGCCGCGTAGGACGAGTGCGCCGACGCCCACCGCACGGTGCGCGAGAGCACCCACCACGCGCCCACCAAAGCGTCAACGGTCACCCGCCAGGCCCAGCGCGGCGCACGGCGCGCCACCCAGCACACGCCCCGCCAGGCCGCGCCCGCCGCGCGATACCGCAGCCAACCGGCCGCGTCCCGCACGGGCGGGCCAGCGACCCGCCACACGGCTCGCACGGTTCGGCGCAGCAGGCCTTCCAGCACAGGCCAGACGCGCCAATCCGCAAGCGCCGCAACGCTTCTCCGCGTGCGGGCTGACACAACGAGGTAGGCGGGCGAGCACAGCACGCGCTCGACCCACCACGCCACGGCCGCATCAACCACAACCGTGACCGCGCTCAACCATCCGAGCCGGGTTGCGCGCACCCGCGCTGCCCACGTCCGCATCACATCACGCACGTTCATCGGCCACCGTCCACGCGAATCGCGTGTGCCTGTGTTCGCGGTTCGGGAATCGAGCTCGGGGAGCTGGTCACCGCGTCGGTGTCCAGCCACGCCGCCCGCACCGCGTCCCGCGACTGTTCCTCGGGCGAGCCGGACGAGAGCGTTCCGCGAGCGTCCATGAACACTCGCGCCATTTCGTGCTCACTGACGTACTGCGTTGCGACGGCGAGCACCGCCGCCGCTTCCCTGGCGATTTGCCGGTAAATCCAACCGCCATCGCGCTCTGCCGCGATGGTCGGGAGTTCTTCGCCCAGCCATGCCAGGTGGAACAAGCGGTTCTGCATCTGTTCTGGAGTTTCGAACATGAGGTAAACCCAATCTCTTAGCGGCGACTCTCTTGTGAGAGCCGTGCCCCGCCTTGGTGCAGGGCGACGACTCAAGTAAGCCGCCCGCCAAAAGGAACATCTATGACAGATCCCGCATACGCTATGCGCTTCCCCGAATATCCTCAGGTCAGGCGCTCGCGCGTCATGATCGACATACAAAAGTTGGGTAAATCAAGCTCAATATGCTGGATCGGTATGTTGATCTCTGTCACGTGTCTACACCGCGCCTGAGCTGCGTAAACACCCCTGCGGCCGAGGGTTGGGCACTTCCATTCCTCAATACTCTTCGTCTAGCGCTGGTCGTTCGCCCTGAGGAGTGAGCGTGAACACGCAGGCTATCCCCCGCAGAGTGGCCGTGACCTGCGGATATGCGGGATTGCGGGTAACGCTACCCGCAAACTGTCATAGACCCCGCTAACTGCTGGTGGGCTAATCGGTCTGGTTGGTCGCACACGTGACCGCACAAGTATGCAGAGGCGCGATGAGATTGTGACCGAATGTCGATGATTGTGACGGCGATCCTCAGTACGCAGATAGGCCGTTCGGCACACGGAATCATCGAATGTGAGCAGCTGATAGAAGAGATACTGGATACCGAACACTTGGGGTGGGAAACGCTTCTCGCGGTCGGGGATGTCGAGTTCTACCGCGATCGATCGGGGCCTTACCCCAACCATCAACTCAGGGTCAGCGTTTCACCGAAAAACGGTGTCGCCGCCTTGAGCTATACCGACCACGACGACCCCGCCTTATCCATTGCCAACTCCCACAACCCGGACGGTAGCAGCCCCGCTATTGACCTGGTTTTCAACGGCGACACCAGAGCGATATTCCCGCGCTCCGCACTGATCCCGATTTCTCTCGCACGTGCCGCGTTGACGGAGTGGCTGACAACCCGCTCACGCCCCACGTGCATCGAATGGGTGCCCTATGACGAGTACTGACCACCACGCCCACGTCTACGACATTCCTGCGGTCGACAACTACGGCAACCGAATCACCATGCGGCTCAGCTGCGTCGGACCTGCCATCGTCACCGTGGAATTCCTCACCGCGAACAGTGTCCGGCTTGCCGAGTACCACGTCTCCATCACCAACACAGGCCACCTGCTCACCGCGATGAGTGCCTGCGAACGATCGGCTCGCATGTGGCCTGTCGACGCCGAAACCGTTGCTGTGCAACAGGAACGTCCGTGCGCTCGAACCGACGGCGACACGGTATGAGCGACCAGAACGCCACCCCTGAGATGCCGCAAGAGGAAGTCATGACGGTTGAGCCTGCCGGTAAGTTTGTACCGACTGCGGAAATGGACAACGCAGGAAATGTGTGGCTGTCGCTGACCGACGAACAGCGCTCGGAGTTGTTGCATCAGCGACGTGTCAATCACACGTCGACTAAACCCTTGCCAGGAGGGGGGAAGCGTGAAGCCTGATCTCATTGACTTCATCTGTTTTGTCCTGCTGACCGCCGTATTGCTCGCGGTTTGCCGCTTCGCGCGGTTCCACAAGACGAAGCGAAAGAAGCAGCCCCACGCAGCCGTCTTGCTGCCGCTGATCGAGCGGCGATCCCTTACGTGCAAACTCTGCCCGATCGGTGGAGTCTGTACGGAAATACAACACCAGTAGAGTGGGAGGAGATATATTCGTGGCTGCTGAAGTTCTGACTGAAGACTTGCTGCGCGTTTCGCTGGAACGGTTGGCACGTGAGGTTGTTAAAACTCATCCCCAGTTTGATGAAATGCTTGCAATGCGTCTGATGCGCACATGCGGACTGGTTTCAGACCCAGTGCGAGCGGAGTATTTTCGGGAACTTGGCGTGTTGCTCACGGATCTCGGCCGCCTGTATCTTGCCGAGGCTGATGTACTCAAAGGTGGCACGGAGCAGGAATGAGGTGCGCCATTCATTCTCCGATGACCTGTTGCAGGCCCGGCTCTGCCAATCTGACGGGTATAGAGTCGGGCCACGGATACTGAAACCCTACGGGGCGGCCGGGGATGTGCGTTAGAATCAACGCTCTTGCATCAGCGCCAATTGCTGTGTCGTACGCCTGTTGAGGGGTCAAATGGTACTCGGAGTGGCTTTCGGCCCCGGCCTCACAGAGAAACAGGTCGGCTTCTGACGCCAAGTCCTTCAATGCATCACATGGTCCAGTGTCACCCGAGTATGCGAACGACTTATCGGCGCGAGTGATCCGTACACCAAAGGCAGTCACGGAATGGTGAACTGCGCGGCTATGGACATTGAATCCGCCGAGCTTTGTGATCTGGCCGTCTGAGATATGGCCGATGGTGAATAGTGAGCTACAGACATCGCTGTCTGCCTCACCTGACAGGAAGTAGTTCATCCTGAGGTCCCAGCCCTCAGGGCCGAGTATAGAAATCTTCTTGGCGTTGGGCGTGTTCATTGCCCAGTTTGCGAGTGCGGGCAAGTCGGCGAAGTGGTCCGGATGCAAATGGGAAATCCAAACACCTGAAAGTTCGTTCGGGTCAACGCACTCAAGCAAGGCGGCGAAAACGCCCGATCCGCAATCGAGGAGGATGGTCGATTCATTGTCAGACAAGAGGTAGCCCGAGCACGGGCTATCGCGACGGGGGAAAGGCGTCGCAGACCCAAGAATGGTCAGCTTCATCTAGTCGCCTTCGGGTTCTGGCTTTGGAGCGGTGTCGCCCAAGAAGGTCGAGATCTTCTGCTGAAGGTCAACGGCAGGCTGCGATCGAGCGAACACTTCATTTTGGAGTTGCTTTTGCATGTCGCGGAGCCTGCGTATAGCGCCTTCGACCCTGTAGGTAGGTGCAATCTCAAACAGAGGTGCGATCGACTGTGCCGCGCTGACGACGTCATTTTCATGCAAAGCGGAAGCGGCGATGTCTGCCCGAATCACTGCAATATTGGCGAAATGTTCGGGTGATTCAGTCAGGTAGCGCGACAGTGCTTGTGTCAACTTTTCTCGCGCCCGGCTGTACTCGCCCGCCCACAGATAGGCAGTTCCGATGCAGCGGAGGTGATTCGGCTCGGAGAACAAGATCATCCCCCGTTCTTCTTCTTTGGCTCCCTCAATCGGGTTGGCCTCTGCTCGCTCTATGGCTGCATGAAGGCCTTCTTTGTCGCCCAGTCGTGCCAGCGCGCGCACCCTCATCGAAGTTGCTCGCATGAAGCCGGATTTTGTTACTGCAACGGCTAGAGCGCGCTCTGCGAACGTGGCAGCCTTAAGCCAGTCCTTCATCCAAAAGGTATTTGCCGATTGAAGGCTGAGGACCCATGATCGAAGCTCTGCGAATTCTGAGGCATCGGCGAATTGTCTCGCTAGTCTGAGCTGATCCGCAGCAGCTTCATATAGCCCGTAGAAGTCGCTCGATGCGCCCGCTAGATAGCCGAGCGTTCGTGCTCCATACGCATACAATTGTTGTTCTTGGCTAGGTAGACGTTTGCTCTCCAGCAAGATGAAGATGTCGTTGCGTAGCTGACGGCTCCGATTGAAGGTTTCAAGCGGATCTTTCGAGATGAAGTCGAAAGCAAGCTTCCTTACTTCGTCCTCGATCTGGTCAAGAGTCGAATAATGAAGTTCGGTCACAGGATGCCTCAATCCGTAGTTGACGGACTCTTGTGCCGCAAGTCGTACAAACTGAACGTCGGAGGTTGCCCTGTGATCGGCGACCGCAAACTCGTAGGCAGGTTCTAGCCAGTCGGGTTGAGGTTTGGAAACTGCATTGCCGAAGCCGGAACGTGCACCGTTGCGGTTCTCGATCAGTGTAACGTCAGCTCGATTTTCTCCAGGAAAATCGAACCACAGAAGGTCTTTGGGTAGGTGCAAGGCCGTCGCGTACTCCAGCAGGGCCTTGAGATTCTGCTCTGGCTTTACGCCTTCGATTCTGCTGACCGCTGTCTGGCTCAATCCAAGCCAACGGCCGAATTCTTCTTGACTAAGGGGCCGTCCGAGGAGTTTCAGAAAACGCTCGTGCTGCCGATATGCCCTGAATATCCTTCCTATGTGATGGCTGTTGAAGGCTGCGCGCATCTCGTCTGTAAGAAAGAACTCTCTTGTCAACCCGGCGGGTGGTTTATTAAGTCCACCAAATTCCCGGAGACAGCGGCCGCACATCAGAGTCGTGTTGTCCGTGGCCAAGGGGGTATCGCAGTTTCCGCATCGGCGCTCACTCGGGGTCAAGGCGCCACGTCCACGGTTCGGGGTCATGGCAGGACTCTCACCTCATGCGGTCCGAGTGCTAGCGGATCTCCAGACTACTCCTTGATCACGTCGGTTTCGTGGACTTGCAAATTGCAGCCTGTAGGGGGTCGCAGGCACGGATAGCGGCCACACGCACGTGGGTTTGCTGTAGGCAGACGAATGGTGCCACCCCATAGCTAGCCCCCTACGGGACTACAGCGCAGCTCAGGCGATGTCTGGAGCCGCTACATCGCTAGCCCTACGCCCCTACGCTGTAGGGGCGGCAGTGGACCGCTGTAGGGCCCTGGGGGTTGGCTGATTCTTGGGCTTGCGTTGGGCCCTTGCGGCGTCAAAGTTGTTGCAGTGCAAGGCTTTCAGCTTTGGGGTGATGGTTCTGCGTGTGCGCACTCGCCAGGTTCGAAGTGCTGTTGATCATGCTTCGAGTGGCAGCGTCGGACATTTGCTAGAGGAGGAGGCGGCCGATGGACATCTATGCAGGTCAGGGCATTACTCTGGAGGCACTTAGGAGATTCGTAGTTGTCGCCGACGAATGCCATTTCACGAGGGCCGCGCGCCGGATGCACGTCTCCCAGTCAGGTCTGTCGGCGTCGATCCGTGCGCTGGAGGTCGAGCTCGGCGCGCCGCTGTTCCTGCGCACGACCCGTCAGGTCGAGCTGACCCAGGCCGGCCGCGCGTTGCTGCCCGAGGCACGTCGCGCGTTGGGCAGCGTCGAGTCGGCCAGGGACGCGGTCGCCGCCGTCCAGGGACTGCTGCGCGGCACGTTGTCCGTCGGCAGCCTGCAGTGCCTGCACGTGGTGCACCTGCCGGCGGTGCTGGCGCGGTTCCACGAGATCCACCCCGGCGTGGAGATCAGGATGCGCCAGTCCGGCAACGCCGAGCTGGTCGAGGAGGTCCGCGCGGGCCGCCTCGACCTCGCGTTCGTCACCCGGCAGCCGAAGATGGCCGACGACCTGCGAGTGTCCACTTTGGCCACCGAGCCGCTGGTGCTCGCGTGCGCACTCGGAAGTCCTTTTGCTGCAAGAGAAAGCGTGATGCTGGCCGACCTCGCCGGGCTGCCGTTCGTCGACTTCAACGCCGACTGGGGCACGCGCGACGAGGTCGACCGCACCCTCGCGGCAGCCGGCGTCGAGCGGCACGTCGCCGTCGAGGTCAACGACGTGCACTCGCTGCTGGACTTCGTCGGGTTCGGCCTCGGTGTCGCGCTAGTCCCGCAGTCCTTCGCCGTCAAGACCGACAACGCGTGCTTCGTCGGCCTTCGCGGGGACCTTCCCGTCGCCGAGACCGTCGCGGTCACCGGCAACACGGTCAGCGCCGCCGCGAGCGTCCTGCTCGACATGGTCGGCGAGGCCAAGTCCGGCCGCCTCCGTGCTGCCGGTTAGCCGCCAGCCGGTCGCGGGCTCGCGGAACTCGGTGCCCTCCAGCACTGTCATCTCGCCCTTCTGCACGGTGGGCGGTTTCGGTGACGGGTGGAAGAAGTTGCCGACCTTCGAGATGCCGTCCGAGTCGTTGCCGAGCTCCACCTCGCCGTGGAAGGCGACCTCCTGGAACGAGATCCCGTGCTCGAACTCCGCGTTGGCCAGCTGCAACCTGCCGTGGAAGGTGCCGCCGGAGAAGAGCGTCACGCGCTTCACGTGCAGGTTGCGCAGGTTCGTGATGCCGTAGAACTGCGCGCGCCGGGCGACGAACCGGTTGACGTGCCTGCCGTCCAGCGAGAAGTACTCGAGGCTCGCGCCGGTCAGGTCCAGGTCGTAGTGCTCGTGCTTGCGCTTCTTCCCCCACGACAGCGTGTCCTTGATCAGCCGTTGCGCGGTCAGCCGCACCTGGTGCTCCAGCCTGGTCTCCTGCGACACCTTCGCGGTGAAGTCCTGGTCCGGGTCTTCCGGCTTGGCCAGGTGGGCGGGATGGTCGAACGGGCGGCGCAGGTACGCGCACAGCACGTCGAGCACGGTCTGCCGGTAGCGCGGAGTCGACTTCGCGAGCCACGCCAACGAGTGCATCGCGCCCACCCGCACCTGGTCGGCCTCGTTGCCCAGCAGCTCGACCGAGCGTGCGAACCGCTCGTCGGCGACCTTCTCGCTCTCCAGGAAGTGCTTGCGATCGTTGAGCCACAACGCGTACAGCGCGACGATCGCGCCACCCGCGACGCCGGCGGTCTTCACGATTTCGACCGGCGGGGCCTTGAACCACCACAGCAGAACGGAGGTGGCGGCCGTGACGACAGCGGCCATCACCACCGCGAGTGCCCACTTCACGTCAGTTCCTCCAGGCTTCCGGCAGTTCCGGTGTGACCGTGAACGTGCAGCCCTCGGCCTTCACGTCCGCCCACTCCGAGCCCGTGAACTTGGTCTCGGCCTGGAACTTCGACTCGGTCATCACCGCGAGCCCGCGCGCCTTGAACCGGCTGAACCACGCCTTGCCGCGGAACTCGGTGTGGTGCATGTAGAAGCGGCCGTTGACCTCGGCCTCGGTGAGGTAGACGTCGCCGTGGATCACCATGTGGTGAAACGCGTTGGCCTCGTTGAGGTGCGCGACCCGCAGGACGAGGTCGCCGACGTGCCGGTACGAGAGGTCCATGTAGTGCAGGTGGGCCTTCGTGAGGTTGAGGTCGTACTTGACCGGGTTCTTCTCCTCGATCCGCGGCAGCAGGTCCTCGATCAGCCGCTGCGACGTGAGCCGGACCTCCAACTCGATCTCGTTCTGCTCGTCGTCGAGCTCCTCGATGTCCACCACGCGCCGGTACGGCCGGCGCAGGTAGGCGCAGAGGATGTCGAGCACGGTCTGCGTGTACTCCGGGCGCGACTTCGCCAGCCCGGCGAGCGCGTGCATCGCGCCCACGCGAACCTGGGCCGCATCGTGGCCCAGAAGCTCCACAGCGCGCGCGAACCGTTCGTCGGCCACACGTGACCTGTCGTGCTCGATGCGCTGGCTCTCGAGCTCCTGGCGGGCCTCCTCGACCCTGCGGCGCCGGTCGTTGAGCCACAACGCGTAGAGCGCCACGATCGCGCCGCCCGCGAGGCCGCCGGTCTTGATGGCCTCGTGCTTGGGAGCGCCGGGGTCGATGAGCAGCAGGACACCACCGACCAGCACGAACGCGCACACCGACGCGAGAATGGTCGGAAGCAGCAAACTTCTGGCGCGGCGGTGCTTGCGCTCGGCGTCGCCTAACAGGAACCTCACGAGATCGGCATTCTGCCAAGCGGCGGGTGCATGATGGGCGGGAACGGCTCCGAACGCGGATGGGGTGAGCAGGTGGAGCGGCCGAACTGGGCGCCGGGGGACATCGACCTGGAACGTCCGAGTGTCGCGCGCGTCTACGACTACCTGTTAGGTGGCGCGCACAACTTCGCCGCCGATCGGGAAGTCGCCCAGAAGACCCTCGAGATGATGCCCGAGGTTCGCACCGGCGCCCTCCAGCACCGCGCGTTCCTCCGGCGGGCCGTGCGCTACCTGCTGGGCAGGGGCGTCCGGCAGTTCCTCGACCTGGGTTCCGGCATTCCGACGGTGGGCAACGTCCACGAGATCGCCCAGGCCGTCGACCCGGCCACCAGGGTCGTCTACGTCGACCTGGACCCGGTCGCGGTCGCGCACAGCCGCTCGCTGCTCGACGGCAACCCGCGGGTGAGCGTGCTGCAGGCCGACGTGCGCGATCCGGCGGCGGTGCTCGCCTCTCCCGAGGTCAACGACCTGCTCGACTTCGACCGGCCGATCGCGGTGCTGATGATCGCGCTGCTGCACTTCGTCCCGGACGACGACGATCCGCTGGGCATCCTCGCGGGCTACCGCGACCGGCTCGCTCCCGGCAGCTTCCTCGCGCTGTCCCACGCCGGCTTCGAGGCGGACGAGGAAACGCCGGAGATCCGCGCGGCCCGCCGTGTCTACGAGCGGGGCGTCACGCGGACGACGTTGCGCAACAGCGCGGAGTTCACGAAGTTGTTCCACGGATTCGACCTGGTGGAACCCGGTGTGGCGCGCCTGCCGACGTGGCACCCGGAGGCTCAGGACGACGACGGCGCCGCGCACAGCCGGTTCCCTGGGTTCGGCGCGGTAGGCCGAAAGGCTTAGAGATGACTCCGCAGGGCGACCGCCCGTATGCTGCGCGTTCGTGGCGTTAGGGCCGAGCAGATGACCGAACGGGTAGACCAGCGTTTGCGTGAGGACCGCTCTCCTTTGGACCCGGCCGTTCTGGCCGGAGCCGAGTCGTTCGCGCGCAGCTGGGCCACGGCCGTCATCGGGTCGAGCTACGTGCCCATGACGCGGGCCGAGGTCGCGCAGCACCTCCAGGACCTCACCGAGACGCTCGTCGAAGCCCTGTTCGCCAGCCCGTTCCGCACCGCACCCGGCTACGAGATCGGTTCGAAGCTGGTCGACGCGCACTTCACCGGCACGGACACGCTGGGCCGCACGATCCAGCTGCTCGGCGACGACCTGCTGGCCGAGCTCGGCTTCCCCGGCGACGAACGGCTGCTGTCGCGGCTCGCGGCTCTGCAGGGCGCGCTGGCCGCCGGCTACGCCCGTGCGCTGCGGGAACGCACGCTCGCCGAGCAGGAGGCGATCAGGGCGGCCGTCCTGGACGCCCGCGACCAGGCGGAAGCGATGCTGCGGGCGTCGGAGGCCCGGTTCCGCGCGATGTTCACCGAGGCCGCGATCGGCATCGGCATCGCGGACATCGAGGGCCGGATACTGGACGTCAACCAGGCCCTGCAGGACATGCTCGGGTTCAGCGTCGAGGAGATGCGCCAGTACAATGTGCGCGACCTCATGCACCCCGAGGACGCGGGCAGCGTGTGGCGGCTCTACGACCAGCTCATCGCGGGCGAGTGCGACCACTACCGCGCCGAGAAGCGCTTCCACCGGGCCGACGGCGAGCAGGTGTGGACGCACCTGACGTTGTCGCTGGTCCGCGACGACCACGGCGAGCCGCAGTACCAGGTCGCGATGATCGAGGACGTCACCGATCGCCACCTGCTGCAGAACCGCCTGCGCTACCAGGCGTTGCACGACCCGCTGACCGGTCTGCCGAACCGCGCGCTCTTCCTCGAACGGCTCGGGCGCGTCTTCAACAACCGGGCCAAGCACGTGCGCGCGGGCCTTTGCTATCTGGACCTGGACGGCTTCAAGGTCATCAACGATTCGCTGGGCCACGACATAGGAGATCAGCTCCTCGTCGAGGTCGGCCGCCGGCTTGATCACAGCGTTTCCGGCGAGGGCAAGCTCGTCGCGCGCATGGGCGGCGACGAGTTCGTGATCCTCGTGGAGGGGTCGACCGGCGAGCAGGACATCGTCGACGTGGCGGACCGGGTGCTGACCGAGCTGGAGGCGCCGATCCGCATCGCGGGCCACGAGCTGTCGGTGTCGGCGTCCATCGGCATCGTCGAACGGCAGCTGTCCGGCACGACGTCGGCCGACCTGATGCGCGACGCGGACATCACGCTGTACTGGGCCAAGGCGGACGGCAAGGCGCGCTGGGCGTTGTACGACCCGGAGCGCAACGCCCGCGAAGTGGCTCGCTTCACGCTGTCGGCCACCATGCCCCGTGCGTTGGAGCGCGGCGAGTTCTACGTCGAGTACCAGCCGCTGGTGCGCCTGGAGGACTCGACGGTCACCGGCGTCGAGGCGTTGGTGCGCTGGCAGCACCCGGAGTTCGGGCGGCTCGCGCCGGACCGGTTCATCGAGCTGGCCGAGGAGACCGGTCTGATCGTCCCGTTGGGACGGTGGGTGCTGCGCAAGGCGTGCGAGGAGGCGCGGCGCTGGCTGGAGGAGTTCGGCGACGCGGCCCCGTTCGTGTCGGTGAACCTCGCCGTGCGCCAGTCGCGCGACCCGGAGCTGGTGCGCGACGTGAAGCGCATCCTCGACGAGTGTGCGCTGCCGCCGCACCACCTGCAGCTGGAGCTCACCGAGTCGGCGATCATGGGCACCGCCGACGAGCCGCTCGAAGCGCTGCGGGCGTTGTGCGACATGGGCGTGCGCATCGCGATCGACGACTTCGGCACGGGGTACTCGAACCTGGCGTACCTCAAGCACCTGCCCGTGCACGAGCTGAAGATCGCCGGCTCGTTCATGGAGGGCCTGCGCGCCGAGACCGAGGAAGACCCGGTCGACTCGCAGATCGTGGCCACCCTCGTGCAGCTGGCACACGCTCTGGGTCTGGGTGTGACGGCCGAGGGCGTGGAGACGCCGGCTCAGTCCGCGCGCCTGTTGCGTCTGGGCTGTGACACGGGCCAGGGCTGGTTCTTCGCCCGGCCAGGACCACCCGAGAACATCGACAGCCTCCTGCGTGGAGACCTGTAGAACGCGAAACGGCCGCCGGGTCTCCCCGGCGGCCGTTTGCGTTGCAGGGACTAGCGCTTGCTCACGTTGTGGCCGGAGACCTCCACGACCGGCTGGGCACCGCCCAGGTCGGACGCGCGGTACTCGGCCCTGATCGTCTGGGTCTCACCGGGGAACAACGTGATGTAGTTGTCCGTCCAGTCGACCGGGAGCACCTCGGCGCCACCCGTGCCCTTGCGCAGCGACGCCCGCAGGAAGAACGCCACGGAAGTGCCGGTGTTCTTGATGGTCACGTGCGTGGCCTGCCTGCCGTCCGTGCCCGGCGTGGTGGCAGTGGACACCGACACCTGGCCAGCCTTCAACGAGCTCAGCGACTTCAGGTCCGTGTACGCGGACTGCGGCGTGTACCACCAGTCGCCACCGTTGTAGTTCAGCGTGTCCGCCTTCGTGGACAGCCAGTACACGTTGCGGTCGATCTCCTTGCCGGACGCGTCCTTGAGCAGCAACCGCACGAAGTACGCGGTGGACAGGCCCGACGGCTGCGGCAGGGTGCCGACCTTCACGGAACCGTTGGCCTTGGCCGGAACGGAACGCGTCTCGTTCGCCTTCTGCGTGCCGTCGGAGTTGAAGACGGTCACCTGGAGGCTCAGGCCTTCCTGCGCCTGCAGACCCATGTTCACGACGGCGAGCGACTTGTCGTCGTAGGAGTACTGCGCGTGCAGGGCCTTGTTCGCCGTCTTGGCACCGAAGTACGAACCCGCGGTCGCGAGGTTGTAGTTGTAGAGGTGCCAGTACAGCTTGGGCCACGGGTCGTTCTGCATCCAGTAGATGACGCCCTGCGCCTGGTTCGCGCCGGTGTCGGAGAAGTCGCGGCCGAACGCCTCGAACTGCGCGCGGTTCGTCTCGTACTGCTGCAGCTGGGACTTCTTGACGAAGTCGTCCACGTTGGACGGCTTGCCGTACCGGTTGTCGAGCGCCGTGCCCCAGATGCCGATCTTGCTGAAGTTGCCCGACGGCGACAGGTGGTACTGCGACGCGTTGTAGTCGGTCAGCTTGTTGATCTCGGCCTGGCTCATGAACTTCTTGAGCTCGTCCATCTCCGGGATCGCGAGACCGGGACCGATCTCCGACGCGAAGCCCGCTGAACCGCCCTTTTGGTTGTTGTACCAGTAGACCGGCGGCTCCCACCAGTACGGGCCGTCCATCTTCATGCCCGAGTCACCGAGCTGCGGAGAGCTGCGGCGCGCGGCCGCGGTGACGATCGGCGTCTGCCAGTTCGCCCGCTTCAACGCGTCCAGGTAGATCTTCTCGACCGCGGCCACCGGGGCCTCGTCCGAGCCGATCAGGAACGTGAACACGCTGGGGTGGTTGCGAATCCGCTTGGCCTCGCCCTCGGCGGACTCGCCGGCGACCCGCTTGTCCTCGGCGGAGAAGCTGCCGGTGCCCTGCCACTTCGAGCAGCACTCCCAGCCCGTCATGATCAGGATGCCCATGCGGTCGGCCATGTCGTAGATCTCGTCGTTCTCGGGCTTGCCCTCGAGACGGATCGTGTTGAGGCCCATGGACTTCGTCAGCAGCAGCTCGTCGGCGATCTTCTGCACGTTGGTGCGCAGGAAGAGGTCGGAAGACCAGCCGCCACCGCGGATCAGGATCGGCTTGCCGTTGATCTGGTACTGGATGTTGCCGCTGACCATCTTCGAGGTGACCTCGCGGATGCCGAACGTCGTCTTCTGCTCGTCCGACTTCGCGCTCGCCACGGTCGCGGTCGCCGTCGCGTCGTACAGCGGCTGCGCGCCCATCTGGTACGGCCACCAGACCTGCGGGTTGGTGACGTTCAGCGTGAACGTGACGGTCTTGGTCTCGTTCGCGGCCAGGCTCACGTTCTGGCTGTAGTTCTGGCCTGCCGCGCTGCCGGCGACAGTCGTGGTGACCGCGCTGCCAGTGTTGTTGCGCGCGTCGACCTTCACGGTGACCGTGGCGCTGTTCAGGTTCGGCAGCGGCAGGTCGGTCGTGACGTTCAGGCCGCGCAACGAGACCGGGCCGCTCGCGACCAGGTCGACGTCGCGGAAGATGCCCTGGTTGCGGTCGGGCGGGAGCTGGGACCAGTCGATGAAGTGGATCACCAGGTCCTTGGCCGGGTCCGCCGCGGACGCCTTGATCGCGAGCGCGTTGTCACCCTTCTTGAGCAGGCTGGTGACGTTGAACTCGTAGGTCGGGTAGGCGCCGACGACCGTCTCGCTGCCCGCGATCTTCTTGCCGTTCAGCCAGATCTCACCGCGGGAGATGATGCCGCCGTTGAGCTTGAGGAACGTGTTGACGCCCGGCTGCGGGTCGGCCTGGAAGACCTTGCGGTACCACCACGGCACCTGGAAGTCGGCGCGCTGGGCCTTCTTCAGGTTGTCCGAGTAGTTGACGTCGCCGTACTTGTTGTTCGCGATCAGTCCGGCCATGACCGTGGACCGCTTGGGCACGGTGAGCCATCCGGAGTCCGAATAGCCCGTCCCGGAGATCACGTCCCCGGCCTGGGTGGCGGTCTTGGAAGTCTGCATCCGCCAGTCGGGGATGGTGGACACGGATCCGGGGCTGGCGGCCACCTTGAGCGCCGCTCCCGTGCCGGGCACGGGGCCCGCGTTGGCTGAGGTACCTGGCACGAACAGGGCCAGACCCACTGCCGCCACGACCAGTGTCGGTAGTGGTCGGTTGCGCAGCATGTCGCTCCTCGACGCATCGGGGCGGCGGCGCTTCGGGGTATCGTAAAGAAGGTTTCCTTTTTGTGAGGTCACCGGCAATGCGCCTTATGGGTGACGCGGGACACATCAATCGCGACACTCCGTGCCTGGCGATCGACTACGTTGGCCCGCATGCGTCGACTTGTCGTCCCGTTCGTGCTGGCAGCGGTCCTGACCGGGTGTTCAACAACCGAAAAAGGAACCCCCTCCGCGGGCAACCCGACACCGACGACCGGAACTTCTGCCGGTTCTGCCCCCGTGGACAGGCCCAAGGCCGTCGACATGAAGACCCTCGACCCCTGCTCGCTGGTCACTCCCAAGGCGAAGACGACGCTCGGCATCCGCAGTGCGGGGTCGGTCTCCGCGGACGCCGACTACGGCGACGGTGCAAAGGCGTGCGGTGTGGGCTACGAGGACACCGCCTACAACTGGAGCATCAACACGATCGTCAACGGCGGTGCGGACAGGCTGAAGAGCACCGAGGGCAAGGAGAGGGAACTCACGGAGCTCAAGGTCGCCGGTTACCCCGCCTACCTCGGCAAGGGCAAGACGCAGGGCACCGGCTCTCCGCAGTGCGAGATCTACCTCGACGTCCACGACGGGCAGTTGCTGCTGGTCGAGGTGAACGCACCGTTCGGCAAGGACTCCGCATTGGACGGTGCCTGCAAGAAGGTCAACGCACTGGCGGAAGTTGTGGGAACCGCGCTCGCGACGAAGTGAGTAGAAGTACTCCCCTTGTACCGGGAACCGGTCACTCACGTCATGCATCAGAGCTAAAGTCGTCCCAAATGCACACGCGGCCCATCACTGGGGGGCCGTATCTGAGGAGGGTGTGCCGTGTATCTCGCGGATGGTGGTGGCGGTGGCGTGTCCACGCCCCCGGAGTTCGGTCAGCGCAAGCTGAAGGTGGACCCGTCTGCCATTCCCGAGGCCAGAAAGGCCTTCCAACACGCGCTCGACGAGTTCGACACCAAGATCAAGCGTGCTCTCGACCAGCTGCCCACGAAACCCTGGGCACAAGACCCGATCAGCAGCGAGACGTCGAAGGCGTTCAACGAGCAGACCTCCGGCAAGGCGCTCGCGGCGCTGCGGATCTACCGCGAGCAGATCGCCGGCGTGGTCGACCAGCTCAAGATGATCGAGGAGCAGTACCGCAAGGTCGAGGGCGACAACACGGCCATGTGGGGCAAGCACCAGCGGGACCTGGGCTGAGAGGGGGCTGACCGATGACTGACCACCGTTACCAGGGGTACGACCACCCCGAGCTCTACAAGATGATCAACTCCGGTCCCGGCGTCTCCGCGTCCATCCCGGTGGAGCAGGGCTGGAAGACGATCAAGGACACGCTCGCGCAGATCGACGGCGACCTCCACGCAGCGCTCGCCAAGATGGGTGCCGGCTGGGAGTCCGACGCCGCCGATGCCGCTGGCGCGGCGCTGTCGCCTCTCGCCGAGTGGGCCGGGTTCGCCGAAAAGGGCTCCGGCACCATGGAGAGCTCGGCGCGCCTGCAGGGCGAGTTCATCGCCGACGCGCGCAAGAAGATGCCGGAGCCCGTCCCGGTCACCACCGAGAAGCCCGGCCTCCTCGACGTCGGGCTCGGCGTGCTCACCGGTCCTGTCGGCATGGCGCACGTCGTGGGCCAGCAGATGGACCACGAGAAGCAGGAAGCCGCCGCGGACAACGCCGCGGCCCAGGCCGTCAAGGTCATGGAGGACTACCAGTCGGACAGCCGCTGGAACTCCTCGACGCTCGGCGAGTTCCCGGAGCCGCCGAAGGTCGTGATCGACACGCCTCCGCCGGCCAACACCGGCACGGAGAACACGCGGGTCGGCTACACGTCCACGGGTCCGTACTCGCCGTCGGGCCACACCGGCACGACCTCGACGTCCTCCACGTCGACGACGACGGGCCAGCAGCAGACCTGGACGCCGCCGCCCACCGACACCACGCACACGTCGTGGACGCAGCCGCCGACGCCCACGCCGACGCCGCCGGTCCAGCCGCCCACGAACCTCCCGACCCCGACGCCCACTCCGACGCCGACCCCGGTCACCGGTGGTCCGGTGTTCACCCGGCCGACCACGAGCGGCACCACCGGTGTCCGCGGCGGTGGTGGCCCCGGTGGCGTTCGCGGTGGTCAGCTCGGTGGCGGCAAGGCGTTCGGCCCGATGTCCGGCTCGCTCGGCGCGTCTGGTCAGCAGGGCGCGATGAAGCCCGGTGCCATGGGCATGGGCGCTGGTCCTGAGGGCATGCGCGGCGGTGCCATGGGTGCCGGAACCGGTGGCAAGGGTGGCGCCGCTGGTGCCGCCGGTGCCGGTGGCGCGCACGGCCAGAAGGGCGAGGGCGAGGAAGACCTCGAGCACAAGGCGGCCGACTACCTGGTCGAGACCGACGACGTGTTCGGCGACGAGCGCATGGTCGCGCCTCCGGTCATCGGAGGCTTCTCGGAGTGAGCCTGTTCGGCGCACCGGCGGAGAGGGAGCCGATCACTCTCTCCGCCGAGGAGTTCGACGTGGTGTGGGAACGGATGAACGTCGGCCCGATGCCGCTCGTTCTGAAAGTTCCCACGCCCGGTAAGACGCGGGACGAGCGCATTCAGCTCGAGAACCGCGTCTACCAGCAGTTGGACTACCGGCGCCTGGGCAACTCGCGCGGTCTCTCGTCCGAGCTGGACGGGTTGCTGCGGATGTTCGTGAAGCCCGAGCGGGAGGCGGACGGCCGCCTCTGGCTCGGCCACAGCCTGCGCGTCCTCGCCGTTGCGAACGGTGACTGGGGCGCACTGGCGACGTTGCGGGACACGCAGCTGACGTTCCAGCCGTGGGCGGGCTCCGGACTCGCCTCGGCGGTGCTGTCCGTGCTGCCGTCGCACCCCGCCGGAACAGGGCTTTCCGTGACGATGCCCAGCGAGGACATCGAGAAAGCGATCTCCCAGACCGACGGCTCGCCGAAGTCGATGGAGGCCGCGTTCCGGGGTGTCGGGCTGCGCGAGGACGACGCCAAGGCGCTGGTGAAGATGTTCACCGGGATCGTGCACACCGGGAACTTCGGGGCAGCCGCGCGGGACAAGTACGGCAAGCGCTGCCGGCCCGAGCGCGTGATCGCGTTCTTCGACACCGAAGAGGGTCGCTACCTGCAGCAACGCCGTTCGTCGAACGGTCAGCCGCCGTGGAGCACGTTCACCCCGACCGACGGTCGCCGGATGATGCACCAGGTGGACGAGCTGATCTCCGAAGCGGTTCGTTCCGCAGGCGCCTGATCTCTGGTTTGATCTGACCACCGCCGCCGTGGCCAAGACCCCTTGGAGACGGCGAAATGAACATCGACAGACGGCGATTCCTGCTGGCTACAGGGGTCGCGCTGGTCGGCACGTCAGCGACGACGGGCATGGCTTCCGCCGATGCCTCCGCTTCGCTGTGGACTGAGTTCGTGAAGAACCCCTACAACCACCCGCAGATCCCGAACATCGCCTACGCCGGCTACCGGACGGGTGAGCGGCCCGCACGTCGTCCGGTCCTGGCGAACGTGCTGTTCTTCGGCGCTCGTCGCGACGGTTCGGCCGATGCCTCGGTGGCGATCAACAAGGCGATCGAGTTCGTGGGCAGGTTGGGCGGTGGCACCGTCTTCGTGCCGCCGGGCCGCTACCGGATCGACGACATCATCCGCATCGGCTACGACAACGTGGTGCTGCGCGGCGCGGGCAGCGCGAAGACGACCTTCTACGCGACTCGTTCGCTGGAGGAGATCGTCGGCATCAACCGCAGCCGCTACGGCTCGGAGAACTCGGCGTGGAGCTGGTCCGGCGGTCTGGTGTGGGTGTGCCACCGCGACCGCTACCAGCCGCTGGTCGATGCGATCAAGGCGAAGAAGTGGCCTTTCGAGGGCTGGACGGGCAACGAGCTGGAGCTCGGCAAGACCCTGACCAACGTCACCGGTTCGGCGGCGCGCGGCTCGTTCGTGGTGACCGTCGAGAATGGACGGTCGCTGCGGGCCGGTCAGCGCGTGCTGCTGCGGCTGGACGACGACAAGTACACGTTGCCCAAACACATGTGCGGTGACGTCGAAGGCACGACGACGTACAAGTGGGACGACAAGGACAAGCTCCTGTCGTACTTCCCGTTCCTGTGGCCGGTGAAGGTCGAATGGGTGCGGGGCAACAGGGTCAAGCTCGCGCAGCCGTTGCCGCTGGAGATCCGCCCCGAGTGGAAGGCCCGCCTGACCACGATGGCGCCGGTCGTCACGGGCGCGGGCGTCGAGGGCATCAAGATCGAGATGTTCAAGGTGCCGACGCCGAAGCACTTGCAGGACAAGGGGTACAACGGTGTCGCGTTCCAGTGCGCGTGGGACTGCTGGGCCGACGACGTGCACGTGCAGGACGTCGACAACGGGTTCCTGTTGGTGTCCTCCAAGGGAATCTCGCTGCTGAACACGCGGGTCTCCGGCCGTGGCCACCACCACGCGTACGCGACGCGCGAGCAGTCGCACGACAACCTGACCGACGGGTTCGTGATCGAGGCGCCGTCCGAGCCGTCGCAGGCCGGTGCGGGCAACCACGGCCTGAACGTCGAAGGCCTGTCGTGCGGCAACGTCTGGACCCGTGGCCGCATGGACCACGACGTGTTCGACACGCACCGCGGTCTGCCGTTCGGCAACGTCCGCACCGAGATCACCATCAACAACGTCGGTGCGCACGGCGGTAGTGCCAACGCGGGTCCGTTGTACGGAGCCAGGTTCGCGCACTGGAACGTCACGGTCACGAACCAGCGTGCGGGCAACGTGCGGATCGACCAGGTGGCGCCGTGCAGCGCGACCGTGGCGATCTCCGAGGTGCGCGACTTCGGTCAGATCGACAAGCCGGACTTCACCGGTGCGTTGAACTCGCGGCTGGAGCTCTACGGCACCAACGACGTGACGCCGCGCAACCTCTACGACGCACAACGGAAGCTGCGCCGCTCCTAGAGTTTCACCTCGTCGAGGTCGGTGGGGAGCACGAAGCTCTCCACCGACCTGCCGATCTTGCGGGTCCAGCCTCGATCGGTGAGTTCCAGCCGGTACGAAAGCGAGACACCCGGCAGGTCGCAGGGCTTCGAGCCGGCGAGCAGCAGGTGCTGGCCGTAGTTGCGACCTGCCTCGCTGAGCGTCGGCAGCACAGCGAGGAACTCCGGGTCTGTCTTTCCGTTCACGCAGATGAGCAACTCTGGCAACGGTTGTGCACCTGCGGGCTTGGCTGCTCGGTAGTCCCAGGTCGTGCGGTGACCGTGCTCCGCCAACGTCCTGGTGCGTCGCTCAAGATCGTTGAGCAGGTCTCCGTGCCACGCGTGCGGCACGTCGTCGAGGCCGATGGACTCGCCGACGAACATGACCCGCAGGTCGTCCGGTGAGTGCCGGAGCAGTTGGCCGAGGATCAGCGAGCGCAAGGCGTTGGCGCGTTGTTCGGGCGGTGCGACAACTTCGCCGTGCGGACCCATCCCGTCCTGCAGGTGGGTGGACTTGAGGTCGACCTCCACCGGCTGCCCGTACTCGTCGGCACCCACCGGAGCGCGGTACTGCAGGGCGACAGGACGTGGTCGCCACGAGTGCGTCGGCATCTCGTGCAGCGTGTGGAAGTCCGGCGGTGGCTCGGGCTGGTTCATCAGGGGTGGCAACGAGAACGCGAGCTCTTCGAGGTTCGCGGGCGGAGTGCCGCCGATCCGCTCGTCCGTCAGCGCGTGCTCGCCGTCGAGCAGCAGTTGGATTCCTGACTTGCCGACCTCCTTGGCGACGAGCGCGAGGTCGTTGGCGAACGACGGATCCGCGGCTTGGAGATCCTCGAACCCGTTGACGCAGACCAGAAGCTGCGGCAGCACCTGGTCGAAGCCGCGGTGGTGGAAGATCGTCCAGGTGTTGCCGACGACCTCCAGCCGGCGTTCCGACTCTGCCAGCAACACGTCCGCGATCCGCGCGGGATTCTTCGCCGCGTCACGGTGATGGGCCAGCACGTGCGGTGCCTGGTCGAGGCCGTCGAACGTGTCCGTGTCGTGGGCGTCGATGAAGATCGTCTGGAACAACCTGGGCGAGTGCGTGGTCATCAAGCCCAGCACCAGACTTCGGAACGCACCGCGCTCGGTGGCGCTCAAGTGCTTTCCCGTGCGCCACTTGCCGTCGACGAAGTGGGTCAGCTCGACGACGACCGGTTCGCCCGCGCTGTCGACGCCGATCGGGACCTTCCACCACCTGCCCTTCCACGCCAGGGTCTTGCTGAACTCGTGGATTCCGTGCAACGCCAGGAAATCCAGGACCTCGACCCGCAGGCGGACGCGTTCGGGAAGATCGCCGAGCACGCGGGCGGTGATCACCACCTGGACGTCGCGCGCGGTCGTGCTGATCCACCGGACGGCGTCGGCGAGCCCGGGATCGTTGTCCGTGCACAGCTTCCAGTCGTCGATCAGCAACGTGGCACCGGGCTCGCCGCCGCGTTCGAACCAGGTCAGCAGGTTCTGGCGGCGGCGTTCGTCGGCGGGGTCGAAGCTGACCGCGGCCTGCGACTCGCCGCGTCCGATGCGATAAACCCCTTGTCCCGCAGGGGTTCGTGGCGCCACGAGAGCCGCGGGCCCGACCAGTGCTCGATGGGTCACGGCATCGCGATCTGCGACTGGAGCCCGTCCGGCAGCGTGAGACCGAAGCCGGGCAGGTCCGGGACCAGCGCGGCCTGCTGCTTGCCGAGCAACGAGGTGGCAGGGTCGTCCAGCCGGAACTCGATCGCGAAACCCAGGCTCTGCCGGATGAACGCGGGCACCTGGTCCCACGACCGCGCCGTCACGACGATGTGGCGTTCCGGGTCCAGCGGTTCGCCGGGACCGTCGAGCAGCTGGTAGTTCGGCAGCTCGTCACCGAGAACCGTCGCCAGCGTGCGCAGGGCAGTGCTCTTGCCGGTGCCGGGTTTGCCGACGATCGCGCCGTAGCGGCCCTGCTCGGTGAACGCGGGAACGATGACGTCGCGCCGTTGCTGGAAAGGCTTGTCCACCACGCCAATCGCGCCCGGAGGCAGCATGTCGAGCGTGAGCCCGACCTGGTTCGCGTGCAGCGACGGCAGGGCGATCTGGTGTGCGGGCGGGCTGGAACCGGCCAGCGCCCCCGGCAGCACGTCGACCCATTCCTCGAGGTCGAACGGCGGCACTCCGGACGGCCACTCCGGCATTCTCGCCCGCAGCTGCTCCGGGAAGGTCTCGCCGGAGAACAACAGGTAGACGCCCATGACGCGGCCGGCGCTGACGAGGGCGTCCAGGGTGTCCTTGAAGCGGGGCAACCGTTCCATCAGCACTTCGGCGCTGTCCACGCAGACCAGCAGGGCGGGCAGCGGGTCGAGGTTCGCGCCCGCACGCTGCTTTTCGCGGTAGTCGTGGAAGTTGCGGCAGCCGTCGGCGTTGTGCACGAGCTGCTGTCGTCGGTTGAGCTCGCCTTCGAGGCCGACCCGGAACCGTTCGAGGACCTCGTTCGTCGTGTCGCCGTTGAGGCTGAAGGTGACGTGTGGTGCCGCGTCCAGACCGTCGAACACACCGGTGTTCTTGGGGTCGAAGCAGCAGATGTTCAGATCCGTCGACGAGTGCGTGACCATGAGCCCCAGCAACGCGGCGAGCAGCTTCTGCTCCCGTTGCGCCGCCGGCCCGAGGTACGTGCCCGAGTAACCGTCGCCGTCGACGTCTATGTGCAGGTACACCGGCCAGCCGCGCTCGTCGTGGCCCACAGCCGCCTTGAGGTCACGCCGCTCGTACTTGTTGCTCAGATCGGTTTCGATCCCGTGCAGCCCCAGGAAGTCCGCGGCCTCGCCATGCAGGTGGCGCTTCAGCCCTTCCGGCAGATCCGCCCACTTCCGCGCCGTGACGACGACCTGCACACCCCGCGCCGGCCCGAACGCCGCGATCCACCCGACACTGCGGTCCAGGTCCGCGTCGAACTCCACGCACAACGCCCAGTCGTCCACCAGCAACACCGCACCCGACGGCGCCCCGCGCTCGAACCAGTCCAGCAGACTCCGGCACCCCGGCTGATCCGACGGGTCGAAGGTCGCCGACACGGGCAACGGGTCAGCCCCGCGCCCGATCCGGTAGACCGCCATGTCCGGCGCGGCCGCGAGAGCAGCCGTCAACCGCTCCCTCGTCGCCTGCCCGGAACCGACGACGGCGAAGTTCCTGATCACGGTTCAGATATACCAACAGCTCAGGGACCGCCGCTGCCGCTTCGCTAATGTGGGCGACGTGCCAGCGAAGCCCGTCGACCCCGCCGAGATGCGAGCCGCCGTGCAGGCCGTGCTCCCTTGGCTCCAGGGCACAGCCGACCAGCCGGAACGCCCAGCCCTGGCCGCCGCCGTCCGCCTCAGCCTGCGCACCCTCGAACACATCGCACCGGGCCGCAGCGTAGAGGTCCGAGTCCCGCCGTTCGCCGCCGTGCAGTGCGTCGAGGGCCCGCGTCACACCCGCGGCACGCCCCCGAACGTCATCGAAACCGACGCCCGCACGTGGCTCGAACTGGCCACCGGCACCCTCGACTGGTCCGAGGCGCTGGACGGCGCTCGGGTCACCGCCTCAGGCACCCGAGCCGACATCTCCGCCCTGCTGCCGATCGTCCGCTTCTAGAACCACGAGCCGATCGTGTTGTCGTAAACGGACTTCGCACCGTCCGAGATGGCGCCACCAACGTCCTTCACAACCTCGACGCCACCCTCAACGACAGCCTTGCCGCCCTCGTAGACGTCCCGCCCGAGCTCACCGACGTTGCCCACGGTGTCGATCGCGAAATCACCCACGTCGCTGGCGACCTCACCGACCGTGCCGACCGCATGGCGGCCCGCGTCACCCCAGTTGCCCTTCGAGATGTCGTCGACCACCTGGCCACCACCGCGCCAGACGTCCTCGCCGATGTCGACGACTTCCTTGCCCGTGTTGACACCCCAGTCGATGACCGGGCCGACACCCGGCAGGTTCGAACCGGGCACCTCGACCGGCACCGGCGAGTCCTGCCACCGCTGCTCGGTCACATCGCCGCCGTGGCCGGTCGCGATCTTCGCCAGGTTGCCCAGCGACTCGGAGTCCTTGTCGTAGTAGGAGGAGTGCGCTTCTCCCACCCAGGTCTCGCCGGAGGTGCCGAACTGCTTCGCGCCGAACGACGCGTCGTACGGGCCGGTCGACGACCCGTCCTTGGTGAACCAGTCGCCACTGGTGCCCTGGATGACCGGGTCGTGCTCGGTGCCACCGACGTACACGTGCCCGGCGCCCGGTCCGAGCTGGTTGACGTTGGACGCGCCGACGCCCGGAGACCCGACGAACGCGATGTCGTCGGCCTTGAGCCCGTTGTCCATCGCGGAGTAGCCGACGACCGTGCTGCCGTAGCTGTGGCCGATCACCGTGACGTGCGCGTTGGGGTTGACCGCGCGGTAGTTCGCGACGTCCTGCGCGAGGAGCTTGCCGCCCTCGATCGCCTGGGCCGGGTCGTTGACCTGGCCCAGTGCCGCCGCCGGGGCGTCGTAGCCGAGCCACTGGATCGCGGCGCCGTCCTTGCCCATCGCGTTGCTGAGGTTCGCGGCCTGCGACATGCTGAAGCCGCCTTCGAGATCCGAAGTCGTCCCCGGCACGCAGACGGCGAGGTTCTTGGCGGTGTCCGGGTTGCCGAACGCGATGGCCATGGTGCCCTCCTTGCCACCAGGACCGTCCGGACTGTAGGCGAGGATGAAGGCCTGCTTGCCGTTCTTCTCGACCTCGTCGCCGGCCATGATCAACGACTTGTTCGCCATCTCCGCGTTGTGGGCGCGGCGTGCGGCGTCGTCGTACTGGGCCATCAGTTGCGACCCCTGCGGGTCGTTGCGCAGCGCCCGCTGGCCCTCCGACGACTTCGGGTCGACGCCCAGTTCACGAGCGCGGTCCGCGAGCTGCTGGTCCAGCGCCGTCTTCTGGTCGTTGAACCGCTTCATGTCATCGGCGACTCGGAGGCGGTTCGCCTTGTCCAGCGCTTCCGCCGGCAGGCCGGGAAGCTGGCCGAGCTCCTGGAACTTGGTTTCCAGCAACGCCTTCTGCTGGTCCGCGCTGAGCGACTTCCACCAGGCGGCGACGGTTTTCGGGTCGGTACCGGGCGGTGGCACAGGAGGTAGCGCTCCGCCGCCACCGGCGCGCTGGGCGGCGCGATCCCAGCCGCAGTCCGTTCGGGCGGACTCCTCGAAGCCGGGCGGAATCTTGGTGAGCGCACCCGCGTAGGACCGGAGCACGTTGTCGTAACCCGACTTCACCTTGTTCAGGGAGTCGTTGACCTGGTTCGCGAGCGTGCGGGTCTGCTCCTCGTCGAGACCCGGCGGACGGCTGCGCCACACGTTGATCGCCTGGTCTGCGGCACCACGCATCTGGCCGTAGGCACGGGATGCGGCCTGAACGATGTCGGCACCCGCGCCAAGTCGCTGCGCCGCGGCCTTCGCGGCGTTCACGGAAAGCTCGGCGCGCGCGGCGAACTTGCCGGAGGCGTCGCCGACCCAGCTGCTCACCGCCGTCTTGCCGCCCTTGGCCACGGTGTCCCCGGCGCGGCCGACCGCGCTGATCGCACCCGTGATCGGGTCGGCGGCGGCAGCGATGCGGCTGACGTCACCGGACGCGAGCTTGCCGTAGAGGCTCTCCGGATCCGTGTAGCTCACTTGCCGCCCCCAAGTCCCTGGAAGAGCTTCGTCAGCACCGAGGCGTGGTTGTCGTCCGTGCGCTGGTAGGCGTCGGCGTTCGACACGAGCCCCTCGGCGGCGTCGGTGATCCACGCGGAGCCGCGCTGGAGGTCCTGGGCGTGTGTTCCGACGAATTTGGACAGTGCGTCCGCGAACTCAGCGGCCGCGTCGACCTCGCCGAGCGCACCGGCGTCGAGCTTGAGCATCGAGATCAACTCCGCTGCCTCGCGCACCGCGTCGGAGCCGTTGCCGAACTCCTTGGACGCGTTGCGCAGCAGTTCTGGCTCAACGCCGAACATCGCACACCCCCTGTTGGTCCTCGATCACTGCGACGCAGCCACATCATCGCCGGTTCCCCGCTCGTGCGCGGACTGTTTCGGGCACGATGTCGCTCATGGTGCAGACGGGGTGGACGGCACAGCGGTGGACCGCTGTGTTCGTCGAGCAGGCGGAGATGTTCCGCAAGGCGGTGGCCGACGCGGATCCGGCCGCCGAGGTGCCGACACGTCCGGGATGGACCGTGCAGGACCTCGTCGTGCACCTCGCGCGCTTCCTGGAGACCTCGACCGCCTACCTGCGCACGGGCAGCCGCAACCCCATGCGGCCGCCGGTACCGAGGGGTGGGCTGTCGCCGCTCGAATACCTCGACCTGCAGGTAGCTGAGGCCGGAGAGGTCCTGGCGGCCGTGTCCGGCAACCGGCCCGTGTGGACGTTCTCACCGGCCGCGCCCGATCTTGCGTGGGTGTGGCACCGCCGGATCGCACACGAGACTGTGCTGCGCCGGTTCGACGCGCAGACGGTCGTCCGCCAGGTCGTCGCCACGGATCCGGACCTGTGCGTCGACGGCATCGACGAGGTGCTGACCACCATCGTCGCGGCCAAGCTCGACGGCGACTCGCCCACCGAGGTGTCCGGCACGGCCGTGGTCCGGCCGACCGACGTGCCCGAGTCCTGGCTGATCTCCCTGACGGCGGGTGAGGTTCCCGAGACCCGTGCCGCTGCCCCCGGCGAGGAGGGCGACGCCCAGGTCACCGGCGATGCCGAGCTCGTCTACTTCTGGCTCTGGAACCGGATGAACCTCAAGGAGATGACCGGCGACCGGCGCGTGCTGGACGTCCTCAAGGTCGGACGGGGGCACTGATGCGCAAGCTCGTTGTGGTGGTGACCGCTTGTCTGCTGCTCGCAGGCTGCGCGGCCTCCTGGGAGGGGCAGGAGGTCCGCTATCGGATCAAGTCCCTCGACACCAGCAGCCCGACCGAGTTCTTCCGCCTCGAACTGGTGGGTGACGCTCCCAAGGGTGCGCTGGACCCGCAGGACTTGGCGCGCAAGCCGGTGCAACCGAGTGCGGTGAGCGGCGGTGCGGCAGTCGGTGACGAGTTGCTGTGCCTGGTCGAGCAGAAGAAGGGCAGCGCGATCGGCGACTCGCACGTCGTGACGCTGGTGAAGAGCTGCGAGAAGGCTTGATGCGCAAGATCGTGGTCGTGCTGGCGGGCTGTCTCGCGTTGTCCGGCTGCGCCACCTCCTGGGACGGCGAACTCCGGTACAAGATCGTCGAGGTCGACAACACCACCCCGACCGAGTACTACCGGCTCGAGCTGGTGGGCGAAGCCCCGAAGGGTCTGCTGTGGCAGGACGGGCTGACCCCGCAGTTCAAGCAGCCGGACTCGGTTGGGGGCGCGGCCGTGGGCGACGAGGTGGTGTGCACGGGAGAGCAGGAGCAGGGGAGCCCGTTCGTCTACTGGTCCAAGGACACCAAGATCAGCGGGTGCCAGAAGGCCTGAACGCATGATCGAGTGGTCTGAAGTGGGCCGAAGGCATGAGTTTGGTCACCTCACCAGGGGTTCGGAGGGGGTAGTTGGCCCCCCGCTCCACTTACACTCGGGGAGCAGCCAGCCCCATCCGTGAGGGAGCCAACTCGGTGGTCGCCGACCATTCCCAGCCCGAACAGGAACCCCGTGAGGAGTGCGGCGTCTTCGGCGTCTGGGCTCCGGGCGAGGACGTCTCGAAGCTGACCTACTACGGGCTCTACGCCCTGCAGCACCGCGGCCAGGAGGCGGCGGGCATCTCGGTCGGTGACGGGGCGCAGGTCGTCGTCTTCAAGGACCTCGGGCTCGTCAGCCAGGTCTTCGACGAGCAGGTTCTGCAGTCGCTCAAGGGCCACGTGGCCGTCGGGCACTGCCGTTACTCCACCACCGGGTCCACGACCTGGGAGAACGCCCAGCCGACGTTCCGCACCACGGCCGCCGGCAGCGGGTTGAGCCTCGGCCACAACGGCAACCTGGTGAACACCGCCGAGTTGTTGGAGAAGGCCAAGGAGCTCGGCATCGTCGAGCGCAACGGCGCGACGACCGACTCGGACATCCTCTGCGGCCTGCTCGCGCACGCGGCGGCCGACAAGGGCATCGAGCAGGCGGCTCTCGAGCTGCTGCCGACGGTCAAGGGCGCGTACTGCCTGACCTTCAGCGACGAGTCCACCCTCTACGCGGCACGGGACCCGCACGGTGTCCGGCCGCTGGTGCTGGGCCGGTTGGAGCGGGGCTGGGTCGTGGCGAGCGAGACCGCGGCGCTGGACATCGTCGGCGCGAGCTTCGTGCGCGAGGTCGAGCCCGGCGAGCTGATCGCGATCGACGGCGACGGCCTGCGCAGCACCCGGTTCGCGACGCCCGAGCCCAAGGGCTGCATCTTCGAGTACGTCTACCTGGCGCGCCCGGACACGACGATCTCCGGCCGCAGCGTCCACGCGACGCGCGTCGAGATCGGCCGCCGGCTCGCCAAGGAGCACCCGGTCGAGGCCGACCTGGTGATCCCGGTGCCCGAGTCCGGCACGCCCGCCGCGATCGGGTACGCGCAGGCCAGCGGCATCCCGTACGGGTCTGGCCTGGTCAAGAACGCCTACGTCGGCCGCACGTTCATCCAGCCGTCGCAGACCATCCGCCAGCTGGGCATCCGGCTGAAGCTGAACCCGCTCAGGGACGTCATCCGCGGCAAGCGGCTGGTCGTCGTGGACGACTCGATCGTGCGCGGCAACACGCAGCGCGCGCTCGTCCGCATGCTGCGTGAGGCCGGTGCGCTGGAGGTGCACGTCCGGATCGC
Source organism: Lentzea sp. NPDC051838 (assembly GCF_040681245.1). NCBI lineage: Bacteria > Bacillati > Actinomycetota > Actinomycetes > Pseudonocardiales > Pseudonocardiaceae > Lentzea > Lentzea sp. NPDC051838. The sequence continues at coordinate 76,045 of NZ_JBFAYI010000012.1, forward strand.
GTCGCCGCCCGTGAAGTGGCCGTGCTTCTACGGCATCGACTTCGCCTCGCGTGCCGAGCTCATCGCGAACGGCCTGGACGACGACGGCATCCGTCGTTCGGTCGGTGCCGACTCGCTCGGCTACGTGTCGCTGGAACAGCTCGTCGCGGCGACCGAGCAGCCCAAGACGCGGCTGTGCTCGGCGTGCTTCGACGGCGAGTACCCGATCGAGCTGCCGCCGGACGCGCTCATCGGCAAGCACCTGCTGGAGGGCCTCAAGGGCGTGTCGGGCTCAGCCGCCCCCGTCCTGGCCAACGGCTATGGTGCCGAAGACGCACTGCGTCGCCCCTGACGCCTGCCAAGATCCAAGTGGAAGAAGTTGACGTGACCGACAGCGCCAAGGCCACCTACGCCGCCGCCGGAGTCAGTATCGCCGCAGGTGACGAGGCGGTGGAGAAGCTCAAGCCGTGGGCGGCCAAGGCGCACCGGCCCGAGGTTCTCGGTGGCATCGGCGGGTTCGCCGGCCTGTTCCAGCTCAAGCTCGACCGCTGGAAGGAGCCGGTTCTCGCCTCGTCCACGGACGGCGTCGGCACCAAGATCGCGGTCGCGCAGGCGCTCGACAAGCACGACACCGTCGGCATCGACCTGGTCGCGATGATCGTGGACGACCTGGTCGTGTGCGGTGCCGAGCCGCTGTTCGTGCAGGACTACATCGCGGTCGGCAAGGTCGTGCCGGACAAGATCGCGGCGCTGGTCAAGGGCATCGCCGAGGGCTGTGTCCAGGCCGGTTGCGCGCTGCTCGGCGGCGAGACGGCCGAGCACCCCGGCCTGATGGGCGACGACGACTACGACATCTCCGGCACGGGCGTCGGCGTGGTCGAGCAGTCCAAGCTGCTCGGGCCCGACCGGGTGCGCGACGGCGACGTCGTGATCGCCATGGGCTCGTCCGGCCTGCACTCCAACGGCTACTCGCTCGCCCGGCACGTGCTGCTGGAGATCGCGCGCATGCCGCTGGAGGGCCACGTCGAGGAGTTCGGCCACACCCTCGGCGAGGAGCTGCTGGAGCCGACCAAGATCTACGCCAAGGACTGCCTCGCGCTGATCGCCGAGACAGAGGTCCGCGGGTTCTCGCACGTCACCGGCGGTGGCCTGGCCGCGAACCTGGCCCGCGTCCTGCCGGAGGGCCTGCACGCGACGCTCGACCGCGGCACCTGGGCACCCGCGCCGATCTTCCAGCTCATCGCCCAGCGCGGCCGGGTGGAGCGCGAGGAGATGGAGAAGGCGTTCAACATGGGCGTCGGCATGGTCGCCGTCGTCGCGCCCGAGGACGTCGACCGCGCCCTGGCCGTGCTCACCGCGCGCCACGTCCCGTCGTGGGTGCTCGGCGAGATCACCAAGGCCGAGGTCGGCGGCGCCGCACTCGTCGGAGACCACCCCAGGTTCTGAGGCAACCTTCTACGGTCGTCGCTGCGTACTAAGCGGCGACCGAGGAGGGGCACTTGGACCGCGACCGCGAGTTCGGGGAGTTCGTCGACGCACGCGCTCTCGTCCTGCGCCGCACGGCGTACCTGCTGTGCGGCGACTGGCACCGCGCGGAGGACATCGTCCAGAACGCGCTGATCAAGCTCTACGTCGCCTGGTCCCGCGTGCGCAAGGACAGCGTGGACGCCTACGCGCGCAAAGTGTTGGTGCGCACCGCGATCGACGAAGGCCGTCGGGGTTTCTTCCAGCGTGAACGCACGGTCGACGTCGTGCCAGAGCCCGCCATCACGGACGACTCGGCGGACTTCGACCTGCGTCTCGCGCTGGACGCCCTGCCGCCGGGCCAACGCGCCGTTGTCGTGCTGCGGTACTGGGAGGACCTGAGCATCACCGAGACCGCCCGCATCCTCGGCAGGACGGAGGGCACGGTGAAGAGTCAGGCGGCCAAGGGGCTCGCCGCGTTGCGCGAACTGCTGGAGGACGAGCCGAAGCTGCGGATCTACCGGTCCGAGGTCATCCGCAAGGGCAAGGCGAAGCTCACCCGCAGGCGCACGGCGATCGCGGGCGCGATGGCGATGGTCGTGCTGGTCGGACTGGGCACGACCGGCTACGTGCTGCAGTCGCAGATCACCATGAAGGACTCGGCGGGGTCGGCGGTGTCGTCCGGTGTCGTCGACCGCAACGCCCAGCTCACCCAGATCCTGCGCGCGGCCGACGTGATCCCTGCCGGAGTCACCGCGCAGGGCGTACCGGGAGTCCCGGCAGGTGCGCTGCAGTTCTTCGACACTCAGGAAAGCCGTCGCGCCGTGGCGTTGCTGAAGGACGCCCAGGGCACCAGCGCGATGACGATCGAAGTCGACCGCACCAACGCCGCGGACTTCAGCAAGTGCTACGAGCCCGAGGTCGCGCCGTGCGAGCTTCGCGAGGTCGACGGCATCAAGGTCCGGTCCAGCATCTTGGGCAAACAGGACGGCGTCCACATGTACCAGGTGGAGGCGCTTCGGCCAGACGGTTCGTTCGTCAAGGTCATCAACGTCAACGTGGGAGAGTTCCGCACCAACGCGCTCGGCAGCCCGAAGCTGGAGGGCGCGAAGACCAGGCCTGCGCCCGTGCTCGACCGCGAAGTGCTGATAAAGATCGCGACACTGCCGGGGTTGACCTTCTAACCTTGCAGGCATGAACGACGTGACCGTGACGAGGACGCTGGTGATTCCGGCGTCCGAGTTGCGCGAACGTTTTTCCAGGTCAGGTGGGCCGGGCGGGCAGGGAGTGAACACGGCGGACAGCCGTGTGGAGCTCTCGTTCGACCTGGCTGCCTCGCCGTCGGTGCCCGAGCACCTCAAGGCGCGGATGCTCGACCGGTTGTCCGCGCGGCTCGTCGACGGCGTGCTCACGATCGCCGCGTCCGAGCACCGCGCGCAGCTGCAGAACCGCGGCGCCGCACGGGAACGTCTCGCCGCGATCCTGCGCGCAGCCGCCGCCGCACCTCCGCCGGTGCGCAGGGCGACCAAGCCCACGAAAGGCTCGCAGGAACGGCGCATCGCACAGAAGAAGCGTCGTGCGGACACCAAACGCGGCCGCGGTCGCGCAGGCTCCTGGGACTAGGCGCCGGACACGAGAGCGTAGATCCTCTCGGGCCGCCCCGTTCCCCCGTACCGCAACCGAACCTCGGCCCGCCCGGTCGTCACGAAGTGCTCCAGGTACCGGCGCGCACTCACCCGTGCCACACCGGTCGACGACGCGCATTCCGACGCCGAAAGCCCTTCCGCGTGCTCCTTCAACGCCTTCTCCACGAGCCGCGCCGTCTCCGGCGTCAAACCCTTGGGCAGCAACGGTTTCGAGGTAGGCCGAGCACCGAACACCTGGTCCACGTCGGCCTGTCCGGCCGAGTCCAGCCGGTGCAGCTTGTCCCGCAACGACGCGAAGTGCGCGAGCTGGTCGCGCAGAGCCGAGTAGTCGAACGGCTTGATCAGGTAGTGCAGCACGCCACCGCGCATCGCACTGCGCACGGTCTCCACGTCGGTCGCCGCCGTGATCACGATGACGTCCACGTCCTCGTTGGCGCGCAACGACTTCAGCACTTCAAGCCCGCTGACGTCCGGCAGGTAGATGTCGAGCAGCACCAGATCCGGTTTCAACGACGCGACAGCGCGCAACGCGTCCCCGCCGGTGTGCGCGACCCCGACCACCTCGAAACCCTCGGTGCGCGCGACGTAGCCGCTGTGCACCTTGGCCACCATGAAGTCGTCGTCGACGACCAGCACCCGGATCACCAGGGCAGCCTTGCGGTGAAGACCGAACCCGACACGTTCACCGAACCCCCGCGCCGCAGGCATGCTCGCCTGATCAGCGCGAGCCCGATGCCGCGTTCGCCGTGCGATGCCGCCTTGGTCGTGAACCCGTGCCGGAACACCTCTTCCGCGAGTTCCGGCGCCACACCGGGACCGGAGTCGCGCACCACGACCTGGACCTCGTCGTCCAACTGCATCACACCCACCTCGATCCACTTCTGAGCGCCGTTCGTGCTCAGCGAGCTCAGTGCATCCAACGCGTTGTCGACGAGATTGCCCAGCACCATGACCAAATCCGCAGACAAAGCTTCGTCGACGCGTCCCAATACGCTGTCCGGGCCCATCCTCAGCGCCGTGCCGCGTTCGGCGGCCAGAGAAGCCTTCGCGATCAGCAGCGCGGCCACCGCGGGGTCGCCGATCGACGAGCTGACCTCGGCCCGCCACTGGTCCTGCGCCGAGCTGATCTGGTGGATGTAGTTGCTGACCTCGTCGTACTCCTTCAGCGCGATCAGCCCGGCGATGGTGTGCAGCCGGTTCGCGAACTCGTGCGCCTGTGCCCGGAGCGTGTCCGTCGCGTGCTGCGAGGCGTCGAGTTCGTGTTGCAGCGCAAGGAGTTCCGTGCGGTCTCGCAACGTCACGACCGCGCCCTCGCCGCCCTCGATCGGCATGCGGTTCAACGTGAGCACGACACCCTGCCGCAGCACCAGCTGGTCGACACCGGTCGCGCGCCCGGTCAGCACGTCGCGCAGCCGTTCGTTGAGCTCCAGCTCCTCGACCGAGCGGCCGACCGCGTCCTCCGGCAACGCCAGCAGGTCGCTCGCGTGGTCGTTCACCAGCGTGATCTTGTTCTGCCCGTCGAGGCCGACGACGCCTTCCCTGATGCCGTGCAGCAACGCCTCGCGGTTCTCAACCAGCGCGGTGATCTCGTGCGGCTCCAGCCCGAGCGTCTGCTGCTTCACCCTGCGCGCCAGCAGCAACGACCCGGTGACGCCGATGACCAGCGCGATCGCCAGGTACCGCAGCACGTCGACGGGCTGGTCCAGCGCGCCCGCGAACAGACCCGGTTCGATCGCGCCCGCGATCACCATGCCGTTGACCCTGCGGCTCACCTCGTCGAACACCGGCACGTGCGCCTCGATCGACCCCTTGACGGTGCCGACCCACGCCTTGCCGTCCAGGGCCGTCGTCGGAGTGTCCAAAGTGGTCCCGATCTGGGACGGGTCCGGCGACGCGATCACGATCCGGTGGAGATCGACGATCAGCACGTAGGAGGCACCGGAGAGGCTCCGCGCGGTCTCGGCGGGCGCGGCCAGGATCCGCCAGTTGCCCATCGACGTCTGGACGACGTTCGTGGCCGCGACGTTCTCCGCGACCGACAGCATCCGGCGCTCCTCGTTGGAGCGAAAGTTGCTGCCCGTCTGGACGACCGTCAGCGCGCCGACCGCGCACAGTAGCAACGTGACGACTACGAGTTGCCACACTAGGAGCTGGCTGGCCAGGGAACGGCGGCGACGCATGAGACCTCCCGTGACCAGAAGAACCAAAAGAAACCTTAGAAGCGCAAGAGCGACATCAAGGTTTACACCAGAGCAACATGTCGAACCACGCGGATGAGAGGCGGGGATCACAGTGTCGGTGAAGGTGTGGGTGGCGGTGGCGACGGCGTTGCTCGCCGTCCTGCTGGTGCCACCGCTGCTGACGCCCGGTGCGGACAGCGGCGAGACCAGCCAGGTGCGGGCGTTGCGCGTGCTGGTGCCGAACCAGCCCGGCGGCGGTTACGACATCACGGCCCGCACCGCGGCGAAGGCCATGGAGGACGCTGACCTGCTGCGCAACGCCGAGGTGTTCAACCTCCCCGGCGCCGGCGGCACGGTCGGGCTCGGACGCACGGTCGGCGAGCGCGGCAACGGCAAGCTGATCATGTCGATGGGTCTGGGCGTCGTGGGCGCGGTGTACACGAACAAGTCGCCGAACTCGCTGCTCGACACCACCCCGATCGCGAAGCTGATCGAGGAACCGGACATCGTCGTGGTCGCGAAGGACTCGCCGTACACGTCGTTGCAGCAGCTCGTGGACGCGTGGAAGGCCAACCCCGGCACGGTGACGGTCGGTGGTGGTTCGGCTCCCGGCGGACCTGACCACCTGGCGCCGATGCTGATGGCCAAGGGCGTCGGGCTGGCGCCGAAGAGCGTCAACTACATCCCGTTCGACGGCGGCGGCGAGCTGCTGGCTTCGGTGCTCGGCGGCAAGGTCGCGTTCGGCGTCTCCGGCGTCGGCGAGTACCGCGACCAGATCCAGGCCGGCACGTTGCGGGTGCTCGCGGTGACGAGCTCGAAGCGCATCGCGGGCATCGACGCGCCGACGCTCAAGGAGTCCGGTGTGGACGTCGAGTTCACCAACTGGCGCGGCATCGTGGCTCCTCCCGGCATCACGCAGACCGACCGCGACAAGCTGGTCGACCTGCTGGAGCGGCTGCACAAGACCCCGCAGTGGGCGGAGGCGGTGCAGCGCAACGGCTGGACCGACGCCTTCGCACCGGGAGACCAGTTCAAGACCTTCCTGGAGAACGAGAACAAGCGGGTGGCAACGGTGCTGAAGGACTTGGGGCTGGCATGACGTCCGAGACCGAGACGGGGACCAAGACGTGGTTCCGCGAACGTTCTGAGCTGGGCATCTGCGCCCTGCTGGTCGTGCTCGGCGTGCTGGTGCTGACCGACGCGCTGCGCATCCCCACCGACTTCGCCCAGCGCGGCCCCGTCGGCCCGAAGGCGGTGCCGATCCTGGTCGGCTCGCTGCTGCTGGTCGTCGCGGTGCTGCTGGCCCGTGACGTGCTGCGCGGCGGCCGCGGCGAGGCGGAGGGCGGCGAGGACGTCGACCTGAGCGCACCGGCCGACTGGCGCACGGTTCTGCTGCTGTGCGGTGCCTTCCTGGCGAACGCCGCGCTGATCGGCCTGGTCGGGTTCCCGATCTCCGGCGCGATCCTGTTCTGGGGCTCGGCCTACGCACTCGGCAGCCGCGCCTACGTCCGCGACCCGCTGATCGCGGCCGGCCTCTCGATCCTCACCTTCGCGGTGTTCAACAACCTGCTCGGCGTCCCTCTCCCCGGTGGCCCGTTGATGGAGGTGTTCTAGGTGGAACAACTGCTCGACGGCTTCGCGACCGCGCTGACGCCGACACACCTGCTGTTCGCCGCGATCGGCGTGCTGCTCGGCACCGCGATCGGCGTCCTGCCGGGCATCGGCCCGGCCATGGCGGTGGCACTGCTGCTGCCCGTCACCTACGGCATGGAGCCGACCGGCGCGTTCATCATGTTCGCGGGCATCTACTACGGCGGCATGTTCGGTGGCTCCACCACGTCGATCCTGCTGAACACACCGGGCGAGAGCGCCGCGGTCGTCACAGCGTTCGAGGGCAATCCCATGGCCCGCAAGGGACGTGGTGCGCAAGCGCTTGCCGCGGCTGCCATCGGCCACTTCACCGGCGGCATCATCGGCACGATCCTGATCGTCCTGCTGGCGCCGTTCGTGGCCAAGCACGCCGTCGACATCGGTGCGCCAGATCTGTTCGCGATCATGGTGCTGTCGTTCATCGCGGTCACTTCGGTGCTCGGCGCATCCCGGATTCGCGGCGTCGCGTCGTTGCTCATCGGCCTGACGCTCGGCCTGGTCGGGTTGGACGAGATGACGGGCCAGCAGCGCCTCACGTTCGGCTCGCTGCACCTGGCCGACGGCATCGACGTTGTTGTTGTGGCCGTGGCTCTGTTCGCGGTCGGCGAGGCTCTGTGGGTCGCGGCCCACCTGCGCCGCAAGGCTTTCACACCGATCCCGGTCGGACAGCCGTGGTTGTCGAAGGCCGACCTCAAGCGCACCTGGAAGCCGTGGCTGCGCGGCCCGGTGATCGGCTTCCCGTTCGGCGCGATTCCCGCCGGCGGCGCGGAGATCCCGACCTTCCTGTCGTACGTGACGGAGAAGCGGCTCTCCAAGAACAAGGACGAGTGGGGCAAGGGCGCCATCGAGGGCGTCGCGGGCCCGGAGTCCACGGCCTCCGCTTCCGCCGCGGGCACCCTGGTCACGATGCTGACCCTGGGCCTGCCGACCACCGCGGTCGCGGCCGTGATGCTCGCGGCGTTCCAGACCTACGGCATCCAGCCCGGCCCGTTGCTGTTCCAGCGCGAAGCCGGCCTGGTGTGGGCGTTGATCGCGTCGCTGTTCATCGGTCTGACGCTGCTGCTGGTGCTCAACCTGCCGTTGGCACCGTTGTGGGCGAAGCTGCTGCGCATCCCGCGGCCGTACCTCTACGCGGGCATCCTGTTCTTCGCCTCGGTCGGCGCCTACGCGGTGAACGCGGACGTCTTCGACCTGATGCTGATGTTCGTGATCGGCCTGCTGGGCTTCGGCATGCGCCGCTACGGCCTGCCGGTGCTGCCCGCGATCATCGGCGTGATCCTCGGTCCGGCCGCGGAACAGCAGATGCGCCGCTCGCTGCAGCTCTCCGACGGCTCGCTGACCGGCCTGGTCAACAGCCCGATGGCGATCGTGGTCTACGTGATCATCCTGCTGATCGTGTTCTTCCCGCTCATCAAGAGGTTCCTGCCGAAGCCGACGCCTCCTGCGGCTCCGGTCGAGGAGCGGGAGAAGGTCGACGCCTGATCACGTGAGGAGGCCCCCGTCCGTGCGGTCGGACGGGGGCTTTCTCATGCGCTGCGCACGATCAGGATCGCGAACGGTTTGTCGTCCTCCGGTCCGCTGACCGCGAGCTCGGTCTGCTCCCGCAACGTGGCCCACAGCTCCATGACGCGCGCCACCTGCGGCGCGGGCAGTCCGCAAATCGTCACGAACGCCCGCACCTGGTCCGGTTTGGTCGGCAGCTTGCCGCGCTTGAGCAGGGAGTAGGCCTGGCTGCGTGGAAGCACCTGGCCCGCTCGGCGGGACACCTCCGGCAGGGTCAGCCCCGACCGCACGTGGATCGTCCGCAGCAGCTCGATGAACTCGGCCGCGGTGGCGGCTCGCAGCTCGGCGGTCGACGTCGCGATCAACGGCCACCCCGGCTCGGGGTCGACGCCGAGCTCGGCGCCGAGGATCATCCGCACCTCGCGGTACGCCGCCAGCGCTTCCGCTCTGCGGCCCGACCTGGACAGACCGCCCACGAGCTGGGCCCAGAGCCGGTTCAGGCGTTCGAGCGGATCGCCCTCCGGGTAGGTCATCGCTCGTCGTCCTGCCAGACCACCATCGGGCTCGCCGGGGGCAGCGGGCCGAACCGGGCGCTGAACAGGCGGCTGCGGCCCAGGGTGGTGGTCACCGCGAGGACAGCGCTCGTCGTGGCGACGGCGACGACCGGCGAGTGTCCCTGCGCGAGCATCCAGCCGGTGAAGACGAACGCGGTCGCGGCCAGCAGGACTGTGCTGGTGGTGGAGGTGGAGCACTTCCGTCGCGGGTGCAGTGCCCCGCTGTAGGGGGTGGTGGTCATTCGAGCTCCTGGAAAAGGGGGGACCCGGCGCAGGGCGGCACCTCACGCCGGGCGGACCAGCTGGGTTGGCGGAACAGCGAAAAGCCGGATGTGCGGAAAGCGTCAGTGCGGGCAATTGGCGTTGCCGCGGACTCCGCGACATAACGGCTCGACGACGATCCTGTCACTCAGACGGGTGAATGCCAACTGAATCGCCGTCCACGTTTTTCATGTCCTGTACAACGGCGTCCGGCTTCGTCCAACGGCGTCCAACTGGCCAGTTTTTGTCACCTTTTCAGGAGTCGCTGACCATGTGAGGGGCAATTGGTCGTATTGACCAGGTCCAATGCCGTCCAACGGTCTGGTCGGCGCCTGTGCGGACCGTTAGGCTTGCGAACGTGCCGGAATGCTATTCCGGTGCCGAGTTACCCCTGGCCGAGCTTTGGACCAGCTGAGCAGCGGGGTGCGGCCTCCTGTTGGCGCGGGAGGCCGTCACGCGCCGCCACTGCTCCACCCACCCGTCGAGCGCGTCAGTGGGCTCTCCGCACGCGGTCAGGAACGCGCGCAGCTGGTCCTCCCGCTTCGGGAACCGGAACGTGCACAGGGCGTGAGCACTGCTCTTCGGCAGCACGCGGGTGCCGGCGCCGGCCGACACCTGCTGGTAAGACAATCCTCTCGCAAGGCGCAGCTGGTTCAGCGCGCAGACGAACTCGGGGCGTGTGGTGGCGCGGCGTGCTGTCGCGAACGGACTGTCGTCCTCGCTGGGCGACATCGTGTTCGGTCCTCCTGCTGCGGCGTTCTTCTCCCTTTCCGGCGAGGGCTGTAACGAACGAGTGCGCGCTCGCGAGAAAGGAAGCGGTGTTCGACTGTGTGAGCGCGGATCTTACCTCCGTGTCCAGCTCCTTTGTCGAACCGATCGGTCGTGCCGGAATATTCCATGATCGGCGAACTGCGGAAAGTGCAACAGGACAATCGTTCGCTTAGTTCGTCGGTGCAGATCAGCGGGCTGTGGCCACCGGAATTGGTTCGTACCAAATAGAAATGGCCGTCCTGTTCGCTGAATGCGGACAGGACGGCCCTTGCGGCGGACGGGTCAGCCGTGGGTGGGGAAGCCCAGGTTCACGCCGTGCTGCTGCGGCCACCGAGCCGTGATCGCCTTGGCCCGCGTGTAGAACTTCACGCCCTCGGCGCCGTGCACGTGCGTGTCGCCGAACAGCGAGTCCTTCCAGCCGCCGAACGAGTAGTAGGCCATCGGCACCGGGATCGGCACGTTGATGCCGACCATGCCCACGTGCACGCGCCGCTGGTACTCGCGCGCGGCCAGGCCGTCACCCGTGTAGATCGCTGTGCCGTTGCCGTACTGGTTGGCGTTCACCAGTTCGACGGCGTCCTCGAACGTGTCGACGCGCACGACGGACAGCACAGGGCCGAAGATCTCGTCGGTGTAGATTGTCATGTCCCGCGTGACGTGGTCGAAAAGCGTTGGCGCGAGCCAGAAACCGCCCTCGGCGCCCTCAGGGGCGTGTCCGCGGCCGTCGACGACCAAGGAAGCGCCGGCAGCCTCGCCCGCGTCCACATAGGACTGAACCTTGTCCCTGTGCACGCCCGTGACCAACGGACCCATCTGAGCCGAAGGATCCGTGCCAGGGAGCACTGCAGGGTGCAGGTCGCGGGTGCGCGAGGCGATCTTCGAAACGAGCTCGTCACCGGTCTCACCCACGGCCACGACCACCGAGATCGCCATGCAGCGCTCACCGGCGGAGCCGTAACCGGCGGAGACAGCGGCGTCGGCGGCCACGTCGAGGTCGGCGTCCGGCAGCACGACCATGTGGTTCTTCGCGCCGCCCAACGCCTGCACGCGCTTGCTAGCCGCGGTGCCGCGCGAGTAGACGTGCTTCGCGATCGGCGTCGAGCCGACGAACGACGCCGCGGAGACGTCCGGGTGGTCGAGCAGGGCGTTGACCGCGAAGGCGTCACCCTGCAGAACGTTCAGCACGCCGTCGGGCAGCCCTGCCTCCTGGAACAGCTCGGCCAGCCGCACCGAGGCGGACGGGTCGCGCTCGGAAGGCTTCAGAACAAAGGTGTTTCCGCACGCGATGGCGATGGGGAACATCCACATCGGCACCATCACGGGGAAGTTGAACGGCGTGATGCCCGCGACCACACCCAGCGGCTGCCGGAACGAGTACGCGTCGACACCGCGCGAGACCTGCTCGGAGTGCTCGCCCTTGAGCAGCTGCGGGATGCCGCACGCGAACTCGACGACCTCCAGGCCGCGCTGCACCTCACCGGCGGCGTCCGAGAGCACCTTGCCGTGCTCGGACGTGATGATCGCGGCGAGCTCGTCGCGATGGGTGTGCAGCAGGTGGCGGTAGGCGAACAGGATCCGCGACCGTGTCGAGAGCGACGACTCGGACCACGAAGCCGCTGCCTTCAACGAAGACGACACCGCGAGGTCGACGTCCGCCTGCTCCGCGAGCACGACCTGAGCGGCGACGTCACCGGTCGCCGGGTTGAAGACGTCGGACGTGCGGGACGACACCCCCGTGGTGCGGGCGCCGTCGATCCAGTGGGGGATGGTGCTCAACGCGGTCCTCCTGGGGGAGCGGTGGTGTTGCGGACGACGAGAGAGGGATTGAGGAGATGGCGCACGGGCTCGGTGCGCCCGTCACGCACTCGCTGCAGGAGAGCGAGGGCTGCCAGCCGGCCGAACTCGGCACGGGGCTGGTCGATCGTGGTCAGCGAAACGTGGCGAAGTGCTGCCAGTGAAGTGTTGTCGTACCCGACAACGGAAACGTCCTCGGGCACGCGCAATCCCGCGTCCTCCAACGCCGAGATCGCGCCGACGGCGTTGAAGTCGTTGCAGGACAGGATGGCCGTGGGCAGGGCGTCGTCGGCCAGCAACGACCGGATCGCCCGCGCACCGGCGGCGTCGGTGTACTCGGAAGCCACGACCTGTGGCACCAGACCGTGTGCCTCCATCGCGGCGACGTACCCGCGCCGACGAGGACTGGCCTGGGAGCCTTCGCCGCCGTCTAAATGAGCGATCCGCTTGTGCCCCAACGAGACCAGGTGGTCAACGGCCAGCCGCGCGCCCTGCTCGCCGTCGTCGTTCACGGTATCGACGGCGGACACACGAGAAGACCGGGCCACGAGCACGATCGGCAGCTGTTCGGCGGCTTTCCCGATTGCTGTCGCCGGAACGACAGGGGACAGCAGGATCAGTCCGGCGGGGCGGAAGGAGAGCAGTGATTCCAGAGCCCGGCGCTCACGGGCGGGCGAGCGGCCGCCGGTGTTGATGATGATGTCGAACCCCTGCTCGCGCGCCACTTCGTCGATGCCGTCCACGACCTCGGCGAAGAACGCGTTGTGCAGGTCGGACACCATCACGCCGAGCACGGTCGACGTGCGCGACGCCAGCGAGCGCGCCATCGCGTGCGGTGAGTAGCCCAGTTCCTCCGCGGCTTTCAGCACTGCGGTGCGTCGCGCCTCGCTCACCTTGGGTGAGTTGCGCATGACCAGTGACACCAGTGCCCGGGACACGCCCGCGCGCTCCGCCACGTCCTCCATCGTCGGCCGAACCACCTGGAACCACCTCCCCTCACGTCACGAGCAGGAAACCCACCCTTGACACCCGTGTGACTGAAGCTACAGCATTAGAGCGCTCCAACCAATAGAGCGCTCTAACACATCACAGCCGATGAACAGGGGAAACCTGCGATGCGGATCGGAGTAGCGGGTGTCGGCAGGATCGGCACCATGCACGCCACCAACCTCGCCGCACTGGATCGAGTCGACGAGGTGCTTCTCTTCGACCCGGTGCCCGGTCGTGCCGCGCAGGCGTCGGCTGACATCGAGGGGACAAGGGCTGTCGACGACCTGATCGGGCTGCTCGACAACGTCGACGGGGTCCTGCTCGCCACCCCGACGAACACCCACCCGGACATGCTGCGCTCCGCCATCGCGCGGAACGTCCCCACGCTGTGCGAGAAGCCGATCGCGAGCGACGTCGAGGAGATGTCCGCGCTCGTGGAGGACGTCGAGAAGTCCGGCGTCGAGGTGCTCGTGGGCTTCCAGCGCCGGTTCGACCCCGCGATCTACGAGCTGCACCGCCGGATCCGCGCGGGCGAGGTCGGCGACATCTACCTGGTCAGGGCGGTCGGCAACGACGCGAACCCGCCGGACTTCTCCTACCTGCCGGCGTCCGGTGGCATCTTCCGCGACCTGCTGATCCACGACCTCGACTGCGTGCCGTGGCTCGTCGGCGAGCCCGTCGTCGAGGTCTACGCGAGTGGTTCCGTCCTGGTGCACCAGGCGTTCGCGGACGCCGACGACGTCGACAACGCCGTGGTGATGCTGAAGTTCGCGAACGGCGCGCACGCCACGCTGGCCGGCGGCCGGCACGACCCGGTCGGCTACGACCACCGCATCGAGGTGCTCGGCAGCAAGGACTCGCTGGTCGCGGGCGTCGACCCGCGCACCCCGCTGAACTCGCTGGAGCCCGGTGGCCACGTCGCCGGACCGGACGCCTACCCCGGTTTCCCGGAGCGCTTCCACCGCGCGTACGTCAACGAGATGAACCTGTTCACGCAGGTCATCGCGGGCGAGGTCGCGAACCCGTCACCGGCGCGGGAGAGTTTGATCAGCCTCCGCCTGGCTGAAGCCTGTGAGCAGTCGCGTCGCAGTGGCGCGCCGGTCCGCATCGAGGGGAAGTAATGGCGAAGATCGCTGGGGCACCGATCTCCTGGGGCGTGTGCGAGGTCCCGGGCTGGGGCAACGTGCTCCCGTCCGGCACGGTTCTCGCCGAGATGCACCAGCTCGGCCTGAAAGCCACGGAACTCGGCCCGCCCGACTACCTGCCGGCGGACCCCGAGGCCCTCAAGACCCTGTTGGGCAGCCACGAGCTCACCCTCGTCGGCGGCTTCCTCGCGGTCACCCTGCACACCGACGTGCAGTCCACTCTGGACGAAGCCGACCGGGTGGCCGCGATCCTCAAGGCGGGCGGGGCCGAGGCGCTCGTGCTCGCCGCCGCGACGGGTCTCGACGGTTACGACGAGACGCCGAAGCTCAGCGACGACGAGTGGAACACCCTCGTCGACACCTGCGCGAAGATCCGTGAGATCGCCGCAAAGCACGGCTTGAAAACCGTGCTGCACCCGCACGTGGGCACCCACGTCGAGCGGGAGGCGGAGGTCGACAGGTTCCTCGCGGACTCCGATCTCCAGCTCTGCCTGGACACCGGCCACCTCCTCATCGGTGGCACGGACCCGGTCGAGCTGGCGCGCCGCTACCCGGACCGGATCGGTCACGTGCACCTCAAGGACGTGCGTGACGAGATCGCGGCGAAGGTGCGCAGCGGCGAGCTCAGTTACACCGATGCCGTGGAACAGGGCATCTACGTGCCGCTCGGGGACGGCGACGTGGACGTGGAAGCGCTGGTGAAGCTCGTTCAAGAGGCGGGCTACACCGGTTGGTTCGTGCTTGAGCAGGACACCCAGCTCAAAGACGGAAGTCCGGTGGACAAGCCACTGAAGGACACCGCGCGCAGCCTCGCGCACCTCAGCAAGATCCTCTGAAGGGACTGGAGACGATGAAGTCTCGCTTGGTCATCCGCGCGGGCGTTGCTCTCGCCGGTGTTGCTCTACTCGCCGCCTGTAGCGGTCCCACGGGTACCAATACCCAGAACACGCAGAACAACAGCTCGTCCGGCAGCTCGGGTGACCTCAAGGTAGCCGTGATCACGCACGGCACCTCGGGTGACGCGTTCTGGAGCGTCGTGAAGGTCGGAGCGGAGGACGCGGGCAAGCAGCTCGGCGTCGGCGTCACCTACAACTCCGACGGCGACCCCGGCGCCCAGGCCAAGCTGATCGACAACGCCGTGTCGCAGAAGGTCGGCGGCATCGTGGTGTCGATGGCGAACCCGGACGCGCTGAAGACCTCGATCGAGAACGCGGTGAAGGCCGGCATCCCGGTCATCACGATCAACTCCGGCAGCGCGAAGAGCGCGGAGTTCGGTGCCATGGCGCACGTCGGCCAGGAAGAGACGATCGCCGGTGAAGAGGCCGGCAAGAAGCTCAAGGCCGCGAGCAAGACCAAGCTGCTCTGCGTGATCCACGAGGCCGGCAACTCGGGCCTCAACCAGCGCTGTGACGGTGCCCGCACCGGTTTCGGCGGCTCGGTGGAGAACCTCCAGGTCGACATCTCCAACCCGACCGACGTCGAGGCGCGGATCAAGGCCAAGCTGCAGTCCGACACCGCGATCGACGGTGTGCTCGCGCTCAACCCGCAGGTCGCCGTGAACGCCGCGTCGGCCATCAAGGGTGCGAGCTCGAAGGCGCAGGTCGCGACGTTCGACCTGAACGCGGACGTGGTCAGCGCGATCAAGGCCGGTGACGTGCTCTTCGCCGTCGACCAGCAGCAGTACGAGCAGGGCTACCTGCCGATCGTGATGCTGAAGCTCTTCAAGGACAACGCGAACACGCTCGGCGGTGGCAAGCCCGTCCTCACCGGTCCCGGCTTCGTCGACAAGTCCAACGTGGACAAGGTCGCGGAGTACGCCAAGGCCGGCAAGCGCTAAGGAGTGAGCGGAGAGATGACCGTGACGGCGCAAGCGCCACCGGCGGCTGACGAACGGCTGAGCAAGCCCAGGGTGATGGATCAGCTCATCAAGCGCCCTGAGATCGGCGCGATGCTCGGCGCACTGCTCGTGTTCCTGTTCTTCTCCGTGGTCACCGAGCAGTTCCTGAGCCTGGGCGGTGCGGCCACCTGGCTGGACGACGCGTCCATGCTCGGCATCATGGCGGTGGCCGTGGCGCTGCTCATGATCGGTGGCGAGTTCGACCTGTCCGCCGGTGTCATGACCGCGTCCACGGCGCTTGTCACGGCCATCCTCTCCACCCAGCTGGGCCTCAACGTCTGGCTGTCGTTGCTGGTCTCGCTCGCCTTCGCGTTGTCGGTGGGCGCGTTGAACGGCTGGCTCGTGATGCGCACGGGCCTGCCGAGCTTCATCGTGACGCTGGGCAGCTTCCTCGCGTTGCAGGGCCTCAACCTCGGCGTCACGCGTCTCGTCACCGGCAGCGTGCAGGTGTCGGGCATGCGCGACACCGTCGGGTACGAGTCGGCGGGGTTCCTGTTCGCGTCGACGTTCCAGGTCGGTGGCCAGAGCTTCTACGTGTCGATCATCTGGTGGCTGCTGTTCACGGTCATCGCCTCGACCGTGCTGATGCGCACCAAGTTCGGCAACTGGATCTTCGCGGTCGGTGGTGCCGCGCTGTCGTCGCGCGCCGTCGGTGTGCCGGTCGTGCGGTCGAAGATCCTTCTGTTCATGACGACCGCGTTCGCCGCGTGGCTCGTCGGCTCGATCAACATCCTGCGGTACGCGAGCGTGCAGGCGAACCAGGGCATCGGGCTGGAGTTCCAGTACATCATCGCGGCGGTGATCGGCGGCTGCCTGCTCACCGGTGGCTTCGGGTCCGCGGTGGGTGCGGCGATCGGCGCGCTGATCTTCGGCATGGCACGGCAGGGCATCGTCTACGCCGGGTGGAACAGCGACTGGTTCCAGCTCTTCCTCGGCGTGATGCTGTTGGCGGCCGTGCTGGTGAACAACATGCTTCGCCGTCGGGCGGAAAGGGTGAAGCGATGACCGCGCTCATCGAGACCGAGAACATCGGCAAGACCTACGGCAGCGTCATCGCGCTCAGCGATGTGTCCACTGTGGTCAACGCCGGTGAGGTCACCTGCGTGCTCGGCGACAACGGCGCCGGCAAGTCGACCCTGATCAAGATCCTGGCCGGAGTCCATCAGCACGACCAGGGCTCGTTCAGGGTCGAGGGCGACGAGATCAAGTTCTCGTCACCGCGCGAGGCCCTGGACCACGGCATCGCGACCGTGTACCAGGACCTCGCGGTCGTGCCGCTGATGTCGGTGTGGCGCAACTTCTTCCTGGGCTCGGAGCCGACGACCAAGTTCGGCTTCCTGGACCGGAAGAAAGGCCGGGACATCACCAAGAAGGCGTTGTCCGACATGGGCATCGACCTTCGTGACGTCGAACAGCCGGTCGGCACGTTGTCGGGTGGTGAACGGCAGTGCGTCGCCATCGCCCGCGCCGTGCACTTCGGAGCCAAGGTGCTGATCCTCGACGAACCGACCGCGGCTCTCGGCGTGAAGCAGGCCGGTGTGGTGCTGAAGTACGTGGCCCAGGCGCGTGATCGCGGCCTCGGCGTCGTGCTGATCACGCACAACCCGCACCACGCCTACCCGGTGGGCAACCGGTTCCTGCTGCTCAAGCGCGGCCGTGCGCTGGGCAGCTACGAGAAGGACGAGATCGACATCGGTGAGCTGACGCGCCAGATGGCCGGTGGCGCCGAGCTGGAGGCACTGGCTCACGAGCTGCGGGGTGTCGAGGCGTGACGTCTCTGGAAGTGCTGACGGTCGGCCGGGTCGGTGTCGACCTCTACCCCGAGCAGTCGGGGGTGCCGCTGGCCGAGGTCAGCACGTTCGCCAAGTCGCTCGGCGGGACCGCGACCAACGTCGCGGTCGCCGCCGCGCGGCTCGGCCGTCGTGCCGGGGTGCTGACCAAGGTCGGGCCGGACGGGTTCGGAACCTATGTGCGGCAGGCACTTGAAGGCTTCGGGGTGTCGTCCGAGTACGTCGGCACCTCACCGGATCTGCTGACGCCGGTGGTGTTCTGCGAGCTCAACCCGCCCGCGGATCCGCCGTTGCTGTTCTACCGCCTGCCGACCGCGCCGGACCTCACCCTGAGCGAGGACGACGTGCCGTGGTCGCTCACGCGCGAGGTTCCGCTGTTGTGGGTCACCGGCACAGGGGTTTCCGCTGAGCCTGCTCGTACTTCGCAACGGATGATGCTGGCGAACCGGGCGCGGCACGGGCACACGGTGCTGGACCTGGACTACCGGCCGATGTTCTGGCCGGACGTGAAGACCGCGCGCGAAGAGATCAGCTGGATGCTCGATCACGTGACCGTGGCCGTGGGCAACCGGACCGAGTGCGAGATCGCGGTCGGCACGTCGGATCCCGACGAGGCCGCGGACCGGCTGCTGGCACGCGGAATCTCGTTGGCGCTGGTCAAAAAGGGTGCCGAGGGCGTGCTGGTGGCGACGCCGGAAGGCCGCTGGACCGTGGAGCCGACGCCGGTCGAGGTCGTGTGCGGGCTCGGCGCCGGTGACGCGTTCGGCGGATCCGTGGTGCACGGCCTGCTGTCGGGCTGGGACCCGGTGAAGATCGCCCGCTACGCCAACGCGGCCGGCGCGATCGTGGCGTCCCGGCTGGCCTGCGCGGACGCGATGCCGGACCAGAAAGAGATCGAGGACGTGCTGTGATCACTGACGAGCAGTGGGCTGCCCTGCTGGAGACCCGCGCGACCGATCCGGGTGCGGTTCGCCGTGCCTACCAGGCGCGTCGCCGGCGGAACTCGTTGCTGAACGGCAAGTCCACGCTGTTCCTGGTCGCGGCGGACCACCCGGCGCGCGGTGCCCTCGGTGTCGGCGGCGACCCGCTGGCGATGGCCGATCGACGGTCGTTGCTCGCCCGGTTGCTGACGGCGCTGGCGAATCCCGAGGTCGACGGTGTGCTCGGCACGCCGGACGTCATCGAGGATCTCCTTCTGCTGGACGGCTTGAACGAACGCGTGGTCATCGGCTCGATGAACCGCGGTGGCCTGGCCGGTGCGGACTGGGAGATCGACGACAGGTTCACCGCCTACGACGCGTCGTCCATCGCCGCGTTCGGGCTGGACGGCGGCAAGATGCTGCTGCGCCTGGTCGACTCGGATCCCGGCACGATTCCCACCCTCGAAGGCTGCGCGCGGGCCGTCACGGAACTCGCGGAACACGGCCTGATGGCGATGGTCGAGCCGTTGCCGTACAAGCGTGATCACAACGACAAGCTGGTGCTGCAGAAGGACTCCGCGGCGTTGTCGCGTGCGTCGGCCGTGGCCGCCGGCTTGGGCGCGACCTCTGCCTACACCTGGCTGAAGCTGCCCGCGCCGGACGAGCCGGACGTCGTGCTGGACACCACCGCGTTGCCCGCGCTGGTGCTCGGCGGCGTGCCGTCCGAGAAGCCGGAGGACGACCTCGCGTCGTGGGGCCGCTCGCTGCGCCACCCGACCGTGCGCGGCCTGGTCGTCGGCCGCGCGTTGCTCTACCCGCCGGACGGTGATGTCGCCGGCGCCGTCGCTGCCGCCGCTGAAGTCCTACGTACCGCAAGGGGAATCACGGTATGACTCTGCACCGTCCACACGGGACGCTCTCCACGCCGACCGAGGTCGTCCACCTCATGCCGGAGGACGCGGGCTGGATCTACACCGGTCTGCGGGTGATGCGGATCGAGGCCGGGTGGGTGCACACGATCGAGACAGGCGAGTTCGAGGCGTTCGTGCTGCCGTTGGCCGGATCGCTGACGGTCGAGGTCGACGACGAGCGGTACGAGCTGCAGGGTCGTGACTCGGTGTTCACGCGGGTCACGGACTTCGCTTACGTGCCAAGGGATGCCTCGGTGACGCTGTCCTCGGAGGACGGTTGCGAGGTCGCTCTGCCGATGGCTCGTTGTGAACGCAGGTTGTCCCCGAAGTACGGCCCGGCGGACGGCGTTCCGGTCGAGGTGCGCGGCTCCGGCAACGCCACCCGGCAGGTCACCAACTTCGGCACGCCCGGCGTGTGGGACCACGCGGACAAGCTCAACGCGTGCGAGCTGATCACCCCGGACGGCAACTGGTCCTCGTACCCACCGCACAAGCACGACTCCTCGGAGCCGTGCGAGGTGGAGAACGAGGAGATCTACTACTTCCGGATCGCGGACCGGGACCAGGTCACGCCGTCCCGCACCGGTTTCGGCCTCCACCGCACGTACACCGACGACGGCACGATCGACGAAGACGTGACCGTGCGCGACGGCGACGTGTTCCTGATCCCGCGCGGCTACCACGGTCCGTGCGTCGCGGCGCCGGGTTACCCCATGTACTACCTCAACGTCCTGGCCGGACCGGGCGACGAACGGTCGATGGCGTTCTGCGACGACCCGGCGCACACCTGGGTCCGCGACAGCTGGGCCGATCAGGAGCTCGATCCGCGTTGTCCCGTGACGACTTCCGAAGGACGGGTCAAGTGAAGCTCACCACCGCACAGGCACTCGTCCGCTGGATGCTCGCCCAGCGCACCGAACTGCTCGACGGCACGCAGGCACCGCTGTTCCCCGGCGTGTTCGGCATCTTCGGCCACGGCAACGTGCTCGGCCTCGGCAACGCCCTGGAGGAGGTCCGCGACCGGATCCCGGTCTGGCGCGGGCACAACGAACAGGGCATGGCTCTCGCCGCCGTCGGCATCGGCAAGGCCACCCACCGCCGTCAGGTCGGTGTCGCCACGTCGTCCATCGGCCCCGGCGCCCTGAACATGGTCACCGCGGCCGGCGTCGCCCACGCCAACCGCCTGCCGTTGCTCCTCCTGCCCGGCGACACCTTCACCGGCCGCGCCCCGGATCCCGTTCTCCAGCAGGTGGAGCACTTCCACGACCCGACCGCGACCGTCAACGACGCGTTCCGCGCGGTCAGCCGCTACTTCGACCGGATCACCCGCCCCGAACAGCTCCTGTCGACGCTGCCCCAGGTCGCGCGGGTGCTCACCGACCCGGCGGACTGCGGACCGGTGACTTTGGCTCTGCCGCAAGATGTTCAGGCCGAGTCCTACGACTTCCCGGACGCGCTGTTCACCCCGGTCGTCCACCGCCCACTGCGCCTGCGCCCCGACCTGAACGCCCTGGCCGAGGCGGCGCGAGCGATTCGCGGCGCGTCCCGGCCGTTGCTGGTGCTGGGCGGTGGCGTCCGCTACTCCGGCGCCGCTGGCCGCGCGTTGCGGTTCGCCGAGCAGCACGGCATCCCGATCACCGAGACCACCGCGGGCCGCACGCTGGTCCCGCACGACCACCCGCTGCACGCCGGACCGCTGGGCATCACGGGGTCGACGTCCGCGAACGTCCTGGCGGGCGAGGCCGACCTCGTCATCGCGGTGGGCACCCGCCTGCAGGACTTCACGACGGCGTCCTGGACGGTGTTCTCTCCGGACGTGCACCTGGTGTCGCTGAACGCGGCCCGCTTCGACGCCGTGAAGCACGGCTCGTTCGCGCTGGTGGCCGACGCCGACGAGGGCCTGCGCGAACTGACCGACGTCCTCGGCTCCTGGGAAGCGCCCGCTGACTGGGCTCGCCGCGCTCTGACCGAACGCGCGAAGTGGGACGCCCACATCACGTCGTTGCGCCAACCATCTGAAGGCCTGCCCACGTACGCGCAGGTCGTCGGAGTCGTGAACGACGTCAGCGGTCCGACGGACTACGTCATGACCGCATCGGGTGGCATGCCCGGCGAGCTGATCGGTGGCTGGCGCGCCACCGGTGAGTCCACAATGGACGTCGAGTACGGCTTCTCCTGCATGGGCTACGAGCTCGCGGGAGCCTGGGGCGCGGCCATCGCCCACACCCGGGGCGTCGTGACGACTCTGCTCGGCGACGGCTCGTACCTGATGCTGAACTCCGAGCTGTTCTCCGCATCCTTCGCCGGGCACGGTTTCGTGGCAGTCGTCTGCGACAACGACGGCTACGCGGTCATCCACCGACTGCAAACCGGCCAGGGCGGCGCGGGTTTCAACAACCTCTACGCCGACTGCACCACCAGCCACGCCGAACCCCCGCGCACGGACTTCGCGGCCCACGCGGCAGCGATGGGCTGCGCGGTCTTCCCGGTCGACTCCCTGAGCGAGCTGGAAGGCGCCTACCGCAAGGCCCGCGAGGTGGCGGTCGGCGAGAAGCGGCCGGCCGTCGTCGTGATCCGCACGCACCCGTCGTCGTGGACCGAGGCCGGAGCGTGGTGGGAGGTCGGCGTGCCGGAAACGTCCCACCGCCAGGAGATCGCCCAGGCTCGTGAGGAAGTTCTGGAAGGAAAGGCCCAGCAGGTCCGCTATCTGACCTGATGGCGGATACCGCGTGCCGTGGGTCATCGAGAGGATGGCCCATCATGCGGTCGCGAACGCTCTGGCTCATGGCCGCCGGTGTCGCCGGCGGCCTCGTCGTTCTCGTGTTCGTGCCGCACCAGGCCCAGTCGCAGATCAACCTGCGCATGTCGTTGCTGCACCTCTTCGGTGGCCTGGTGATCGTCGCCGCAGCCGTCGAGGCCTGGCGCCACGCCCAGGCGCACAGGGACAGCCGGATCACCGACCGGTTCGGCAGCGCCGTCGAGCGCCTCTCCGGCGAGAACACCGACATCCGGATCGGCGGCCTCCACGAGCTGGAGCAGATCGCGCTCGACTCTCCGAAGGACCGCCGGTTCGTGCAGATCACCATCGAGAGCTTCGTGCGCAACCGGGTCCCGTGGACCGGGCAGGTCGACGAGAGCGCTCCCGACGTCCAGGTCGCGCTGGCGATCCTCACCCGGTCGCCGGCCGCCCTGAAGCTGTCGCGGGTGGATCTGCGCGGCGTCGACCTGGAGGACCGGCAGCTGGCCGGCTCCGACTTCCGCGGCTCCAACCTCCGCCGGGCCACCCTGCGCGGGACGAGCCTGCGCGACGCCTCCCTCCGCGACGCCGACCTCGAAGGCGCTGATCTCCGTGGCGCCGACCTGACCGGAGCGGATCTCCGGGGAGCGGACATGAGAGCGCTCAACCTGGACCAGGCACGTCTGGACGGCGCGCACGTCGACGGCAAGACCATCTGGCCGCCCGGTTTCGCCAGGTTTGGTGTCTCTGCGTCACTGTTCAGTGACTGAGACAACCCCACGAGGGGGAACAACCCGCAGGCAGGCCCGCTTGAACAGTTAGTTAGGTCTACGAACTGTTCAGAGGGAGCTTCCCGTGAGCTTGCTGTTCTCCCCGCTGACCCTGCGGTCGGTCACCCTGCCCAACCGCATCGCGGTGAGCCCGATGTGCCAGTACTCGGTGAGCGCCGAGGACGGCATCCCGACCGACTGGCACCTCGTCCACCTCGGCTCCCGCGCCGTCGGCGGTGCCGGCCTGGTGATCGCCGAGGCCACGGCGGTCGAGCCGCGCGGCCGGATCTCCGCGCAGGACGTCGGCATCTGGAACGACGAGCAGGTCGCGGCCTGGCGCAGGATCACGAGCTTCATCAAGGAGCACAACTCGATCCCGGGCATCCAGCTGGCTCACGCGGGGCGCAAGGCGTTCGGGGACTGGGTTCCGGTCGCGCCGACCACCGAGCCGTTCCCCGGTCTGAACACGCCGGAGAAGCTCGAGAACACGACCGCGATCGTCAAGGCGTTCGTCGACGGAGCGCTCAGGGCGATCGAAGCCGGCTTCGAGGTGCTGGAGATCCACGCCGCCCACGGCTACCTGCTCCACGAGTTCTACTCCCCGCTCACGAACGAGGGCAGCCTCGAAGAACGCATCGCCCTGCCCGTCGAGGTCACCGCGGCCGTGCGGGCAGCGGTGGGTCCCGAGGTTCCGGTGATCGTCAGGATCTCCGGCACCGACTGGGTGGAGGACGGCTGGACCGCCGACGACAGCGTTGTGCTGGCACAGGCGCTCAAGGCCGCGGGTGCGGACCTGATCGACGTGTCCAGCGGTGGCAACACCGCGCAGGCGGACATCCCGATCGGGCCCGGCTACCAGGTGCCGCTCGCCGAAGCGGTGCGACGCAAGGCAGACGTGCCCACGGGTGCGGTCGGCCTGATCACCGAGGCGAAGCAGGCCGAACAGGTGTTGACGGACGGTTCCGCCGACCTGGTGCTGCTCGCGCGCGAGTTGCTCCGCGACCCGTACTGGCCACTGCGTGCGGCGCAGCAGCTGGGTGTGGAGGTCAAGGCACCGAGGCAGTACGCCAGGGCGTTCTGAAAGAGCCCTCAGAGTTCAAGGGCTGGGCGCCGGAAGACCGGCTGCCCAACCCTTGAACCCCGAAGGCTGAATTCAGCGACGGTAGTCGTCGTAGTCGTCGTACGGGTCGTCATGTGGCTCGTCGCCACTACTCCCGTTCGACAACGACCTTTCGTCACCAGACAGCTCGCGCTGCAGCGCAGCGAAGTCGGTCTCATGAGAGCTGTATTTGAGCTCCCTGGCGACCTTCGTCTGCTTGGCCTTCGCTCGGCCGCGCCCCATGGCTCGACCCCCTCGCACAGGGACGGGGGCGGCCGGGGGAACGGCGGCCCCACTCGTCTCGACAACTAGTTCCTGGTAACTACCGTACCGTGCCGATGGGGTTCCTCGCGACGCGGTAGGCGTGACACGTACCGCCAAATCTCGTGGCCGCCCTCGCGTGGAAGGATGGACAGGTGCCCAGACCGTTCGTCGCCTACCTACGGGTGTACGAACCGTTATCGGTATTGGACGCACCGCTAGCGGCGAAGGTCGAAAAAGCCCTGGAAACCGGGCCTGTCCTCCGGTCGGAGGTGGGCGACAGGGAGCGCGAGCTGTGGTTGCGATCACAGTTGGGGCACAAGCTGCTTCCGGGCGAGTCGTTCGACGTGATGACGATCAGTCCGGCCGAGGTTCCGACGTCCGAGACCGCTCGTGTCGGCCCAGGACCTCTCGTCTGCCCGTTGGACCTCAGGGCGCGCTCCGCCGCCGCTCTCGTGGGCTTCCTGGCCACTGCGCCGCCGATCCTGCAGGACGCCGCTCTCGGCGTGGCCCCGGAAACGGTCCGAGCGCGCGCGTCCTCCGTGATGGCCGAGCTCGCGGCAGGAGCGGTCCACGTGATCTCCACGACCTGGACGGTGCCGCTGCCGTGGTTCGCCCTCGTCGACCCCGCCCAGCGCCGCGTGGTGCTCGCCAGCGCCCAGGACGACCCCGAGCGGCAGGTGTCCTGGCGGGTCGCGATGGCCGACGCACGCCGGCGCGTCGCACGGGCGCTCAAGGTCGTGAAGTCGTCGCTGGGCGAGGACGGGCCCGCGAAGATCCTCGCCGACACCGGACGCTGGCTGGAGAACTTCCACCCGCACTCGGCCGTCGAGCTCGACTACGGCGGTCTGGTGCAGCTGCTGGAGGACAAGGACCTCCTGGAGGACACCTCGGCGGCCGACGTCAACGCCATCGTCGAGGCGCTGGAGAACGGTGACGCCGAGGAGGTCGCGTTGCGCTACGAGACGCTGCGCGAGTTCTGGGGCGAGCTGGCCCGCAGGGAACGCCACGGCTGAAGCAACACCCGCGCGGCCACGGCGGCGACGGCTGCCAGCACCATCGCCGCGGACCACCCCACGTGCACGGCGACGAAGCCGGCGAGGAACGGCGTGATCGCGGCGCTGAGGTAGTTGGCCGAGTTCTGCATGGCGATCGCGGTGGCACTGCGCCCGTCCGGCGCGAGCTCGCCTGCCTCGGTGACCGCGAGGCCGTTCCAGCACACCGCCAGCGCGGTCGTCGGCACCAGCACGGCGACCAGCGCGGGCACCGGCGCTTCGTCGAGCACCGCGACCAGCACGAACCCGACCGCCATGACCATCGCGATGATCTTCAGAGGCCCCACCCTGTTGCGCACCCGGTCCGACCACACGCCCACGGCCAACCTCCCGGCGCCGCCGACCACCTGCGCGATGCCGAACACCACAGCGGCGGCTGTGACCGTCATGCCGTGAGCGCTCAACAGGGGTACTAGCAGCGCGGTCGCCGTGAACTGCGGAACCACCAGCAGCCCGCTGGCCAGCGACAGCCTCAGCAGCTTCGGATCCTTGAGGATCAGCCCGTGATCACTGCCCGCTCTGGTCGCACCGGGCGGCTCGCGGACCAGCAGCGCCACCGCGAGCGCGACGAAGGCGGTCACGGAGGCCAGCGCCACGAACGCGACCGGCACGCCCTGGCTGATGGCGATGCCGGGCAGCACCGCGGCGGTGAGCGCCGCGCCCAGCGGCGTGGCCGTCTGCCGGACACCCATCGCGAGCCCTCGGTTGCCCGCGCTGAACCACGACATGACCGCACGCCCGCTGGCGGCGTTCACGCTCGCCCCGAAGAGCCCGGCGCCGAGCAACGCCAGCCCCGCGAGCCACGCGTTGCCGAGCGCGACCGCGAGCAGGCAGGCAGCGGCTCCAACGCCGCCGATCGTCATGGTGAGCCGTTCGCCGCGGCGGTCCGCGAAGACTCCCCAGGGCACCAGCGCGATCATGGTGCCGAGGTTGACCGCCCCGAGCAGCAGCCCGACCTGCGGCAACGTCAGTGAGAAGTGCTGCTGGAGCTGAGGGCTGATCGCGGGCAGGCCGAGGAACACCGCCGCGTTGACGCCCTGCGCCAAAGCCCCGATGCACAGCACGACCCAGCGATACCCCATGAGGGCACGCTAGGTCGCCTGTTCAGAAAGTGGAACGACCGTCCCAGAATGTGGAATCAGTTCTTGGGACGGCGGCTGTGTCCGCGCTCGGCCGCCAGCAGCTCGTCCACCGACGCACTCCCGCGCTGGTAGCGAGACGCGATCTCGGCGTTGAGCTTGTCCACGACGACCTGCACTTCGCGCCGCCGCACCGACACCGACGCCTCTTCGGAGATGAACGTCTCCAGCACCTCGCCCAGCTTGGGGTCGGACAGCTTGCTCACGTCGGAGAGGTCCACGTCGGAGATGAGCGCCTCGACGTGCCGTTGATGCGCATCAGCACGTGACGGCTCATGGGTCTGATACCGGCCTAGACCAGTTGCCGGACCCACCGCGTTCGTGGAGAGGATCGTGGCCAGCTGCTCCACCACCGCCGAGCCGCCGGAGCTGCGGCGCTCCTGCTCCGCACGCACGATGTCGATCCGCGCGTGCAGCAGCCGCCGCAGGTAGGACAGGTCGGTCTCTTCCTGCGCTGCCTCGTCGCGGAGTTCGCGCACCTCGACGAGCGGGCGCTGCTCGACGCCCTCCGTGTAGTCGGGGGCGAGCACCCGGTCGATTCGGCGGCGCCCGCCAGGACGCACCTCGATCACGTGTCCATCCTGCGGTAGATCCTCCTCACCCGCCAACACATCCCATGCACCAAAGTTGTCTCAAATGTGCACGCCCAGGAGCTTTCGCGTCTCATCTGGTGTCAAAGCGGGTCGTTGCGCGATCTTGGCCAGACCAGCGGCACGCGCTACGAGCTGTGCGTTGTCCCGCACCGGCACGCCTCGCGAGTAGCTGATCGTGTCTTCCATACCCACTCGGAGGTGGCCACCCGCGCCCAAAGCGGTGAACATCACGGGCAGCGTGGTGCGACCGATCCCGGTGGCGGAGAAGGTTGCCCCGTCCGGCAGAGCGTTGACTGCGGCAACCAGCGTCGCGGCATCGCCGGGCATGCCGCCGGGCACTCCCATGACGAAGTCCACGTGCACGTGACCGCCTGCGGGCAGCCCGTGCTGGTCCAGCAGCCTCTTCAACGACGCCAGCTGGCCGATGTCGAAGATCTCGTACTCCGGGACGATGCCGCGTTCCTGCATGCCCTTGTGCAGCGCGACGATGAACTCCCAGCGGTTCATGAACACGTCGTCGCCGAAGTTGACCGTGCCCATCGTGCAGGACGCGGAGTCCGGCATCGCCTCGAGCACGCGCAGCCGGTTCTCCTCGGGGTCGTGCACCGACCCACCGGAGGACAGCTGGACGACGAGGTTCGTTTCGGAGCGCAGAGCCTCGACAGTGGCCTTCAAGCGGCCGAGGTCGAGCGACGGCTTCGCGTCCTCGCCACGGATGTGGACGTGGATCATGGCCGCGCCTACCTGCTCGCAGCTCTGCGCCGTCGCGACCAGCTCTTCCAGGGTCACTGGAAGCTGCGGGACGTCGGCTTTCGCGTGTTCCGCTCCGGTGGGAGCGACCGTGATGAGCGTGCCCTGGGACATAGGCCCGGACTCTAGGGGTTCAGCCCCTCAAGTTGCGAACAGCTTCCCTACCGAGACCAGGGGTGTCCGGCGGCACCGAATCGGGGTCGATTCGTGCCTGAACCTCCCTTTCGGGTGCTCCGGCGACGAGGTCCGCATCCACCGGAACAGACCGCTTGACCAGCGCCAACGCGATCGGGCCCAGCTCGTGGTGCAGTGCCACGCTGCCCACCCGGCCGACCACGCGGCCGTCCAGGGTCACCGGGTCGCCGGTCTCCGGCTGGCCGTCGGCAGAACCATCCAGGTGGAGTAGGAGCATGCGGCGCGGCGGGCGGCCCACGTTGTGGACCTTGGCGACCGTCTCCTGGCCCCGGTAGCAGCCCTTGTTCAGGTGCACGGCCGGGTCGATCAGGTTGACCTCGTGCGGGATCGTGCGCTCGTCGGTGTCCACGCCCTGGCGCGGCCGCAGGGCCTCGACCCGCAGCGCCTCGAACGCGAAGCTGCCGGCCGGGCGAGCACCCGCGTCGGTGATCTTCTGCCACCAGTCCACGAGCTCGGCGCGCGGCACCAGCAGGTCGAACGAGCGCTGAAGCGGCCACGACGTGCGGCGGACGAAGCCCTCGCCGAGCGCGTCGACGCCCGTGGGCACGGGGATGCCGAGCTTCTCCAGGATCGCGGGCGCGTCCGGTCCGATGATCGACAGCAGCGCGAACTCGGACGTCGCGTCCCGCGGCTCGACCTTCGACCAGAAGACCATCTTCCGCAGGTACTTGAGGAGCTCGTCGACCTCCTCGACGTCCAGGAACACCGTGCCGCCGACGTTCGCGACGACCATGTGGTGTTCGAGGCGGCCCTGCGCGTCGAGGATCAGCGCCTCGGTCGCGGCACCTTCACCGAGCTGCTCGAAGTGCTGGCTGGTGAGCTGGTGCAGCCACGTGAGCCGGTCCTCGCCGGGGATCGCGATGACACCCCGGTTGGAGCGGTCCACGACCACGACGGACCGGGCTGCCGAACGTTGCTCGGCGAACGGGTCGCCGTAGTGCCAGGCAACACCTGCGTCGGAGGAATCGTCGGGCGGCGGGACGGCTCCTGGGAGGGTCACTCGGTCTCCTGCTCCTGCTTCAGACAGTCGCGGCACGTGCCGGACAGCGCGAGGTGGCTCGCATCCAGTTCGAACCCGTCGCGCTCCCGCAATGTTCCGACCAGCGGGTCGAGCAGCTCACACGGGATCTCGTCGATCCGTCCGCACACGTGGCACACCAGGTGCACGTGCTGGTGGTCGTCGACCGAGTAGCTCGGCGCACCGTGGCCCAGGTGCGTGTGCCGAACCAGACCGAGCCGGTCGAGCAGGTCGAGCGTGCGGTAGATCGTGGTGATGTTGACCGTCGGCGCGGTCTCCTGGACGCGCTGGCAGATCTGCTCGGGCGTCGAATGCTCGAGCGACCTCACCGCGTCCAGCACGAGCTGACGCTGCGGCGTCATCCGCATGCCGCGGTCGTGCAGCGTTTTGCGCAGGCCTCTTGCGGTCTCCACAACCCCAATGTTAGTAGGCTGATTCCATGCGCGTGCTCGCACTGCTCGACGGAACCCTCGCTGACCCCGACTCGCCGCTGATCCGCGTCGAAGACCTCGGACTCATGCGCGGTGACGGCGTGTTCGAAACGATCCTCGTGGTCGACGGGAAGCCCCGCGAACTCACGCCCCACCTGGACCGGCTCGACCGGTCCGCAGCCATGCTCGACATGCAGCCTCCTCCGCGTGCGGAGTTCGAGCGCGCGATCGAGCTCGTCATCGGCAACTGGACCGGTGGCAAGGAGTTCGCGCTCAAGCTCGTCTACACCCGCGGCATCGAGGGCGGCGACGGCACGGGCACCGGCTTCGCGCTCGGCATGGAGATCGGCGCGAAGGTGCTCAAGCAGCGCGCGGAGGGCCTGTCCGCGGTGACGCTGGACCGCGGCATCGAGCCGGACCTCGCCGACCGCGCGCCGTGGCTGCTGCTGGGTGCCAAGTCGTTGTCGTACGCGATCAACATGGCCGCGATCCGCGAGGCAGAGCGCCGCGGCGCGTCCGAGGTCATCTTCACGACGTCGAGCGGTTCGGTGCTGGAAGGCCCGACCTCCACCGTCGTGCTGGTGCGGGGCAAGACGCTGGTCACGCCGCCGTCGAAGCTCGGCATCCTGCCCGGCACCACGCAGTACGCGTTGTTCCGCGCCGCCGAGCGCGCCGGCTGGACCGTGCTCGTGGAGCCGATCCAGACCGGCGAGCTCTACGACGCCGAGGGCGTGTTCCTCGCGTCCAGCGTTCGCAAGATCACGAGGGTGACCACGCTGGACGGCAAGCAGCTGCCCGACTCGTCGGCCCTGCTCACCGAGCTGCAGGGCCTGTACGAGTCCGAGTACTGAGTTACCTGAGACCGGCGTCGACCGCGGCCATCAACGGGCCGCGGTCACCGGACATTTCCCAGAACATCGCGCCCAGCAGGTTCTTCGACTTCAGCCACGCGGTCTTCTTCTGGATCGACCAGGCGTCGTCGAAGGTCCACCACTGGTTGCCGGTGTAGCAGGACGTCGCCACGGCCACTTCGTCGTGGTAGACGGTGCAGTTCGGCACGGACGCGATCAGGTTCGCGTACCCGCGCGTGCCCGCCTCCTCCGGGAACTGGCCCGGTGCCGCGCCACCAGCTGCCTGCCACTCGCCGTTCTTGCCGCCGTTGGTCACGTTCTGCCAGCCGCGGCCGTAGAACGCGAGCCCGAGCGTGATCTTGCGTGAGGGCACCCCTGCGTCGAGGTAGGCCTGCACGGTGCTCGCCACGTCGAAGTGGAACGGGTACGGGTCGTCCGGGTCGGGGTAGAGGTTGCCCTGGTGGCCCGTCCGGTTCGGCTCCCACGAGTTGTCGCTGCCGGAGCCGTGGAAGTCGTAGCCCTGGACGTTGAAGATGTCCATCGACTGCGCGACCCGTCCGAGCTCCCAGCCCGCCGCGATCTTGGCCGTGTCGGCCGGCGTGAACGCGGTCAGCTGGTAGCGCTTGCCGGTCGTGGCGCCGTACGCGTCGATCTGCCGGCGGAACTCCTCGATCAGCAGGCTGTTGTTGACCTTGTCCTGCGGGCCGAAGTGGTTGCCCGCGTGGCCTTCTGCGCCCGGCCACTCCCAGTCGAGGTCGAAGCCGTCGAAGATGCCCGCGGCGGTGCCGGGGCCGCCGGCGCCGTTGTAGGTCGGCAGGTTGCCCTTGAGGTAGACGTCGATGCACGACGACACGAACTTCTTGCGCGAGGCGTCGGTCGCCGCCACGTCGGAGAAGTACTTCGAGTACGTCCAGCCGCCGAGCGAGATCAGCACCTTCAGGTTGGGGAACCTGGCCTTGAGCTTCTTGAGCTGGTTGTAGTTGCCGCGCAACGGTTCCCAGCCGCTGTCCGCCACGCCGTCGACGGACTGCGCCGCGCTCATCGGCCTGCTGTAGTCGGCTTCCGCGTCACCGGCTCCGTCGCCCTGGTTGGGGTCCTGTGGGTTCGGACTCGTGCCCTTCGTGACGCCGTGCAGACACGTCAGGTTGACCGGGTCGATGTTGCCGAACGCGTAGTTGACGTGCGTCAGCTTGGCGGCGTCCATGTCCTTCACGAAGTACTGGCGTCCGTAGATGCCCCACTGCACGAAGTACCCGACACGGGCGTACCCGCCGACGATGTCACTCGTGGTCTCGGTCAGCGCGTTGCTCGCACCGGACACGTTGTCGTAGGTGTCGCGGGCCCTGACGGTGAAGGTGTAGCTGGTCGACGGCGCGAGGCCGCTGACGGTTGCCGTCGTGCCGGAGACCGTCATCTTCACGGTCGAGCCCTGGTAGACGTCGTAGTTCGCGACGCCGCTGTTGTCCGTGGAAGCGTTCCACGCCAACGTGATGCTGCCGGCGTCCTTGGCGGTCGAGCGCAGGTTCGCCGGTGTGGTCGGCGGGGTCGTGTCGTTCGCAGGGTTGTTGGTCGTGACGCTGACGGCCGCGCTCGGCGCCGACTGCGTGCCCTTGGTGTCCTTGGCCCGCACCGTGAAGGAGTACGCGGTGTTCGGGTTCAGGCCGGTGACGATCGCGGACGTCGTGGTGCTGCTCGTCGCGAGGGTCGAGCCGTTGTAGACGTCGTAGCCGGCGATCGGCAACGAGCCCGCGGTGGAGGCGTTCCACTGCAACGTCACCGTGCGCGTGGTCTTGGACGGTGAGGTGAGGTTGCCCGGTGCGCTGGGTGGCGTGTCCGGGGCGCCGCTGCAGTTCGCGTTGTTGATCCGGCAGGTGGTCGGCTCGACGTTGCTGCTGATCGAGAACGTCGGGCTGTACGGCTCGGTGCTGCCGCCCGCCGCGACGCTCTTGTTGTAGTGGGCGGGGGTGACCGTGACCTGGTTGCCGGACTGGCTCACGGTGCCGTTCTGGCCGTTGCTCACCGTCACGCCGGCGGGCAGCGTGAAGACGATCGACCAGTCGGCGATGGCGGCGGTCGTGTGGTTGCGCACGATGAACTTCGCCGTGCCACCCGCGACCGAGTAGTCGGCCGTGACGCCGGTGGGTGCCGGTGCGGGGTCACCACTGCCGTCGCAGGCCATGTTGTTGATCGTGCAGGTGGTCGGCGAGGCCGCGGCGCTCAACGAGAACGTCGGGCTGTACGGCTCGGTGTTGCGGCCGACCGGGATGTTGTTGATGTAGAAGGCAGGAGTGAGCGTCACTCTCGTGCCGGTCTGCGTCGTCGTCGCGTTCTGGGCGTTGCTGACGGTGACACCGGCCGGGAGGTCGAACTTGATCGACCACCCGTTGAGCGCGGCCGTGGACGCGTTGGCGACCACGAACTTGCCGGTCGTACCGGTGAGGGAGAAGGTCGCGGTGATGCCCGTGGCGGCCTGTGCAGGGACCGCCAATGCGAGCACAGCGACCAAAATCGCTAGTAGGGCAGGGATTCGGCGCATGCGGAGCTCCAGGTAGGTAGAGGTCCGCGGCGGCCTGGCTGTTACGGTACTTTGGTCTGGACCACTAGGTCAACGCCGTGGGCCTCAGCTGATCGGGCGGAACCGGACGCACGTCCCCGGCCGCGCCTGGCCGAGAAACCGCAGGTGATCACGGTCGACGACGCCGATCACGGGATAGCCGCCCGTCGTCGGATGGTCGTTCAGGAAGACCACCGGCTGCCCGTCCGGCGGCACCTGGACCGCGCCGGTGATCATGCCCTCGCTGGGAATCTCGCCGTCACGACGATTCAGCTTCGTGCCCTGGAGTCTCGCGCCCACGCGGTTGCTGCGGTCGCTGACAGACCATTCCCCTTGTCGCAGCTGGGTTTCCGCGTCGTCGAACCAGTCGTCGCGCGGGCCGAGCAGGATCGGGATGACCAACGTTTGCAGCGCCCTGTGCGGTGGGACCACGTCGGCTCCGGTTGGGACGTTCGGCGTACCGAGCGGCAGAACGTCGTTGTCGCGCAACGGGTCTGGACCGATTCCGGACAGCAGGTCGGTCGAGCGGCTGCCGAGTTCCTTCGGGACGTCGATGCCGCCGGAGACCGCGAGGTAGATGCGCAGTCCGGTGTCCGGGGTGCCGATCTTGAGCGTCGAGCCTTTCGCGAGGTGCAACGGCTGGTGCGAGTCGGCTGCCCTGCCGTCGATCTGGAGTGTGGTGGGT
This sequence comes from Lentzea sp. NPDC051838, assembly GCF_040681245.1. Lineage (NCBI taxonomy): Bacteria > Bacillati > Actinomycetota > Actinomycetes > Pseudonocardiales > Pseudonocardiaceae > Lentzea > Lentzea sp. NPDC051838. The sequence goes on from NZ_JBFAYI010000012.1 coordinate 109,638, forward strand.
GGCCCGGTCACCGCGACCGTGCAGGACGCGTCGGCCGTGATCTCCGCGCCACCCAGCAGGAGCTCGATGCCCGCCGCGGTCTCGTCGTTGCCGACGAGCCGGTTGGCGAGCTTGAGCGAGTCGGGGTCGACCGCGCCGGACGGGGGCACGCCGAGATGCGCGTTGCCGGGCCGTCCGAGGTCCTGGATCAGGGCCTGCGGACCGGTGCGGACGATCGTGATCTCGCGGTTCATGCCACCACGAACCTGACCTGGTCGCCGGGCTGCAACAGCGCCGGGGTCTCGGCTTTGGCGTCGAACAGGGTGATGTCGGTGCGTCCGATCAGCCGCCACCCGCCTGGCGTCGCCCTCGGGTACGCGGCCGTGAACTCGCCCGCGATGCCGACGCTGCCCGCCGGGACCTTCGTGCGCGGGGAGTGGAGCCGCGGCTGCTGGAGTGGTTCGGGGAGGCCGGTCAGGTAGCCGAAGCCGGGGGCGAAACCGCAGAACGCGACCTCGTAGGTGGCCTCGGTGTGGAGCCTCACGACTTCTTCCGTGCTGACCTGTGCCGTCTCGGCGACCAGGTCGAGGTCCGGCCCGTCGTAGCTCACCGGGATGGTGATCTCGCGCGGGTGGTTCGCCGGCGCCTTGGTGAGGTCGACGGTGGCGAGCGCCGCCCTGACCTGGGTGAGCGCGCCCTTGACCAGCACTGTTCTGGCGGCCGGGACCAGCTCCTCGATGCCGTCGAGGTCCGCGAGAGCCGCGCGAACGGCCGCCACCTCGGTCAGAGAGTCGACCTCGACCAGAAGAGCGTCGGTTCCGCAGCGCCGCAGCAGCATGGCCCCATGCTACGGGGAATCGTGGGATTGTTGAACAATCCCACGACCCGAAGTTTGCGCGTGTCCGCGTGTCTCAGCCGACGATGCGCTTGAGGTGCGCCGACGCGTGCGGCTGCATCTGCTGGCCGACCATCGCACGCTCCTCCACGTAAGCGAGGTCGCCGTTGTTGACGATGCCGTAGAGACGCTGCGACGCGAGCACCTCCTTGGCACTCGACGTGCGGATCACAGCGTCCGTCTCGAACTCCCACGAGGTGTTCGTGCGCGGCTTGCCGTAGTACAGCTCGACGATGCCCGTGTTGTGCGTGAGCAGCAGCTCGATCGTGTCGTCGGCCTGCGGGCGCCAGAAGCCTTGTTCTCTGGCTGCCGGGCGGATGACCTCGCCGGCCTCGTTGAGCAACCAGCTGCGCGCCTCGTAAACGAGGAACGGGCGGCCGTCGTGCGCGAAGGTGATCTGCTGGCCGAAGCGGAACGGACCGTCGATCGTCGGGTAGACGATCTCGCCCTCGCCTCGCCAGACGCCCACCAGCGGGAGGACCGCCAGGAGAGCGTCGTTCAGGTTCGCGCCTTCCCTCAGGTTCGCCGTGTCGCCCGGGATGGGCATGTCGGTGAACTGGGGGAGGTTGCGTTCGCGGGTGGAGGCGGCGCGCTCTTCTGCCAGGCGGATGGCTTCGTCGCCGCTGCCGGGGATGGGGCCGCTGCCTGAGGCGGCGCCGGGGGTGGGCGTGGTCATCGCTGGTCGCTGTAGAGGCGGTAGACCACGTAGCCCGCGAACCACATGACCGCGATCGTCACCAGTACCAGGAGTCCTGTGAAGATGTGTTCCACGGTGGGGAGGATATCTCGCCTGGGGTTTTGCGCTGGGGTGTGGTGGTGGAGGACACCGGGGGCCGTTCCGGGCGGGCGGGTCCGGGTGGGCGGGTCGGCCTGGCACCGAACGTGGCTGTTCCAGCGGGGTTGGTCGCGTGCCGTGCGTCGTCTCGCCTTGCGTGGGTGGGCGCGCGGGTCAAAGACCGGACGGGCTTTGGTTTCGTCATCGCCGCTTCGCGACGATTGCGATTGGGGCTTGACTTCGGGTCCCTTGCGAGGCGCTTGTTCGGGCGGAAAAGGTCGGATGCTCCGCACCCGCCCGATCCGAAAAGGGTAGCACCTCGCACCCAAAGTCAAGCCCCAATCGCTTTGCGCGCGTGGTTGCGTTTTGTTGTTCGGGCGGCGGTCATTACCGGTGTTTCGCGTTGTTGTGCTCTCGTTCGGCTCGGCTTCGCCATCGCCGCTTGCCTTCGGCTTTGCGGGAGTGCCGCGCGTGCCGCGCGGGACGTTGTCCGCTCGTGGCTGACTCCCGGCTAGGCACACAACGGCCCGGCTGACAATGGCCCGGCTGAAAACGACCCGGCGCCCAATAGCCCGACTCCCAATGGTCACTCGCCTGACGGTTCAGGCGGCGGTGTGGAGCTGGTTGCGTCTGGGTTTTCGTTCCGGGTCCAGCCATGGCGGCGGATAGAACGTCGGGATGCCGTGAATCAGCTTCACTTCCCACTCGCTTTGGTGGATCAGCGTGTGGTGGTGGCGGCAGAGCAGAACGGCGTTGCCGACCGATGTATCGCCGCCGTCGGCCCAGTAGTGGATGTGGTGGGCATCGCAGTGCCGGGGTGGTCGTGAGCAGCCTGGGAAGGCGCAGCCTCGGTCCCTGGCGACGAGGATTCGGCGGATTCCCGCTGGGAAGGTGCGGGTTTTGCGGCCGATGTCCATCGGCTGCGACTGGCCGCCGAGGATCATCGGGATGATGCCCGCGTTGCAGGCGAGCTGGCGGACCTGGTCGGCCGGGATGCGCTCGCCGTTGTCCAGCAGAGCGTCGCCGGTCTTCGCGGCCAGGTCGTCGTAGCTCATGGTGAGGGTCAGGGTGACTGGCTCGCCGCCGTGCTCGGGCAGTTGGTCGGCGCGCACCATCAGGTTGACCAGCTCCGCGAAGGCCTCACCCTCGCGTTCCGAACGGTCGCGCTGGTCCGGGCCCTCGCCGGTGTCCGGGCGGGGCTTGGCCAGCGGATCGAGAGCGGCCTCGTAGGCCGCGCCGGTGACCTTGTCCAGCAACGCCCGGATCTCCAGCATGCCGTCCTTGCGCCAGCGCTTGTAGTGCTGGTTGACCAGGCGCTCCGGCTGGGGCTCGCCCGGCTCGGGATCGTCCTGGTAGAGGCCGTAGGCCAGGCCCTTGCCGAAGTCGCCAATGGCCTTCGGCTCGTGCTCGCGGGCGAAGTCCACGACGAGGTTCTCGACCTCGGCGGGCAGGTGCTTCATCGCCTTGGCGATCTCCGCCACGTGCGCGATCGACAACGCACCCTCGGCCGCAGCTGAGGCGGTCTCGGGGAGTTCGGGAGCGAGTTCGCTGCCGGTCGGAGTGATCGTGCCACTCAACAACGCCGAATTAGCGACCATCTGCCTGGCGGTGTTGCGATCGCAGCGAATCGCATGCTGCAACACATACGCCACATCTTTATAACCAAGCTCAGGCCCGGCCCCGCGCCGTTCCAACTCAGCGATTTCCTGCATCTGCTCGAAAAGCTCAACCCGCATCCTCTTCTCCCGGCTGACAATGCTGGCCAGCAGCGCGTCAGTCGAGAGGAGTTGGACGGGAGTTTTGCTCACGTGTTCGACTATACCGCAAGATCACGACCAGATAACGCCAAAAACAAAACACCATCGTGTGAACCGCCCGAACAACGACGACAAGGGGCGAAGCGAAGCGAGCCCGAACGCGGGTATTACCAACGCGGGGCACCGGTAATGACGGAACCCGACAGCGCAAACGCAACCACGCACGCAAAGCGATTGGGGCTTGACTTTGGGTGCGAGGTGCTACCCTTTTCGGATCGGGCGGGTGCGGAGCATCCGACCTTTTCCGCCCGACAAAGCGCCTCGCAAGGGACCCGAAGTCAAGCCCCAATCGCAATCGTCGCGAAGCGGCGATGACGAAACCAAAGCCCGTTCATTACCCACGCGCCCACGCTGGAACCGCAGCCCGAACACGTGGAAGGCCCCAGCGGACCAACCCGCCGGGGCCTTCGCCGTACCGATCAGGTCTTAGGCGACTGCGATCTGCACGTCGTGAACCCCAGGCCCGTCAGCCGAAACGTCGGCCTGCCCGTTCCCGGTCCGGTGCAACGCCCGAACAGTCCAGCTACCAGGAGCCGCGAAGAACCGGAAGTCGCCCTCCGGAGAGGAAACGACCTCTGCCGTGAACTCACCGGTCGAGTCCAGCAGCCGCACGTAGGCGCCACCAACGGGAGACCCGTCAGCCACGACCTTGCCCTGCAGCACGGTTTCAGAGGTCGAAACGTCGATCGAGCCGCCCTGCACGGGCGCGCCGCATGAGTCACTCACAGGAATCAGGCCTCCTTGCCGGAACCGAGTTCGATCGGCACGCCGACGAGCGAGCCGTACTCCGTCCAAGAACCGTCGTAGTTCTTGACGTCTTCGTGGCCGAGCAGCTCGCGCAGGGCGAACCAGGTGTGCGAGGAGCGCTCGCCGATGCGGCAGTACGCGATGGTCTTGCGCGAACCGTCGAAACCGGCCTCGGCGTAGATCTCGCGGAGCTCGTCCTCGGACTTGAAGGTGCCGTCCTCGTTGGCCGCCTTCGACCAGGGCACGTTCACGGCCGACGGGATGTGGCCGGCGCGCTGGGCCTGCTCCTGCGGGAGGTGCGCGGGCGCCAGGAGCTTGCCGGAGAACTCGTCGGGGGAACGCACGTCGACGAGGTTCTTGTTGCCGATGGCGTCGACGACCTCGTCGCGGAAGGCGCGGATCGAGAGGTCCTGCTCCTGCGCGACGTAAGAAGTCGCGGCGCGCGAAACCTCTTCCTTGTCCAGGGGGCGGCCGTCGAGCTCCCACTTCTTGCGGCCGCCGTCGAGGAGCTTCACGTCCCCGTGCCCGTACAGCTTGAAGTACCAGTACGCGTAGGCGGCGAACCAGTTGTTGTTGCCGCCGTAGAGGATGACGGTGTCGTCGTTGGAGATGCCCTTGGCCGAGAGCAGCTTCTCGAAGCCCTCGCGGTCGACGAAGTCGCGGCGGACCTGGTCCTGCAGCTCGGTCTTCCAGTCGATGCGGACGGCGCCCGGGATGTGTCCGCCGTCGTACGCGGTGGTGTCCTCGTCGACCTCCGCGAACACGACGCCGGGCGTCTGGAGGTTCTCCTCGGACCAGGCGGCCGAGACCAGCACGTTCTCACGGCTCATGGGACGTTGCTCCTGTAGTAGTGCGTGGGCGTTTATTGCGATTGCGGACGAGCGAGGGCGGGTGCGTACCGGCGCAGCAGCAGGTACATCTCGCACCCGAGGCACAGGCCCAGCGCGGCGTTGAGCAGCGCTGCGACGAGTGCGAAGGCCGTGGCCACCATGCCGAGCGTGGTCAGACCCGTGGCGTAGCCGAGGGTGCCGATCAGCGCGAAGACGAAACCGACGCCCTGGGCGAAGCGCAGCGGTGCCGCTTCTTCGCGTTCGGTGGTCGGGGTGATCCGGGGCTGGATCGCGTAGCGGTAGACCTGGCCCCACGGGTTGAGCTTCAGCGAGATGAACGCGCACATCGCGAACAGCACCGTCTGCGCGGCGAGGAGCCGCCACCAGCCGGTGAGGAGCACGATCGCCAGGACGATGGTGGTCATCCAGGCGGAGAAGCGCGGTCCGCGCGGGTCTACTGGGGCATCTTTGGGCACGACGACCTCCGGGCATTCGGACGAGGAGAAATTCAGTCCGTCAGAGGTGGCTGCTGGGCGTCAAGCGGCCCAATCAGCTCGTCGTGCGACACAGGCTGCTGCGCACGCGGCACAGGTCAACCGCGCGTCGCTTCGTGAGCAGCATGGTCATGCCAGCGAGGGTAGCCCTCAATCCCTCGGTCCGGGAGGTATGTCCATCTGGTGGAACAACGCAGGTTCACTCGACCGGATTAGGGCAGATGCGGTTGCAGAGCGGCCAGCAGAGTGTCGCGTTTCGGCACGCCACCGACTCGCAACACTTCGACGCCATCCGCGGTCAGCGCGAGAGTCGTCGGCGTGCGCATGACACCCAGCGACGCGGCTACGTCCGGCAGGTTCGTCACGTCCAGCTCGGCGTGCGTGAGGCCGTCGACGCGGGAAGCCAGGTCGCTCAGGATCACCTTCGCGTGCCGGCACGGCGCGCAGAACGTGGTGGAGAGCTGGACCAGCGTCACTCCCGGCGCGAGCAGGTCGCGCACGGGAGCGGGCAGGTCGGCGGAAGACTCACGAGAAGAGATGCGGCCCTCCCGGACCTTGAGCAGCACACCGATCGCACCGGCCACGGCCAGCGCGCCCAGCAGCGCCCACACACCAGTCATCGTTGGACCAACGGTACATCCGTGATCACGCCCGAAAGGACGAACGCACCCGGCTCCACCCGGACGGCGGTCGGCTTCGCCCCGAACGGCAGGGTGCCCGGGTCGATCTTCACCGCGAGTGCCTGGCGCAGCGTCGGGATGATGTTCTTGAGCGAGGTGTCGTCGAGCTCGATGTCGTCGACGGTGATCTGGATGGCGCCACCGGCCAGCGAGATCTGGCCGTACGCGGTGAGCTTGACGTCCTTGCCCGCGACGTTGGTCTGGCCGGAGAGCTTGATCGCCGCGGTCGTCTGCGGCGCGGCCGGCGTGGCGGGGGTGGTGGTCGTCGTCGTGGTCGTGGTGACGCGGTTGTCCGGGTCGATCGAGAGCTTGTCGAACGGCGTGACCTGGCTCGCGAGCCGGTTCAGGTCCAGCGACTTGATCTTGACGCTGCCCTCGACCTGGTCGATGGTCGCCTTGGAGACGTTGCCCGCCAGCAGATCCGACAGCTCGACGCGGGTGTGCCGCAGGTCGGCGTGGATGTCGAGGTCGCGCAGGTCGACGCCCTGCGCCTCGTTCTTGATCGGCACGCCGGTCGCGTCGATCGCCACGTGCGTGTAGTCGCCGCGGACCGCCTGGAGGATGAACGGGAAGCCGTTGATCCGCACCGACGGGTCCTCGTCGAGCTGCAGCTTCTCCCGCATCCGCTGGGCGATCTGGTACTCGCCGGCCGCGGCCAGCGCGAAGTCGGCCGCCACGAGCAGCAGTGCCAGCACGACCACCGTGATGAGGAGGACCTTCCCGCGCTTGGACTTCTTCTTGTGCGGGCGTGCAGGGGTGTGCGCAGTCATTCCTCGTCCTCGACTTTGCCGGCGATCCATGCCGCCATCCGGTCTACCAGGTCTGGAGTCGCGGCTGATTCCGCGTGCCGCATACCGGGCTCGATCCACAGCTCGGCATGTCCTGAGGACGCGCGGTGCAGTGACTCGGCGTGCTCCAGACCGAAATAGTGGTCCAGGTCACCGTGCACGATCAGCAGTGGGGTGGGCGTGATGCGCGCCACCACCTCCAGCGGACTCTCCGGCGGTTGTACCCAGCTGTCGCCGAGCCGAACCCCGATCGCCCGTGCCGCCAGTTTCCCGTGCGGCTGCTCCAGCAACCAATGGACCCTCCGCATCGGCGCGGTCTCCCGCGACCACCACCGGGCCGGGCCGCTCACGGACACCACGGCGTCCGGCTTGGTCTCCCCCAGCGCCGCGTGCCGGATGACGATCGACGCGCCCATCGAGAACCCGACCGTGGCGATCTTCGAGTAACCCAGTTCGCGCGCCTTGAGCACGGCCGCCTCGATGTCGTGGACCTCGTCCGCGCCGACCGTGGACCGTCCCTCGGACCGTCCGTGGCCGCGGAAGTCGAACGCCACGACACCCGCTCGAGTGGCCAAACGGGCGAGAACGCGAGCGACGTACGGCTTGGTCACGTTGTTCGTGAATCCGTGTCCCACAACGAAAGCGAGGTCGTTTTCACTCTTGTAGTGGACGCCGTGCAAGCGCACCCCGTCGTGTGACATGGATGTAACAGGCGTGACGCTTGTGGAAACAACTGTGAGCACGGCTTCTTGACCTGGGACTTTCTCGGGTTGCACCGGTATTGTCTCCGTCATCCGCAGGCAACGGGGCCCGGTCACCGTACGCCGCTGGTCTGGTCGAGGTGACCTGACCACGGCCGATTTGGAGGGCGCCGCGATGAGCATCGACGTGCTTCTGCTGACGACAGACCCGGACTCGGAGGCTGTGCTTCCCGCTCTGGCTCTGCTGCCTCACGCCGTGCGGCCGCTGCGGCCGGAGGTCTCCGCGCTCCTCGAAGCCGGACCCCACGACATCGTGCTGGTGGACGCCCGCACGGACCTGGTCGGCGCGCGCTCGCTGTGCCGCCTGCTCGACTCCTCCGGCGTGGACGTGCCCGTGGTGGCGATCGTCACCGAGGGCGGTCTGGTCGCGGTCAACTCCGACTGGTCGGTCGACGAGATCCTGCTGCCGACCTCCGGCCCCGCCGAGGTCGACGCCCGTCTGCGCCTGGTGCGCTCGCGCCGTGGCGCGACCCAGCCCGGTGGCGACGGCGCGCTGCAGCTGGGCGACCTCGTGATCGACGAGGCCACCTACACCGCGCGCCTCAAGGGCCGCCCGCTCGACCTCACCTACAAGGAGTTCGAGCTGCTCAAGTACCTCGCGCAGCACGCGGGCCGGGTCTTCACCCGCGCGCAGCTGCTGCAGGAGGTCTGGGGCTACGACTTCTTCGGTGGCACCCGCACGGTCGACGTACACGTGCGACGGCTGCGCGCCAAGCTCGGCCCCGAGCACGAGGCGTTGATCGGCACGGTTCGCAACGTGGGCTACAAGTTCGTCCGCCCGCCGCGTCCCGGTTCGTCCCGTCGGCCCGAGCTGGCCGAGGTCGACGAGGTGGGTGACTCGGTCCGCGTTCTGGATGAGCGTTTGATCGCGCGGTAGGTTCGCCTGTGTGGCGCAACTGAGCTGGTACGACGAGCTGACGACCGACCAGGCCGCTGAGGTCGAGGGCCTGCTGGCGGCTGCCGAGAGCACCGACGGCGTGGCCCCGGTCGGCGAGGCGGTGCGACTGCGGATGCGCCCTGGTGCGCAGGGCAGCAAGCACCTCCTCGCGCACCTGAACGGCGAGCTCGCCGGGTACGCGCACGTGGACATGATCGGTGACTCGGGCGGCCACAAGGTCGCCGAGTTCGCCGTGCACCCGAAGCACCGCCACGAGGGCGTCGGCGAGGCGCTCGTGAAAGCGCTCCCGCAGGAGAACTCACTGCGGATCTGGGCGCACGGCGGGCACCCGGACGCCGAGAAGCTCGCGGAGAAGCTCGGCTTCCGCAAGGTGCGCGAGCTGCTGCGGATGCGTCTGCGCGTCGAGCACGAGCTGCCGGAGCCCAAGATTCCCGAGGGCGTCACCATCAGGCCGTTCGTCCCCGGCAAGGACGAGGCCGCGGTCGTCTACGTGAACCACCGCGCGTTCGACTGGCACCCGGAGCAGGGCTCGATGTCGATCGAGGACGTCCGCGCCAAGGAAGAGGAGTCCTGGTTCGACCCGCAGGGCTTCCTTCTCGCGTTCGACGCGGACGAGCGGCTCGTGGGCTTCCACTGGACGAAGGTGCACACGCCGGACCTCGGTGAGGTCTACGTCGTCGGCGTCGATCCCGACAGTCAGGGCGGCGGTCTGGGCAAGGCGCTGACCCTCGCCGGCCTCCAGCACCTGCGGAAACAGCAGGTCAAAGAGGTCATGCTGTACGTGGAGTCGGACAACGTGGCGGCGGTGCGGGTGTACACCAAGCTCGGCTTCACCCTCTGGGATGCAGACGTCCAATACGCCCGGTAGTCAACGGACCGTCACAAAACGCATACGCGCTGGTCACGCCCTCACTCTTTCGGCCGTGTGACCGGTCACTTCCCGTTCGGTGTTCACCTTCCGTTCACCCTGTCTAGGTGGGTTGTCCACCATGGATACCTACCTTCCGAAGCGAGCGGCGACGTCCGTCGCGAAACCGCTAATGCTTCCGCAAGGTGGAGGACCAAGGTGAAGATCCAGCGGCACGGCGCCGTGCTCGGCCTCGTCGCGGCCAGCGCGCTTCTGCTCGGTGCGTGTGGCAGTGACAACAACACGGGAGCCGGCGGCAGCACGCCGACCAGCGGCGCTGCCGCTGTGCCCGTTGAGTGCGGTGGCAAGCCCAAGCTGAACGCCGAGGGTTCCTCCGCGCAGAAGAACGCGGTCGACGCGTTCGTGCAGGCGTACAAGCAGGCCTGCCCCAGCGCCGACCTCGCGTACAACCCCTCCGGCTCCGGTGCCGGCGTGAAGAACTTCAACGCCGGCCTCGTCGACTTCGGTGGCTCGGACTCCGCGCTGAAGGACGGTGCCGAGACCGAGGCGGCCACCAAGCGCTGCAAGGAGAACCCGGCCTGGAACCTGCCGCTGGTCTTCGGCCCGGTCGCCATCGGCTACAAGGTCTCCGGTGTGGACAGCCTCGTGCTGGACGCCAAGACCACCGCCGCGATCTTCTCCGGCGCGGTCAAGAAGTGGAACGACCCGGCCATCAAGGCGCTGAACGGCTCCGCGTCCCTGCCGGACAAGGACATCTCGGTCATCTACCGCTCCGACGAGTCGGGCACGACCGACAACTTCCAGAAGTACCTGAAGACGGCCGGTGGCTGGTCCAAGGGTGACGGCAAGCAGTTCAAGGGTGGCGTCGGCGAGGGCAAGGAGAAGTCCGCCGGTGTCGCGCAGGCCGTCGGCTCCATCGACGGTGCGATCACCTACGTCGAGTGGTCGTTCGCGCAGGACAACAAGCTCTCGGTCGCCAAGATCGACGCCGGTGCCGGCGCTGTCGAGCTGACCGCCGAGTCGGCCGGCAAGGCCATCGACGGTGCCAAGGTCAAGGGCACGGGCAACAACCTGGTCCTCGACCTCGACTCGATCTACGGCACCAAGACCGCCGGTGCGTACCCGCTGCTGCTCGCGACCTACGAGATCGTCTGCTCCAAGGGCTACGACGCCGACACCGCCAAGGCCGTCAAGGCGTTCCTGACCGCCGCCGCGACCACCGGTCAGGCCCAGCTCACGGAGGCCGGTTACGTGCCGCTGCCCCAGGCGTTCCAGGACAAGATCCTGACCGCTGTGAAGGCGATCGCCTGAGGTTGATGCGAAACTTCGGCTGACGCAGACGCGATGAACGATCCCGTCGTGGCCAAGCGCCCCGCCGGCTCCGGAGACACCGGAGCCGTGCGGGGCGTTGCGGCTGCTCCCACTGCCACGGAGGCTCCGATTCCCCCGACACCGGAAGCTTCAGAGACTCAGACCAAAGTTCACGTTCGGCCTGGCGACCGGATCTTCCGCGGCCTGGCGACGGGTTCCGGTGTCTTCATCGTCGCGATCATCGGCGCGATCGGGCTCTTCCTGATCCTGCAGGCGATCCCGTCGCTCGGGTTGGACAACGTCAACTTCCTGACCAGCCGCGAGTGGAACACCACGGATCCGGCGAACCTCCGGTTCGGCATCCTGGACCTGCTGCTCGTGACGGTCGTGGTCGCGTTGCTGGCGCTGCTGATCGCGATGCCGATCGCCATGGGCATCGCGCTGTTCCTCACCCAGTACGCCCCGCGCAAGCTCGCCCGGCCGTTCGCGTACGTCGTCGACCTGCTGGCCGCGGTTCCCTCGATCGTCTTCGGCCTGTGGGGCCTGTTCGTGCTCGGGCCGGTGCTGTTCCCGGTCTCGACGTGGCTGATCGACAACCTCGGCTGGATCCCGATCTTCGCCAAGGGCAACGTCAACGTGCAGCTCGGCGGCACCGTGTTCACCGCGGGCATCGTCGTCGCGGTGATGATCCTGCCGATCATCACGGCCGTCAGCCGCGAGGTCTTCGAGCGCACGCCGACCATGCACATCGAGGGCGCCATCGCGCTCGGCGCGACCAAGTGGGAGGTCGTGCGCACGACGGTGCTGCCGTTCGGCAAGGCGGGTTACATCAGCGCCTCGATGCTCGGCCTCGGCCGCGCGCTCGGTGAGACCATCGCCGTCGCGGTCATCCTGAGCACGGCGACCAGCTCGTTCGGCTTCTCCCTCTTCGACGGCGGCTCGACGTTCGCCTCGAAGATCGCCCTGGCCGCGCCGGAGTTCAACGACGCGCGTTCCGCCGGTGCCTACATCGCGGCGGGTCTCGTGCTGTTCGTGCTGACCTTCGTGGTCAACGCCATCGCGCGCTCGATCGTCGCCGGCCACAAGGAGTACGAGTGAGCACCATCTCCGCGGACCCCCAGCGCCTCGCGACGCCGCCGACGTTCCAGAAGGTCGGCGCCGCCCGCCGGTTCAAGAACGGCCTCGCCACCACCCTGGTCTGGGGCGCGTTCCTCGTCGCCATCATCCCGCTGGTGTGGGTGCTCTACACCGTCGTCCAGCGCGGTTTCCCGGTCATCCTCGACGGCGACTGGTGGTCGAAGTCGCTGTCCGGCCTGCTCGCCCGTCAGCAGGGCGGTGGCGCGTACCACGCGATCTACGGCACCCTGGTCCAAGGCCTGGTGTGCGGTGTCATCTCCGTGCCGATCGGCATCATGGTCGCGATCTACCTCGTGGAGTACGGCGGCCGCTCGAAGCTGTCCCGCGCCACCACGTTCATGGTCGACATCCTCACCGGTGTCCCGTCGATCGTGGCCGCGCTGTTCGTCTACACGGTGTGGATCACGTATTTCGGCCTCGGCCGCAGTGCTCTCGCCGTGTCGCTCGCCCTGGTGCTGCTGATGGTTCCGGTCGTCGTGCGCACCACCGAGGAGATGCTCAAGATCGTCCCGGACGAGCTGCGCGAGGCCTCCTACGCGCTGGGCATCCCCAAGTGGAAGACGATCGTGAAGATCGTCATTCCGACGGCGCTCTCCGGCATCCTCACCGGCATCATGCTCGCCCTCGCCCGCGTCATGGGCGAGACCGCGCCGGTGCTGGTGCTGGCGGCGTACGCCCCGTTCATCAACTTCAACCTGTTCGAGGGCCCGATGGCCTCGCTGCCGTTGCTGATGGTGAACGAGCGCAACAACCCAACGCAGGCGGGCTTCGAGCGCATCTGGGGCGCCGCGATCACCCTGGTGCTCCTCATCACCCTGTTCAACCTGCTGGCGACCGTGATCTCACGGGCGCTGGCGCCGAAGACGAAGTGAGCGGGCGGACATGGCCAAGCGACTCGACATCAAGGACCTGAACCTCTTCTACGGCAAGTTCCACGCCGTCGAGAACGTCTCGCTCGCGGTGCCGCCGAAGAACGTGACCGCGTTCATCGGCCCCTCCGGTTGCGGCAAGTCGACCGTGCTGCGGTCGCTCAACCGCATGCACGAGGTGGCCATCGGCGCGCGCGTCGAGGGCAAGGTGCTGCTCGACGGCGAGGACATCTACGCGTCCACTGTGGACCCGGTCGAGGTGCGCCGCACCATCGGCATGGTGTTCCAGCGGCCGAACCCGTTCCCCACGATGTCCATTCGCGACAACGTGGTGGCGGGCCTGAAGCTCGCGGGCGTGAAGAACAAGAAGGAGCTCGACGAGGTCGCCGAGCGCTCGTTGCGCGGCGCCAACCTCTGGAACGAGGTGAAGGACCGCCTGGACAAGCCGGGCGGCGGCCTCTCCGGTGGTCAGCAGCAGCGTCTGTGCATCGCCCGCGCGATCGCGGTGCAGCCGGACGTCCTGCTGATGGACGAGCCCTGTTCCGCGCTGGACCCGATCTCCACGCTGGCGATCGAGGACCTGATCACGGAGCTGAAGAAGGAGTACACGATCGTCATCGTGACTCACAACATGCAGCAGGCCGCGCGTGTGTCGGACCAGACCGCGTTCTTCAACCTGCTGGGTGTCGGTCAGCCTGGTCAGCTGATCGAGGTGGACGACACGGAGAAGATCTTCTCCAACCCCGGCCAGAAGGCGACCGAGGACTACATCTCCGGCCGTTTCGGCTAAATTGCTGGCCGTGAGCCCGCAAAGCAAGTCGCGCAAGAAGAAGCAAGGCAAGGCACCCGGCCGCCGGCCGCAGCAGCAGTCGCCCTACGCGCCGCTGCTGGAGTCGGCGGCCGCGTTGCGTTCCGAGTCCTGGCTGCTGGCCGAGTCGTGGGCGAGCGAGCTGTTCGGCACGCTGTGGCTCGGCGCCTGGCGCTTCGAGGACTGGCTCGAGGCTTTCACGTCCGAGTTCGGCCGGATGGTCGACGCCCTGAGCCAGATCGAGCAGCCGGAGGCGCTCACCGCGCTTCGTGCGTTGTCGGGGGTGGGCGACGCCGACCTCAGGGCGACGGTCACGACGGCGGCGAACGAGCTGGCGGACAAGGGTGTCGAGGAGCCTGGCTGGTACTCGGCGGGCGCGCTGCCGGTGTTCCGCGACGCGTTCCTCGTCACGAACCTGTTGGGAGACGTGGAAGTCATCGCGTTCACCCAGGACCGCGCGGGTGTCGCCGAGACGATGATGTTCATGCGGCAGCCGGTGCTCGGTGCCACCTCGATCGAGCTGTTCTCCACGCCGGACGAGGGCACGTCGGCGTTGCTGGAGGACATGATCTCCTCGACGCCCCACGCGTTCCGCGACGTCATCACGCCGCTCACCGCCGAGCAGGTGTTCGACCGGCTCTGGCCGGACGTCGAGCAGTTCTGGACCGACGGGCCGGACGAGGAAGCCGAGGAGAGCCTGATCGGTGACGACGAGGAGGCCCTGCACCCCGTCCAGCTGATCGCACTCGCCGAAGCGCGCGTGAGCCTGCTGGTGCCGGGCGACCACGAGATTCCCGCCGTCAGTCCGAAGAGGACGGACGAGGTCGTCGAGGCGTTCTTGGCGTCAGAGCACGGAATCGCGGACGTCGAGGCCGCACGTGCGTTCGCTCGCGTAGTCGCTTCCGCCGCGGTGGAACAGAACCGCGATCCGGTCGAGTACGGGCCGGCCTCGCTCACCGCGGTGCTGATCATGAACCTGGCCGCGCGCGTGCACGTCTCGGACGAGGATCTGGCGCTGCTGCCCGAAATCGTGCGGGCGTGGGCGTACTTCACCGTGGAGGCACGGGATCTGCCGCGTGCGGAAGCCCTGAAGGAGTGGGACGAGGAACTGCCCACCGTGCTCGCCGAGTTCTCCGAGGCCTACGCCGATCCGGAGCTCGCGGCAGAACGCGATGGGCAGTTTCGTTAGAGGTTCTTACAGTTCGTCGTCGGCAGCGCCGTAACCGGGCATCCTGCCGGTGACGACGAAGACGGTGCGCTTGGCGACCGACACCGCGTGGTCGCCATAGCGCTCGTAGAAGCGGCCGAGGAGCGTCACGTCGACCGCCGCGGCGACGCCGTGGCTCCACTCCTTGTCCATGATCACCGAGAACAGGTGACGGTGGATGTCGTCCATCGCGTCGTCGTCGTCCTCGAGGGCACGCGCGCGGCTGACGTCCTTGTCGCGGATGATCTCGGCGGCGTCCTGCGCGAGCTTGACCGCGATGCGGCCCATCTCGGCGAAGTAGGGCTGCACGTCCTCCGGCACGGCGACGGCCGGGTGCCTGCGCCGCGCGGCCTTGGCCACGTGCAGCGCCAGGTCGCCCATGCGCTCGACGCTCTCGGCGGCGTGGATCACCGCGAGCACGGTGCGCAGGTCGGTCGCGACCGGTGCCTGCAGCGCGAGCAGCGCGTACGACTGCTCCTCGATGCTGGAACGGACGTCGTCGACCTTCTGGTCGCCGCTGATGACCTGCTCCGCGAGGCCGAGGTCGGCCTGCAGCAGAGCAGAGGTCGCGTTCTCCATCGCTTCCGCGACCATGCCGGTCATGTCGGCCAGTCGGTCGGCGAGCTCTTCTAGCTGGTCATGGTAGGCCTCGCGCATGGCGCTCAGCCTACGTCCCGACCATCGCAGCAGCGACATGCCAGGATGAACCACAGGTGAACCCCAGGCGAATCACTTCGCGCAGGGGTCCTGTGCCGCGTTCACAATGGACAGATCGTTGCCGGCTTGTCCCTGGTTGGTGCCTGCCTGCGTACCCGCCGTCGGTGCCACGACCTTGCCGTCGAAGTTCTCGCCGAGGGTGAGCTGGAGTGCCCCGCCCATCCCGGGCGTCTCCACCAGTTCCGCCGTGGGAATCGCGGCCTTGAGCGTCGCCGCCTTGTTCTCGTTGCCCTTGGAGAACTTGATGGTGGTCTTCGACTCCGGCGGCGCGTCACCGACCTGGACGACCTTGAACCCCTGGTTCTGCAACGCGGTCGACGTGCGGCCTGCTCCACCGGGATTGGTCGTGTCACCGTTGCGGACCTGGACGGAGACTTCCTTGGGGTCGATGATCGTGCCGGGCTGGACCGGCGTGCTGTTCGGGTCACCCGGCTTCGACTCGGCCGGCTTCTCCTGCGGCAGCGGCGTTCCGTCGATGATCGTCTGGAACAGCTTCTTGACGTCGTCGTCGCGCAGCCGCTCGATGTTGTCGTCGTTCGACTTCGTCCGGCCCTCGTCGGTCCAGTGCGGCATCGTCACGAACGAAACCCGGCCGGCGTCGAGGCTCTGCAACGAGTTCGCGAGCTCCAGCAGCTGCGCGACACCGATGTTGTCGCCGACCGTGGACTTCGTGAGCGCGTTGATGAAGTTGTTGAGCTTCGTCGGGCTCAGCAGCACCTCGTTCGACAACGCCTGGCGCAGCATCGCCGACAGGAAACCCTGCTGCCGCTTGATGCGGTCGAAGTCTCCGCCGACGTCACCCGCGACCTTGCGGGCACGCACGTACGACAGGGCCTGGTCGCCCTTCAGCGTGTACTTGCCCGGCTTGTCGAGGACGACACCGAGTTCGTCGTCCTTGATCGCCTTGGGCGCGCAGATCTGCACACCGCCGATCGCCGTCGACATCTCGCGGAAGCCCGCGAAGTCGATGCTGACGAAGTGGTTGATGTTGAGGCCGGACAGCTGGGTCATCATGTTGGCCACGCACTCGGGCCCGCCGGCGCCGTAGACCGAGTTGGCCATGACCTCTTTCTCGGGAGCGAGAGGTCCGCCGTACTGGCCGTTCTCCGGGGTCCAGGCACGGCACGCCGGCCGGTCGACCCGCACGTCACGCGGCAGCGACACGATGACCATGCGCTTACGGTCCGCGGGGATGTGCGCGAGCATGATCACGTCCGACCGCGCGCCGCCGAGCTCCGGGTCGTTCGCGTTGCCGACGTTGTCCTCCGGCTTCGCGCCCGCACGCGTGTCCGAGCCGACGAGCAGGAAGTTCTCGTCGCCGAGCTGCTTCTCGGCCTGCTGCACGGCCTCTTTGTTGCCGCCCAGCGCGTCGATCTGCGGAATCTTGGAGTCGGCCCACTTCATCGCGCCCCAGCCGACGCCGGTGGACACGAACACAGCGGCCGCGGCGGCGATCGCCCCGACCCTGGCGATGCCCATCAGCTTGCGCTGCTGCGGCGTGCGACCGGCGGTCTTCTGCTCGCCCTCGGTCTCGCCCTCGGAGAGGCTGACCGGGTCGGCGAACTGGGTCGCCTCCTCCAGCTCGTCCTCGTCCTTGACCCACGGCATGAGCTTGGCGCGCCGTTCCTTGCGCTGGCGCTCCTGCTCGAGCAGCTCGTCGTGCACCGCCGAGAACCGCGCGAGCGTGTGGTCGACCTCGCGACGCTTCTTGACGTCGTCGCCGATGGCCTCCATCTCGGTGGTGAGGCACATCGGGTCCATGTCTTCGCGCTTCTCGACCTTGGCCACACCGACCGCCGCGGCGATCTGGGTGGCTTCCGGGCCGGGCGCGTCGGCCTTGGGCTCCTCGACTGGCGGGGCGGCCGGCGCGGGTGGAGCCGCCGGTGCGCCGCCTGCCGCGGGACCGGCCGGGCCACCGGGACCACCCGGACCCGCGGGAGCGCCGCCGAGCCGGTTGGAGATGGCCGCACCGCCGGGCGCGGGCCGCGGACCGCTGGACTCTGCCCTCGGGGGCATCGGCCGGGGTCCGCTCGACTCCGCGCGGGACGGCATCGGGTGCCTGCCCGTGCGCGGATCCGGCCCCTCGCCTGGGGCCGGGGGACGCGGAATGCTGTTCGAGGACGGCGCCTCACCAGGCAGAAGGCGGCGAGGAGCGCCTGCGTCCGGACCCTCGGGTGCCTTGGGGCGCGGCATGCCGTTGGCCGTCGCGTCGCCAGGTGCCTTCGGGCGCGGCATCCCGTTGGACGTCACGTCACCAGGTGCCGGCGGGCGAGCCATGCCGTTGGCCGTCGCGTCGGAGGGTGCCGGCGGGCGCGGGATGCCGTTCGACGACGGTGCGTCGCCGGGAGCGAGCCTGCGCGGCGGTGTGCCGTTGGCTTCGGGTGCCGGGCGGCGGACCGTGCCGTTGGGGGTTCCGTTGGCCTCGGGTGCCGGGCGGCGCATCGTGCCGCTGGGCATGCCGTTCGCCTCAGGAACCCCGTTCGGCGCGGGACGCCTCGGGATGCCGTTCGACGAGGGCGCGTCACCGGGCGGCACGCGGCGCGGGTCCCCGGGTGCCGGGGGGCGCTGGACGCCGTTGGACGACGGTGCGTCGCCGGGAGCGGGCCTGCGCGGAACACCGTTCGGAGCCCCGTTGGGAGCACCGTTCTGCGGCATCGGTCGCGGACCGGTCTGCTCACCGGGAACCGGCCTGCGCTGCATCCCTGTCGCGTCGGGACGCGGGCGCTGACCCGTCTGCTCACCAGGAGGCGGGAAGGCGGGCGCGTCCGGACGACGCCGCCTGCCGGTCTGCTCACCGGTGAAGTTCTGCGGTGGTGCCTGCTGCTCGGCCATCGGCGGCCGCGGGCGCGTACCCGTCTGCTCACCAGGCCGGTGGGCGACGGGCGGCTGCTGCCGCGGTTGCTGAGGCTGCTGTGCGGGCGGGTCGGGCAGTGCACGCCTGCCCGTCGCGGGTGGGTCAGGCAGGGCACGCCTGCCTGTCGTGGGAGCTTCGGGCGAGCCTGGCGGGACGGGTCGGGGGATGTTCGTCCTGCTGTGCTGCTCGATGAGGTCCGAGACGCTCAGGCCCCCAGAGCCTTCCATCGAGCGACGTCTACGGCCGGTCGGCTGGTCCTGCTGCTGGGGATCCTGATCACCACGGGAAGAGGGGCCGCCACGTCGGGGGTCGTCGGGCACCCAATCTCCCTTCTGGGTCAGAAGCTAAATGCGGTTCGTCATTACGAGTTGACGACGACCGGGACACAAGGGTTGCATCACCGGCGTGTCAGTTGCGCCCGCGATACTACGGATGTAGCCGACTTCTGACGACCACTCCGGGTGATACAGCTGCGATCTATACGCGATTACGCGCAGTCTGCTTGCCCTGAACGGGTGAGCCAGCTCACTCAGTAGTAACCGAGAACACGTGTCTCGGTGATGGCACGCCGACCACTCGCCGCACCGGCGAGGCGAACCCGTCCATCTGCACGGTACGCCACCGCGTTGCGTCCCGACTGCTTGGCCGTGTACAGCAGACTGTCGGCGCGCAGCAGCTGCTGCTCGGCACTGACCGCCGGGCGCTGGGGAGCCTCGTCCGCGGGCGGCTCGTACGCCAGACCCGCGCTGACCGTCACGCGCAACTCCGGCGCGATCTCCTGCCACGCGTGACGCTCGACACGTTCCCGTGCCGCCTCGGCGATCTCCACGGCCGTCGCGGCGTCCACCCGCGGCAGCACGAGCACGAACTCCTCGCCGCCGTAGCGGGCGCAGAAGGCGTCTTCCGGCAGGCCCTGCTGCAGCAGCTCGACCACGCGCTGCAGCACCCTGTCGCCGAGAAGATGTCCGAACGTGTCGTTGACCTGCTTGAACCAGTCGAGGTCGATCAACGCGATGGCGAGCCCGTGCCGGGACGCGCCGTGCTCGGTCAGCATGTCCATCAGCCGCTGGTCGAGGTAGCGGCGGTTGTAGGAGTCGGTGAGGCTGTCGCGCAGGCTCTGCTCGCGTGCCTCGGCGTGCTCCTTGCGCAGCCGGTCGACCTCGCGGCGCAGCTGCTCGGGAACGTGCGGCTCCTCGTCCTGGTCCGCGTGGACGAGGTCGAGAGCGGAACGCAGGTGCTGGTACGCCTGGCGCCACTGGCCGCGGGAGGCGAGCAACGTCGCGATGGACTCGTGCAGCCCCACCAGGCCGGGACCCTGCCGGTCGACGCTGGCGTCGTCCTGCGTGGTCTCTGCGATCTCGGGTCGCAGCGCGGTCATCGCGGTCACCTCCTTACTTGCCTGGTGTCGTCTCCTGAGAGGCGGCGCTTGAGCAAGAAGGACGCGTGGGGGTGGGATTTCCCCCGTCCGGTTGACCGTCAGCTGCTCCGATCAAGTGAGCTTGGAAGATCAACAACCCGTTCAGCCACCGAGGCAGGGCGCGAACCCGTACACCTCGTCGTCCAGGAGCACGACGTGCAGTGATCCGATCTGGCTGCCGACCACCGCGTCGTCCTGGCGCAGCGTGACCGTGACGGCCACGACGTAGACGTCACCCCTCGGATGGGCCTTCTCGCCAGGGGGTGCCCAGTCGGCGTCGGTGCGCAGCGTCGACCAGGTCGGCTCGACCTTGATGGTGGCGCCGCGAAGATCGCACGTTTTCTGCCGGAAGTCCGGATGTTGGGTGTCCTTCAACAGTTTCTGCTGCTGTGAAGGACTCTCGTCGCCCGCTTTGTTGAGGCGTTCGTAGTACGCCTTGAACTTCGTCTTGTTGTCCTCGGTCAGCTGGACCGGCCGTGCCGTGCCCGTGACCGGACCGGCACAACCCGCGAGCAGCGCGAGCGAGGCGAGCAGGAGCGCTCTGCGGTCAGCCACCGGAGTGCATCACGTCCGCGCCGGCCGGCACCGTCGCGTCCTCGGGGTCGTCCAGCCACCCCTCCGGCAGCACGACCTTGGCCGAGGAACCCTGCCGCCCGCGCGGGCCCTCCGCGTTCTCCGGGAAGGGAACGGTCGGGTCGAGCTGGCCGATCAGGTCGTCGAGCTGCTGCAGGCTCGAGACCATCGCGAACGCCCGGCGCGTGTCGCCGCCGACCGGGAAGCCGTGCCAGTACCAGGCCATGTGCTTGCGCAGGTCGCGCAGGCCCTTGTCCTCGCCGTAGTGGGCGGCGAGCAGCTGGGCGTGGGTTTTGAGGATCGCCGCGACCTCGCCCAGGTTCGGGCCCTCGGGAATCGGTTCGCCCCGGAACGCCGCCTGCAGATCCCGGAACAACCACGGCCGGCCGAGGCATCCGCGCCCGACCACGACGCCGTCGCAGCCGGTCTCCGCGACCATGTCCAGCGCGTCCTGCGCGCTGAAGATGTCGCCGTTGCCCAGCACCGGAACGCTCGTGACGGCTTCCTTCAGCCGCGCGATCTTGCTCCAGTCGGCCTTGCCCGAGTAGCGCTGCGACGCCGTGCGCGCGTGCAGTGCCACGGCCTGTGCGCCCTCGTCCGCCGCGATGCGTCCCGCGTCGAGGTACGTCAGGTGGTCGTCGTCGATGCCGATGCGGAACTTCACGGTGACCGGCATGTCCCCGGCGTTGCGCACCGCGGCACGGACGATCTGCCGGAACAGCTCCCGCTTGTACGGCAGCGCGGCTCCGCCACCCTTGCGCGTCACCTTGGGCACCGGGCAGCCGAAGTTCATGTCCATGTGATCGGCGAGGTTCTCGTCCACGATCATCTTCGTGGCCTCGCCGACGTTGCGCGGGTCGACGCCGTAGAGCTGCATCGACCGCGGGTTCTCGCCCTCGTCGAACGTGATCATGTGCATGGTCATGGCGTCGCGCTCGACCAGTGCCCGCGCCGTGATCATCTCGCAGACGTAGAGCCCGGCCCCGTACTGACGGCACAGCTGCCGGAACGCCACGTTGGTGATGCCGGCCATGGGGGCCAGCACGACGGGCGGGTCGACGGCGAACGGGCCGATCTTCAGGGTGGAGGGAACGGACACGCCCTTCAGGTTACGGCACTGACCAGCCGCGATCTTCGCCTGTGACCGCGGTGATGGCGTCCTGGATCGCTACCTGGCTGCGACGTTGGTCACGTGCGGCGGTGCCCCACTCGTGCTCGTGGGGGCATTCCCACTGCGGCCGGGTGCCGTCCTCGCTGAAGCCCAGCCGCACCAGCCCGGCCTTCCACGCGAGTCCCAGGTCGCCGATCATGCAGCCGTAGATGATCGGGACGCCCTTCTCGCCGCAGGTGGGGCAGAGCTCGACGACCGGCTCGGCCAGCGCCTTCGTGAGTGCGTCGTTCGTGGCATGGTCGAAGGCCACGAACCGGATCCGTTCGATGATCGGCAACGAGCGGATGGTGATCGCGGCGAGGTCCGCCGCCCGTTCGGTGGGGAAGCCGTAGATCCCGGTCGCGATGGCCGGGAACGCGATGCTCTCGAGCTCCAGCTCCTCCGCCAGCAGCAGCGACTCGATGTAGCAGCTGATGAGAACGTCGTCCTCGCCCTGGTCGCCGCCCTCCCAGACCGGCCCGACGGTGTGGATCACGTGCTTGACCGGCGCGAGGTCGAAAGCGGGCGTGGCCACGGCTTTCCCCGGTTCGCACGGGGCGAGTGCCGACCCCGCCTCCGCGAGCCTCGGTCCCGCCGCGCGGTGGATCGCCCCGTCCACCCCGCCGCCGCCCAGCAGTGACTCGTTCGCCGCCGTCACGATCGCGTCCACGTGCTCGGCCGTGATGTCGCCCCGCACAACTTCGATCGTCCCCATGCCTGGAAGCCTTGCACCTGCACGGTTGTCCCGGAGCGGACTTCACGCAACGCGAACACCCCCGGTGCCCCGATCGGGTGTCAGACCCTTCTGCCAACATGCCCTTGGAGGTGGCCTACGCGTGGGGGCGGTTCAACTGATCAGGTCCGGGTTCGAGCGGATGTTCGTCGACGGGCCCGTCGGCAAGCCGACCGGTGGCGGCGAACAGCAGGTCGTGGCCGTGCAGCAGGTGGGCGAGCTGTCGCTGCCGACGGGCAGACTCGTGGCGGCTGACCCGTTCGTGGTGTGGCCGGAGGACGCCGAGGCGTTCACCGAGACCGTCGCGCCGGGCACGTACCCCGTGTCGGTCTCGCTGGTCTCGTACCTCGACGGCGACGGCTTCCCCGATGTCCGCCAGGGCTACCGGGTCGCCGCGGCCAGGGTGACAGTGCTGGACGAGCAGGCGTACTCGTGGACGCCCGCCGTGCTGCCGGGCCGGCTGGTGCCGATGGAGGAGGAGTTCGGTTACGACGTGAAGTCGAGCACCGGTGCGTTCTTCGACCTCTCCGCCGCGGATGCCGTCGACCGCCTGGCGAGCGACGACGAGGCCGGCAACTGCGACCTCATCGACGCTCTGGGCAAGGTGGGTGGTGGCCGTGGCCCGGCGAACGTCACCGATCCGCGGTCAGGGTTGAACGTCGTGGCCTTTTCGACCGGATGGGGCGACGGGGTCTACCCGACCTGGGTCGGCCGCAACACCGCGGGCGACCCGGTCGCGTTCGTCACCGATTTCCTCGTGATCAATCGTTTCTAGAAGGGCACGTTCACGCAGGCGAGCCGCGGTCCGGCCGTTCCGGCCTCTCCCGGCTTGGTGTGCGTGTGTTCGTTGTGGACCACGACGGACTGCGCGTGCCTGGTGGTGAACTGCCAGTCCACAGTGGACGACGTGTAGGCGAACCCGTTGCCGTCGGTGTGCACGTCGAGCCAGATCTCGTTGTGGGGGTTGGCGTACGCGGGGTCGACCGACGGCTGCTTCGGGTCCACCACGTTCTGGAAGTGCGGTCCGGCCTCGGCTGGGGTCTTGCCGCACTTGCTGACGTGCACGTGCGCGCCGTACGCCCGGTGCGGCAGCAATCCCTTGAGCGTCAGGATGACCGTGGTGCCACCGCTGACCGTCGGCACGCCGAGCACGAGCACCTTGGCTCCACTCGGGACCTTCTCGTCGTAGGTGACGGCCTTGGCCTTCTCCGTGTAGCTCTCGAACTTGCCGGACGCGTGGGCCACGTGCGCGGGTTCCGCCTGCGCGGTTCCCGTGAACAGGAGAGTGGCAGCAGCCGCCACTGCGAACGTCTTCATGGTTCTTCTGCTTAGCGGTCCGGGCATTCTTCCGCCATTTTTGAGACGGTGTCGTCGTTTCAAATGGGCTCTTTCGGGGTATTTTCAGCCGGTGAGCGATGCCGTGGAATCCGAGCAGAGCAGACTCGCCCGCAACGTCAACGAGCTGCTCCAGGAGCTCCGCGTGGCACAGGCCGGCGTGCAGATCCTGTTCGGTTTCCTGCTCTCCATCGCGTTCACCGACAAATACCACGCGACCAGCGGCCACATCCGCGTCACGCACCTGGTCACGGTCCTGTGCGCGGCGCTCGCCGTCGCGTTCCTGACGGCTCCCGCGGCCTGGCACCGGGTCCTGTTCCGGCAGGGTCGCCGCGAGGAGGTCGTCCGGGTGGGCAACACGTTCGCCCTGGTCGGTCTCGCGTTCCTCGCCCTGGCCATGAGCGGCACCGTGCTGTTGCTGGCCGAGGTCATCCTGCCGACGTGGGCCGCCATCGTCGTGGGTGCGTGCGCTCTGATCGTCTTCGCCGGCCTCTGGTTCGCCGCGCCGCTCTCAGCCAAGGGTGCTCAGCACCGCGAGAGCCCCCAGTCCCAGCACTGACGGCACGGCGATCATCAGCTGCCTCCTGGTAGGTCTGGGCTGGTCGACGAGCACGCGGATTCCCAACGGCACCAACGCGACGCACAACCCGATGGTCCCCACGATCGACACGATCTCGGTGCCCTTCAGCACGCCGAGCGGTAACAGCCCCATGCTCGCCAGTGCGACCGAGCGCACCTTGCCGAGCACTCCGCTCCGGTACGCCCCGAACGCCAGCACGTACCAGCCGAACGCGATCGTGAACGACAGATAGCTGAACAGGTGCAGGTCGCCGTATCCCTCGGCCACCAGGTCGGTGGCCGCCTGAAGACCCAGATTCCTGGTCGCGCTGAACGCCGCGTGGTCCACTCCGGCGTGAAAGGTCCGCTCGAACAGGCCGACCGTGACCAGCACTGCGCCCCACACGGCCAGCACGGGTCTGGTCGCGGAGATCCGTTGCGCGAGAAGGGCGACCGCGGCCCACATCACGACGTTCCCGGCCAGGAACGCCGTGTAGGCCGCCGTCATCAGCCCCGGATGCTCCGCCGCGGCCTTGAGCTGGTCCGGGAAGAAGAAGTTGAACGGCGACCGCAACAACGTGCCCGCCAGCAGCAACAGCGGCCCGAGCACCAGTGCCGCCCCACCGATCCACACCCCAGGAGTCTTCATGTCGTGAACGGTGTCAGCGCTCGGGTTCCACCGGATCGGCCCGCGGTCCGAACTTCCGTCTCAGACCACGGTCCGATCCCCTAGGTGACGTCCCTGCTTTCCCCCTGAGCTCCGAATCCGTTGGACCCCAACGGCTTTACCGTCATTCCATGAGAGCCGCAGTGCACACCCAGTTCGGTTCACCCGACGTCGTCCAGGTGGTGGAGACCCCGGTTCCCGCCCTCCGTCCCGGCGACGTCCTGATCAAGGTCCACGCCACCACGGTCACGTCGGCCGAGACCGCGATGCGCCGCGGCGAACCCGTGTGGGGCAGGCTGATCCTCGGCCTGACCCGTCCCCGAAGATCGCTCCGCACGCTGGGTCTGGAGTTCTCCGGGGTGGTCGCCTCCGTCGCGTCGGACGTGTCGCGCTTCCGCGTGGGCGACGAGGTCTTCGGCTTCACCGGTTTCGCGGTGGGAGCGCACGCCGAGTACCTGCGCCTCCCGGCCACGGCTTCCGTCGACCTGAAGCCGTCGCAGTTGACCTTCGTCGAGGCCGCCGCGGCCGTCGACGGTGCCACGACGGCTCTCTTCTTCCTGCGGGACAAGGCGAAGGTTCGCCCCGGCCAGCGCGTCCTGGTCAACGGCGCGTCCGGCAGCATCGGCACCTACGCCGTCCAGCTGGCCAAGCACCTGGGCGCTCACGTGACCGCGGTCTGCGGGCCGTCCAACGTCGCGCTGGTCGAGTCCCTGGGCGCTGACCGCGTGATCGACTACACGGCTCACGACTTCACTGTGGATGTCGACACCTACGACGTCGTCTTCGACACGGTCACCAAGTCGTCGTTCCCGCGGGCCCGTCGAGCCCTTCGTCCCGGCGGCAGGTACCTCCCGACCACCGGTCTCGTGAACAACTTCTGGGCCCTCTGGACGGCTTTTGGCCGAAAGCGTGTGATCGTCGGCATGTCGGTCAACAAGCGGGCGACGCTGCCGTTCATCAGCGCCCTGATCGAGGAGGGCAGGCTGCGGGTGGTCGTCGACCGCACCTACCCGTTGCACGACATCGCCGAGGCTCACCGCTACGTCGACGCAGGTCACAAGCGCGGCAACGTCGTCGTGGAAGTTTTTTCGGCCTGAATGTCGATTCGCGTCCTCGTCGTTCGACCTCTAGGTAGACGGACGAGCACCCGGTCCGCTCACGGCGGAATTCGGGTGAGACCGGCTCGGATTTGAGGAAGACTCGGGCTACCGATGACTTCTCTCAGATCCACCGGTCTCTACCGGTGTCGCTTCGACATCGGCGGCCTTGGCCGCGACACGACTGCCAGCTACCTAGTGAGGGCCTGACATGCCTGCAGCGATCCAAGACCGCCCGACCGCCCAAGCGGCCCGAACACCGCTGGTCGTGCGCCTGCTGGTGCTGGCCACGTTCGTGGTGATCCTCAACGAGACCCTGATGATCAACGCGATTCCGCGCCTGATGGAGTCGATGCACGTCACCGAGCAGGCGGCCCAGTGGGTCTCCACCGCGTTCATGCTCACCATGGCCGCGGTCATCCCGATCTCCGGCTGGTTCCTGCAGCGCGTGACCACCCGCCAGGGCTACGCGATCGCGATGTGCGTGTTCCTCGCGGGCACGGCCATCTCCGCGGCCGCGCCGCACTTCTCCGTGCTGCTGGTGGGCCGCATCGTCCAGGCCGCAGGCACCGCCGTGATGATGCCGCTGCTGATGACCACGCTGATGACCGTCGTGCCCGAGCAGGACCGCGGCCGCGTGATGGGCAACGTCACCCTGGCCATCTCGGTGGCACCGGCCCTGGGCCCGGCCGTGTCCGGCCTGATCC
The DNA here is from genome assembly GCF_040681245.1 of Lentzea sp. NPDC051838. Taxonomy (NCBI): domain Bacteria; kingdom Bacillati; phylum Actinomycetota; class Actinomycetes; order Pseudonocardiales; family Pseudonocardiaceae; genus Lentzea; species Lentzea sp. NPDC051838. Next base: position 136,310 of record NZ_JBFAYI010000012.1, read on the forward strand.
TGCAGCTGGGCTCGTGGCGGCTGCTGTTCGTGACGGTACTGCCCATCGCCGGCGCCGTGACCTACTTCGGCCTGCGCCAGCTGAACAACATCGGCGAACCGCAGACGGGTTCCATCGACTGGCTGAGCGCGGCCCTCGCGACTCTCGGCTTCGGCGGCCTGGTCTACGGCCTGAGCCTGTTCGGCGAAGGCGACGCCAAGCTGGGGCCGACCGTCGGCATCGTCGTCGCGGGCGCCGCCACCATCGCGATCTTCGTGCTCCGCCAGCTCAAGCTGCAGCGCACGGACTCCCCGCTGATGGACCTGCGCACCCTCACCCACCGCACCTTCGCCCTGTCGCTGGCCCTGATGTGCATCGCGTTCCTGGCGATGATGGGCTCGATGATCCTGCTGCCGCTCTACCTGCAGAACCTGCGAGGGCTCACCCCGTTGCAGACGGGCCTGCTCCTCATGCCGGGCGGCCTGGCCATGGGCCTGCTCGGCCCGACCGTCGGCAAGCTCTACGACCGCCTGGGCAGCCGCCCGCTGGTCCTGCCGGGCTCGATCGGCCTGGTCCTCTCCCTCGCGGGCTTCACCCAGGTCGCCGCGGACATGCCGTACTGGCAGGTGCTGGGCCTGCACACGTTGCTGATGCTGAGCCTGGCAGCGACCTTCACCCCGATCTTCACGCTGGGAATGGGCGCCCTCCCGCCGAACATGTACGCGCACGGCAGCTCGATCCTGGGCACGCTGCAGCAGGTGGCCGCAGCCCTGGGCACCGCCCTGGTGGTGACGGTGATGTCCGCCCGCTCAGGCCAACTGGTAGCCGACGGCGCCGCCACCGCAGCCGCCCAGCTCAGCGGCATGAAGCTGGCGTTCGTCGTAGCCACCGTGCTGGCCGCGGGCACGATCGTCGCCGCGGCCCTGCTGCCCAACCGCACCTCCGAGACCTCGGACGCGGTCGCTCACTGACGCAACCAGACGCGAAGCGGCCCGAGCACGCGAAACCCGCAGGCAATCGCGTGCTCGAGGCCGCTTCCGCGTTCGTACCCGACGACCGGAAGACCAGGGCACCACGCCCTCGATGCCGCGACCGCTGCCGACCAGACCTCGGCAGCGTCGCGGCCTCCGACCGTGAACAGGTTGGAGAGCCCGACCACCCCCGAACCGCGGTTCAGCACGGCACCGCCGGCCAGCTCCCGACCTTCGTACAGACCCAGCACCAGCACGTTCGCATCGTCGAGCAGCTTCGGCCTGAAGACGTCCGGTGCCCCGTCGCCGCCGTGCCAGGCGTCCTGCCAATCGCTGAGTTCGGCAGCCGTGGACACCCGCTCGGCGCGCAGGCCTGACGTCACTCGCTGTCCCGCCTCCAGATGGATCCACCGGGCCGTGAACAGCTCGACAAAGCCGTGGGAACTCAGATCGACGGTGCCGAAGCTGTCCTTGACCGAACACCCCGGCGACGTGTCGATCTCGGCCAGGAAGTCGGCAGTCGCGTCAGGCCGCAAGGTGACAGCGTCGGGGTAGTACAGCGGCGTGCGGCTCGCGCTGCGCCACACAGTCTCGCCGAAGTCGCTCTCGATGCCGTGAGACCGGCAAACCGCGGCGCACCACTCGGCGTTGTTCCTGGCCTCACGAGTCACGAGAACCTCGCAGTTAGGTGAGGCCCCGGACATGTCCAGTCCGGGGCCTCGCTTGTCCGCCCATTTGCACACACCAGCGACTTTTAAGAGCCGGATCAGTCCTTAGGTCGCCGCGCTCTTCCGTTGAGCTACGGCCGCAAGACAGAGCGGCCAGAGGGATTCGAACCCCCACCTCAGCGAGTCTTGTCCGTACTCGGGCGATCTGGCGTTCGGCGGTAATGCTGAACCTGGAGCGAGAGTCTGAGCTTGATCCCGGCTGCCTCTACCGATTGGGCTACCCCGGCGCGCGAGTGCCGGGAGGAGGATTCGAACCCCCACTGTGACCGAGTGGTTCAGGCTGACGTTTCAGCTTCAGCTTTCGCGCTCCCTCGTGGGAACGCACCCCCGCGCTCCAGCGGGGGAGTCTTCATCGCTACCGCAGCAGGTAGTCGAACACGACCTCACCGACCCGCTGGTCGGTGATCTCCATGTTGTTGGCCTCTTCCCGGGCGAACTTCACCGCGTGCTGCAACTTCTCGACCCGGTCCACGAGCTCGTTGACCCGACGCGCAGGCAACGCCCCCGAGAACTTCACCGTGTTCCAGTACCCCACAGCGATGTCCTCGTAGTACACCTCGACCTGCGCGGGGTGCTTCTCCGTGGCCTCAGCCTTGACGTGGTTGCGCGGCACCTTCTTGGTACGAATCGTCCGCACCTGCTCAGTGCGCCAGTAGTCAGCGGACTCGTCGAAGTTCCAGTCCTCAGCCGCATCCAGCAGAGGCAGCTTCTTCACAAAGGTGTGCAGATCCGTCAGCTGCTTCTCGAGAAACAGCAGATACGACACGGGCACATCGCGAAGCAACGTCTGCCCCTCGACCACAACGTCAGCCTTGGCAACGCAGTTGGCCCAGTCCTTCGTAGCCGTGACGTCGAAGAGCCGAGTCATCACAGCCGCAGTCTTCCGCAGCACGTCCTCAGCCTTGACCTGCACGCGAGTGGACTCCGGCGGCAACACCTCGCCGTCCTCGTCCTTGGGCTGGTACGTCCGCGAGATACCGGCCAGCAGCGCGGGCTTCTGCAGCCCGTGATGAGCATCGGTGAGGTCCCGAAGCGTGCCGCCCTTGACACTCTTCTCGACCGCAATGATCTGGTTCAGCTTCGTCATGGCCACGCCCCCTTGTTCCCGCGCACCCTACGTCCTGGAAAGCGACGGAGGCACGCGATTTCCGCTGGCCACCGTGAGTGCGTCGCCCAAGGCCGTGTGCCTTGTCAGGCTCAGGCTCGTGGCGGAGATCAACGCCGCGAAGCCGCTCGATCGCCGTTCGCACCGCAACATCGGCGATGTCGACATCACCAGCCATGTGGGCAGCGGCCCATCGGTCGACCTCATCACGCGCCGTCAGCGGCACAAAGCGTGTCAAAGTTGGGCCGGCACCCCTGGCAAAGCGAAACCCCCAGGCCGATGACCTGGGGGTTTCCGGGCGAGTGGGCCGCCAGGGACTCGAACCCTGAACCCGAAGATTAAAAGTCTCCTGCTCTGCCAATTGAGCTAGCAGCCCTCGCCGCGACAGCCTACCGATCGTGGTCCGGAGGTGTCGCACGGGTTGTCTATCTCACGGTTGACAGACCTGGGATGCCCAAACGATCACTTCAGCCAGAGAGGGAGGATCAGGCAAGAGCGAGGCTGGATCGAAGTACCGCGCGACCAGGCCGGCAGGCTTCCATTGGAGTACGCCAGAACAGCGACCAAGAGGAGCCAGGAAGATGCCGCTCGACCACTACGTCACGCTCGGCCGGTCCGGTCTGCGGGTGAGCCCGTTCGCGCTCGGGGCGATGACCTTCGGCGAGGATCCCGGGGCTGCCGGGTGCAGTGTCGAGGAGTCCGAGAAGATCCTCGCCACCTACCTCGACCGCGGCGGGAACTTCATCGACACCGCCAACTTCTACACCAACGGGCATTCGGAGAAGATCCTCGGCGACTTCTTCCACGCCAACAAAAAGCGCGACCGGGTAGTACTCGCGTCGAAGTTCTTCTTCAACATGTTTCCCGGTGATCCGAACGGTGGCGGGGCCGGGCGCGGGGCCATCAGGAAGCAGCTCGACGAGACGCTCAGGCGGCTGCGGACCGACTACCTCGACCTCTACTGGATGCACAACTGGGATCGGAACACGCCCGTCGAGGAGACGATGCGCACGCTCGACGAACTGGTGGGATCGGGCAAGATCAGGTACATCGGGTTCTCCAACGTGCCGGCTTGGGTTACGGCCCAGGCGCAGACGATGGCTCTGCTCAACCGTTGGACGCCGTTGATCGCGTTGCAGGTCGAGTACTCGTTGCTCCAGCGTGAGGTCGAGGGCGAGATCGCGCCGATGGCCAGGGACCTGGGCATGTCGCTGGTGCCGTGGAGTCCGCTCAAGAACGGGTTCCTGAGCGGCAAGTACAGGAGGAACGCCCAGGTCAGCGACTCGGAGCGGGCGAAGTTCGTCCAGCCGCCGACCGAGGAGCAGTTCAAGGTCATCGACGTGGTCACCGAGATCGCCCAAGACCACAACACCACGGCGGCGGCGGTGTCGCTCGCCTGGCTCAAGCAGAAGGGATCGGTGCCGATCATCGGGGCGCGCAGGCTGGAGCACCTCACCAGCAACCTTGAGGAAGTGAGCCTCACCCCACAACAGATCAACCACCTCGACGACGTGTCCACACCGGACCTCAACTACCCCGCACCGCTGCACGGCGAGCTCAGGGCGATGCTGCAGTTCGCCGGTACCACGGTCGACGGCGAACGCTCGAACGTCTACCCGCCGCTGCTCCAGAGCAGCGTCCGGTACTGAGGTAGAGCCTGCTCCACCTGATCAACGGCAGCGTGCCTGACTGCGCCGAAAGCAAGCGGCTGAAAACCTCTAGCCATGAAGAAATTGCTGGTAGGAGTCCTGGCGGCGGCCATGTTGTGCGGTGGAACGGCCATGGCCGCGCCGGAGAACACGACGCAGAAGCAGCTCGACGGGCTCACGAAGCAGTACAGGTTTCCGGCGGCGCTGGCGACGACCACCGACCAAGGCAGGACGACGCACCAGACCTCGGGCACCGCAGAGCTGAACAAACGCGTGCCGGTGCCCAAGAACGGGCAGGTCCGTGCGGGCTCGAACACCAAGTCGTTCGTGGCCGCGGTGGTCATGCAGCTCAACGCGGAAGGCAAGGTCGAGCTGGACGCGCCGGTCACCAAGTACCTGCCGAACGCGATCAAGGACAACACCATCACCGTCCGCCAGCTGCTCAACCACACCAGCGGCCTCGCGAACTACACGAACTTCATGGGGCTCGACAAGTTCGAGGAGCAGCGCCACCGCTACTACGAGCCGCACGAGCTCCTCGACATCGCCAACGCCCACGAGCCCACGAACGCACCAGGCGAGAAGTTCAAGTACAGCAACACGAACTACGTCCTGCTCGGCCTCATCGTCCAGAAGGTGACGGGCCGCCCGATCGCCGAGAACGTCGACCAGCGGATCATCCGCAAGCTCGGCCTCAAAGACACCTACTGGCCCGCACAAGGCGACGAGACGATCAAGGGCAAGCACCCGCACGGGTACGCGAAGACGGGCAACGGCGTCGAGGACGTCACCGAGCTCGACCCCTCGTGGGGCTGGGCGGCCGGGCAGATCATCTCCACGACGAAGGACCTCAACACCTTCTTCAACGCCCTGGTCAACGGCGACCTGCTGCCCAAAGCCCAGAAGAACGAGATGAAGAAGACCGTCGACACCAAGGGCGAGATGATGCCGGGTGTCCGGTACGGCCTCGGCATCATGACCACGCCGCTCAGCTGCGGCGGCAACTACTGGGGCCACGGCGGCGACATCCACGGGTACGAGACGCGTGGTGGCGTCACCGAGAAGGGCAGGGCGTACTCCGTGGCGGTCACGGCATTGCCGGGCACTTTCCAGGACACGCCGGAGGAAGCGGAGAAGGCGCACAGCGCGGTTCAGGCCACTGTGGACAGCGCGCTCTGCGGGAACTAGGCGTACCGCAGCACCCAGAGCATGTCCTGATCCGACACCGGCCCGTCCGCGACGCACGCCATCAGCCAGTCGGTCAACGAGTCCGCGTCGATGCCCGTCCCGATCAGCACCAGCTGAGTCGGGGCGGGCTCGACCGGCGTGAACGAGATGTACGCACCCACGGTGTGCAGCATGAACGTGCCGCCGGGGAACTGCACGAAACCCTTGGCGCGGAACAACCCTTCAGGTCGCGCCGAAAGGAAGTCCATGAACAGCTTGGGGTGCAACGGATCGGTGGACTCGAAGGAAACACTGTCGTACGAGGCATGTGCGTGCGAGGAGTGATCTTCCAGGTCGTCGAACGACAGCTGCCGCGGCCCGAGATCCTCAGGACGCACTTCGAACAGCAAGGCCGGATCGACCCGCCCGTAGGAAACAGGCACCACCGGCACGGAGAACGAAGGCAGAGAAGAAACGCGGTCGACCTTGTTCAGCACCACCAGATCGGCCAGCTCCAGTGAGCGATCCAGATGCGGCACAGCGGAAAACTCCACCGCGTCGACCACGTAGATCAGCCCGCCGTAGACAACCCCTGGCGCCTGCAACACCATCCGCACCAGCGAGGAAGGCTCGGCCAACCCGGACGCTTCGATCACGATGACGTCCAGGTCCGCCGAAGCGAGCTTGACCAGCATCGAGTCCAGCTCGGTGCCGTCGACCGCGCAGCACAGGCAGCCGTTCGACAGCGACACCATCGAGTCCACCTGGGCGGACACGGCGAACGCGTCGATGTTGATCCGCCCGAAGTCGTTCACCACGACACCGATCCGCGTGCCGCCCGACGTGCGCAGCAGGTGGTTCAGCAGGGTGGTCTTGCCGGAACCGAGGAAGCCGGCGAGCACGACGACGGGGATCACCCCCGAGACGCTACTGAACCAGCCCGATGGTCTTCTCCATCACCTCGTCGACGGGCAGGTCGGACCCGCCCGGATACACGATCAGCTGCGAGACGCCAAGATCCTCGTACTCGCGCACAACGGAAGCGTCCAGCGGAACGGTCGCGATGATGTTGATCTCCAACGCGCCCAGCGAGTCGGACCGCTCGGTGATCGCCGACAACCGCCGCAAGCGACGAAGATTGGCCGCCGTCTCAGCGGGCGATCCGATGCCGAGCCACGCGTTCCCCCGCGTCAACGCACGTCGCAAAGCGCCATCTGAGGCCCCGCCAACGGCAATCCGGGCGGAAGAAGGCCGCGGGTAGGCGTCCACACCGGAAAAAGACACGTATTTGCCGTCAAAAGCAGGCGCGTCCTCGAACCACAACGCGCGCATCGCGTCGATGTACTCGTCCGTCCGACGGCCGCGATCCGCGAACGGCACCCCGAGAGCGGCGAACTCCGGCTCCAGGTACCCGGTCCCGATCCCCAGCGTGAACCGGCCACCGCTCAGCACGTCCAGCGACGCCACCTGCTTCGCCAGCACCAGCGGGTTGCGCTGCGGCAGGATCACGATCCCGGTCCCCAGTTCCAGCGTCGACGTCACCGCGGCCACGAAGCCCAGGCCGACGAGCGGGTCCAGCATCGGCTGATCCGGATCGGCCGGGGACGGATCAACACGCGGCGACGGCAGCACCACGTGCTCGACCGCCCACCACGATCGATAGCCGAGCGACTCGGCCAGCGCGGCCAGTCGACGCGTCTCCGCAGGTGAGACCGAGTCTCCCGCGTTGAGTCCCTGCACCCCCATGTCCATGATCAGGTCAACGACGCTGTGACGCCCGTCATTCCCCAAAACCTCAGGTATCAGTGCAACGGATCAGCACTCAAATACATCTGAGTGGGCAAGAAGGGGGGGCGAGGATGACCGAGTTCGTTGCTGCCGCGCTGGCGTTCCCGACCGTGCTGTTCAGCTTTCTGATGCTCGTGGTGCTGGCGTACTGGCTCACGGTCGCGCTGGTGGGCATCGACTTCGACGCCCCGGTGCTGCCGATCAGCATCTCGATGTTCGTGCTGGTCACGTGGTTCGCCGCGTTGGTCGGCACGGTGCTGACGCCGGAGGGCAAGCTCCGCTACGTCGTCCTCGCCGGGGCACTGCTCCTGGGCGCGCTCCTCACCAAGATCCTGAGCATCCCGGTCAGGAACTGGACGAGGCCCGAGAAACCCGCTTCCCGCAACGACTTCGTAGGCCGCACGGCGATCGTGAAGACGACGCGGGTCACCGAGAACTACGGACAGGCCGAGGTCACCGCCGACGACGGCGGCACGGCTGTCGTGCAAGTGCGAGCAGCACAGAGCACCGAACTGAAAGCGGGCCAGACCGCACTGATCTTCGACTACGACGCAGAGGGCGAGTTCTTCTGGGTCGTGGACATCACCACAGGGGGCTGACATGGGTGCGATCTCAACGGGGTTGCTCGTGCTGATCGCAGGGATCGTCGTCGTGCTGATCCTCGCGATGATCACGCTGAGCAGGTTGTTCAAGAAGTGCGAGCAGGGCAAGGCGCTGATCGTCTCGAAGATGCGCAAGGTCGACGTGACCTTCACCGGCACGGTCGTACTACCCGTGCTGCACAGATGCGAGACGATGGACATCTCGGTGAAGACCATCGAGATCCGCAGGGCCGGCAACGAAGGCCTGATCTGCAAGGACAACATCCGCGCGGACATCCGCATCACGTTCTTCGTGCGCGTCAACAAGACCGTCGAGGACGTCATCAAGGTCGCGCAGGCGATCGGCACCGAGCGCGCGAGCCACGAGGCCACGCTGCAGGAGCTGTTCAACGCCAAGTTCTCCGAGGCGCTCAAGACGGTCGGCAAGCAGCTCGACTTCGTTGATCTCTACACGCACCGCGACGAGTTCCGCGACCGGATCGTCCAGGTCATCGGCACCGACCTCAACGGCTACAGCCTCGAGGACGCGGCCATCGACTACCTGGAGCAGACGCCGCTCAAGCAGCTCGACCCCGCGAACATCCTGGACGCGCAAGGCATTCGCAAGATCACCGAGCTCACCGCGATCGAGCACGTCAAGACCAACGAGTTCACCCGCAACGAGGAGAAGGAGATCACGCGCCAGAACGTCAGCGCGCGTGAGGCGATCCTCGAGCTCGAACGCCGTCAGGCCGACGCCGAGATCAAGCAGAAGCGCGAGATCGAGACCGCCCGCGCGCAGCAGGAGGCCGAGACCCAGAAGGTCCAGGCCGAGGAACGGCTCAAGGCCAACACCGCGTTCATCCGCACGGAAGAGCAGCTCGGCATCCAGACCGAGAACAAGGCCCGCGAGATCGCCGTCGCCGAGAAGAACCGCGAGCGGGTGATCGCCGTCGAGACCGAGCGCATCGAGAAGGACCGGATGCTGGAGGTCATCGCCCGCGAACGCGAGACGTCGCTGCGCATGATCGAGAAGGACAAGGAGCTCGAGCACGAGCGGCGTGCCATCGCCGACCTGGTGCGCGAGCGGGTCGCGGTCGAGAAGACCGTTGCCGAGCAGGAGGAGAACATCAAGCGCCTGCGTGCGGTCGAGTCGGCCGAACGCGACCGCCAGCAGATCGTGATCATGGCCGAGGCCGAGGCGCAGCAGTCGCTGGTCAAGGACATCAAGGCCGCCGAGGCCGCGGAACAGGCCGCGCAGCACAAGGCCCGCGAGGTCGTCGTGCTCGCCGAGTCGCGTCAGCAGGCCGCTGACCTCGACGCCCGTGCCAAGATCAGGCTCGCCGAGGGCATCCAGGCCGAGTCCGCCGCGGCCGGCCTCGCGAACGTCCAGGTCAAGGAACGCGACGCCGACGCCATCGAGAAGATCGGTCGCGCCGAGGCCGTCGTCGACCGCGAGAAGGCGCTGGCCGACGCCGAGGGCATCAAGGAACGCCTCAAGGGCGAGGCGGAAGGCTTGTCGCACAAGGCGGAGGCGATGGCCGCGCTCGACAGCGCGACCCGCGAGCACGAGGAGTACCGCCTGCGCCTCGAAGCCGAGAAGGAGATCAGGCTCAAGGGCATCGACGTGCAGCGCCAGGTCGCCGAGGCTCAGGCCATGGTCCTCGCGGCCGGGCTGGAGAAGGCCGACATCGACATCGTCGGCGGCGACACGATGTTCTTCGACAGGATCGCCAGCGCGATCACCGCGGGCAAGCAGGTCGACGGGTTCGTCGGCAGCTCGGACGTGGTGCAGGCGTTGGGCGCCAAGTGGATGGACGGCAGCGCGAACTTCCCGGAGGACCTGACCAAGATCCTCAGCTCGTTCACCACCGGTGACGCGCAGAACCTCGCGGCCGCACTGGCCCTGACCCAGATGGCCAAGAACAACGGCCAGCCCGCATGACCCAGTTGGACGCCGGCACGTACGAGGTGCTGCGGGCGAGGCTGGCCGACCAGGCCGCCGAGCTCGCCCGCAGCACCGAGGCGCTGAACGCCCAGCGCGTCGAGACGTTCGGCAGCACGGCGCTCGAACTTCTGGCCACCGAACGAATCCGCACCGAGAACAACTGCGTGCCGCGCGACATCGTGGCACTCGGCGACACGATGTTGTTCGGCTACAACGTCTTCATGGGCCTCAAGCCCGAGACGACGGTCGCCGACGTCTTCGCGGCGCACGGCAGGGACTTCGGCGCGGTCGAAGCCGGGTTCCTCAACGACCCCAGGTTCCGCAACGACTTCGCCGAGCTCTACCGCTACTACCGCGAGACGCGCCTGCTGCAGCTGCGGATCGTCGAGTCACGGCTGCTCGCGGTGTTCCAGACCGGCGCGCGGATCGAGGACATCCGCGTGCTGCGCTGGGGCATCGCGGTCGACGGCAGCGTCACCTACGTCGACAACCGCGGCGACCGCGACCACGTCTTCCCGCCCTCGCACGACGTCACGTGGGTCGAGACCACGCGTGAGCAGCACGTTCTCGGCCGGCACCCGCACATCGCCATCGAGAACGAGGTGTTCGTCGAGACGGTCGGCGGCACGCTGACCGTCAAGATCGAGAACAACACCGAGGTCGGCCAGGGCATCTACGACGAGCCCGTCGACGAGCCGTTGCAGAGCCTCGCGGACGCCGACGTGCACTACGCCCGCGTCGGCCCGTTGATCCTGCTCAGGATCCGTCCGTACAACGAGACGGCGTTCAGGCACCTGGTCTTCAACACCCGCACCAAGGCCGTCGTCAGGCTCGACGGCATCGGCCAGGCGTGCCAACGACTTCCCGAGGACCAGGGGATCATCTTCCCTGGCGGGTACTACCTGGTCACGGGTGCGGACAAGACGTTCGACGTCGACACGGACGAGCTGGAGTTCGAGCGGGTCATCAGGTCGGCGAACGGCGAGGACGTGCTGTTCGTCTACCACGCCCGCCGCGAGGGCCGCAGCTTGTTGTTGCCCTACAACGTGATCCGCAAGGAGGTCGCCACCCCGATCACGTGCCACGGTTACTCGCTCTTCGCCGACGGCACGCTGGTGATCTTCCGCGAGACCAGCACCGAACCGGTGCGCGTGCACCCTATGCAGGTCTGGCGCACGCCGTTCGTCCAGGACGAGGTGCTGCCTGAGGAGAACGGTCCGCTCGCCCGCATCGGCAACGCCGAACTGGTCCGCGGCATCTCGGACTGCCTCTCAGTCACGCGCATGGCTGCCGAGATGTCGCCGTCGGCGCCGGTGTTCGAGGGCCTGATCGCCTTGTGCACCAGGGTGATCGACAGCGTGCACTGGCTCGCCGAGCTGGGTCTCAAAGAAGACGTCCTGGCCGTCCGCGCGACCGCTGAGCAGGTGCTCGACGAGTTCGAGGCCGTCCGCACGCTCACCGAGCACGCCGCTCAACAGCTCCACACAGCTGCCGAGAAGCTCGCGAGTCTGATCAGGCTTGCCCGTTCGGCCGCTCCCAGAAGCGCCGACGAGTGGGTCCGGCTGCTGGCCGACCTGAGGTCCGCCCAGGGCCGTCTGATCACCCTCAAGGACCTCAAGTACGTCGACCTCGCAGAGATCGACCGCCGCGAAGCCGAACTGGTCGAGGAACTGGGAGCGTCCGCCAGAAGGGCCGTCGCGTTCCTCAGCGGCGAGGGCGCGTTCTCCCAGTACCACGAGGAGATCGAGCAGATCGCGGCCGCGGAGCTGAAGACCGCCGCCGAGGCCAAGCCGCTGCACGAACGCCTGGCGCAGCAGCAGACCGGCCTGGAGGTGCTGACCGAGGTCGTCAGCACCCTCGACGCCGCCGACACCACGACCCGCACGGCAATTCTGGCCAGCATCGGCGAAGTCCTCGCCGCGGTGAACCGCGCACGGGCCACTGTGGACGGTCGTAGAACCGCGTTGGCGAACGCCGAGGGCAGGGCCGAGTTCGCCGCGGAGTTCGCGCTGCTCGGCCAGGCCATCACGGGCGCGCTGTCGGTCGCCGACACCCCGCAGCGCTGCGACGACCAGCTCGGCAGGCTCCTGCTGCAGCTGGAGAACCTGGAGTCGCGGTTCGGCGAGTTCGACGACTTCCTCGGCCAGATCGGGGCCAAGCGCACGGACGTCTACGAGGCGTTCTCCGCGCGCAAGCAGACGCTGCTCGACGAACGTGCCCGCAAGGCCGACCGGCTCGTGCAGTCGGCCGAACGCGTGCTGGGTACGATCCGCCGTCGCGTCGGCAAGCTCACCTCGACCGACGAGATCAACACGTACTTCGCCGGCGACCCGATGGTCGCCAAGGTCCGCACCGTGGCCGAGGAGCTCAGAACCCTCGGTGACGTGCGGGCGGACGAGCTCGACGCGAGTCTGCGCGATGCCCGGCAAGAGGGAGGCCGGGCACTGCGCGACCGGGCCGATCTGTACGACGGCGCGTCGATCGTGCTCGGTCGTCACCGCTTCCCGGTGACGACCGAGCCGATGAACCTCACCCTTGTGCCGCGCGACGGCCGGTTGTTCTACGCGGTCACCGGCACCGACTACCGCAGTGAGGTCGAGGGCTTCGAGCACACCCGACCGTTCTGGGACCAGCTGCTGGTCTCGGAAACCCAGGACGTCTACCGGTCCGAGCACCTGGCCGGCTGTCTGCTGGCGGAAGGCCGCGACGACGTGGTCAACGCCGCCGCCGAACGCTACGACGAGGGCTACGAGAAGGGCGTCCACGACCACGACGCCGCGAAGATTCTCGCTGTCCTGCAACGACTTCACGCCGCTGCCGGGCTGCTCAGGTACCCGCCGGAAGCTCGCGCCGAAGCCCAGATCTTCTGGTCCGAACAGCCGGAAGACCAACGAGCGGTGTGGACGCGCAAAGCCGAGTCGCTGTCCCGCGCCCGCACGATCTTCGGTGGTACGCACGGAATTCCCGAGCTGACCAAGCAGTTCGGGCTCCCAGATCTCGCAGCGGAGTACCTGTTCGAGGAACTCGCCTGCGAGCCGAGGGGATTCGTCACGAGCAAGGCCGCGCGCACGGTGATCGACAGGTTCAAAGCGGTCGTCACCGAGGACCTGCACGACCGCGACCTGATCGAGGCGTGGCTCAACGCGTTCCTCAAGGACGAGGACTGCCCGGAGCTGCCAGAGGTCGTCGCCGTCCTGCTCACGGACCTGCCGCGCTACGACTCCAGCGCCGCGCTGACCGAGTCGGTCACCGGCCTGCTCGGCACGCACCCGCGCGTCAGCAACCAGTCCATGGAGCTGCGCCTGGACGAAACCCTCACCAGGCTCCGGAACTTCCGCGCCGACCAGGTTCCCGCGTTCCGCGCCTACCAACGCCAGCGCGACGAGCTGCTGGCCGAGGAACGCAAGCGCCTCAGGCTCGACGACTACCGCCCCGCGGTGCTGAACACGTTCGTGCGCAACAGGTTGCTGAACGAGGTCTACCTGCCGCTGATCGGCGACAACCTCGCCAAGCAGCTGAACGACGGCACGGGCCTGCTGATGCTGATCTCCCCGCCCGGCTACGGCAAGACGACGCTGATGGAGTACGTCGCGAACCGCCTGGGCATGGTGTTCGTCAAGGTCAACGGCCCGGCCCTGGGCAGTGGCGTCACCTCACTCGACCCGGAGGAGGCACCGAATGCCACCGCACGCCAGGAGGTCGAGCGCATCAACTTCGCGTTCGCCCTCGGCAGCAACGTTCTGCTGCACCTCGACGACATCCAGCACACATCGCCTGAGCTGCTGCAGAAGTTCATCTCGCTGTGCGACGCACAACGACGCGTTGACGGCGTGTGGGACGGCGAGGCACGCACGTTCGACCTGCGGGGCAAGCGCTTCGCCGTGTCGATGGCGGGCAACCCGTACACCGAGACGGGCCGCGCGTTCCGGGTTCCCGACATGCTCGCGAACCGCGCGGACGTGTGGAACCTCGGCGACGTGCTGTCCGGTCGCGATGCCCTCTTTGCGTTGAGCTATCTGGAAAACGCGAGTGCGTCGAATCCGACTCTCAACGGCGTCGACGTGGAACCGTTGGTGCGCCTGGCGAACGGCGAACCCGTCACGCACGACTACGAAACCGTCGAGCTGGAACGGATGTTGTCCGTGGTCCGCAAGCTGCAACGGATCCAGGATGTCGTGCTCAAGGTGAACCAGGAGTACATCGCGTCGGCCGCGAGCGGTGGCGAGTTCCTGCTCCAGGGCAGCTACCGCAACATGAACCGGATGGCGGCCAGGATCGTCCCGGCGATGAACGACGCGGAGGTCGAGGCGTTGATCGAGGACCACTACCTGGGCGAGGCACAGCTCCTGGGCACGAAGGCGGAGGCGAATCTCAACAGGCTCAAGCAGTTGGTGAGCCGATAGGGGTTTCTCAGCGGTTTCACACGTCGGTCCGCCACGGTGAGAAGGCGCCGCCAACACGCCTGGACCGTTGGGAGAACTCGATGAAACGCCTGGTAGTGGCCGCACTGGTGGCAGGTGCCGCGATGTCGGTGGCAACCCCCGCACAAGCCGCGCCGACCGCCACGTTGCAGCTGTGGTCCAGTTGGCAGGCCGCGAACTTCGTGGTCAACGGCAAGACGGTGGTGGTCGACAGCGGCTACGACATGACGACTGTGCAGGTACCGCAAGGCAAGGTGAGCCTGGTCGCGCCGGCGAAGGTCGACATCGGCGCGCGGCAGTGCGGGAACTTCGACTCGTGGGCCGACGGTTCACGGACGCGGTCCCGCAGTGTCGAGGTCGGCTCGGGCGGAGCGAGCTTCATCGCCTACTACGGCAGCGGTTCCTGCTAGTCGCGGAAGTCAGTCGCAGTCGAAGTCGAGGTCGTGCTCGTGTCCGTCACGGCCTCGCACTTCGATCAGATCCAGATCCAAGTGGTGGTCTTCCACGTACTCGCACAGCTCCTTCGGAGTCAGCGGCCACGGCAGGCACCGCTCGAAGTCGTCGTCGAAGTACTTGTAGTCGCAGCGCAGGAAGTCGAAGAAGTCGTGCGGCTTCGACGACGAGGGTGCGGACGTGGGCGCGGCCGACTGCCGGGGCAGCGGGCGCGCGGGCGGGGGTGGTGGCGGCGGAACAGTGGTGACCGCCACAGGAGCGACGGCGGACACGGTCGTCGTGGCAGTCGCGGTGATCGTCTCCGGCGCAGGAGGCGGTGGGGCCACCAGCCGGATGTCCACGGGTCTCTCCGGAGGTGCGGCGAACAGCGCCGCGACCAGCGCAGCGCCCAACACCGCCACCGCGGCTGCGAAGTAGCCGCGGCGTCTGACACCAGTCATCGCTAACGCTCCCCAGGTTCCGCCTGCCCGGTAGCCGCCGTCCCCGTGGAATCGTTGCGCCCGCTAACGGTGTTACCGAGATGGCTCAACCTGTCTTGTCAGGCCCCGCGGCGGTCAGCGAAACGCGCACGATCACCCGCTGCTCGCGTTCCATCGCCGCCCGGTAGTCGTTCCAGTCGGGGTGCTCGCCGGAGATCGTCCGGTAGTACTCGACCAGCAGATCCATGGCTTCCGGCAACGGCACGACGGTCGCGGTTCCGGTGATCTGGATCCATCGCCCGAAGAAGCTGTCGGGCAGCACGCACAGCGACACCCGCGGATCGCGTTGGACCTGCTTGGTCTTGTAGGCCGTTGCCCGTGTGGAGACGAGCACGTCCCCGTTGTCGTCCAACGCGACGAGCACCGGCGACATCGCCGGCGTGCCGTCCGACTTCAACGCGCAGAACACCGCGCGGTGCTGGCTGCGAAGCACTTCCCGTGCCTGGTCGAGGTCCATGGCCATCATCTTCTCGACACGGGACGATGTCCGCATGCTCGAGCCGAACGACCCGAACTCCGTGAGCTGGCAGATGTACGCCGACCCGACGATGTGGGTCGCCGGGATCTCCAGCCTCTACCTGCAGTCCCTGCACCCGAAAGCGGTCGCGGGCGTCGTGCAGAACTCCAACTTCAAGACCGACCCGTTCGGACGGCTGCGGCGCACGGCGGACTTCGTGGGACTCGGCGTCTACGGCACGGACGAGGCGATCGAGGCCGCGGCGGCACGGGTCCGTGCCACCCATCGCGGCCTGCGCGGGGTGATCGACGGCAGGACGTTCCGCGTCGACGAGCCGGACCTGCTGCTGTGGGTGCACTGCTCGGAGGTCTACAGCTTCGAAACGGTTCTCGACCGCGCCGGTTATGGGTTAACGGACCGGCAGAAGGACCGGTACTACGCGGAACAACGGTTCGCGGCCACGCTCGTCGGGCTGCACGCGGACGAGGTGCCGGGCTCCCGCAGCGAGATGGAGGAGTACTTCGAGACCGTCAGGCCGATCTTGAGGAAGACCGCCGACTCCGAGTTGATCTACGACTTCCTGCACGGACCGGCCACGCAGGGTGTTCTGCGCCACGGCATGCCGGTCTACAAGGTGCTGGTCGGGCACCTGGCGTACTCGGTGCTGCCCGATTGGGCAATAGAACTGCACGGTCACACTCCGTACCGGAACGCGACCCTTTGGCTGCGCGTGCTGCGCCGATCGGCTCTGCTGATCCCGCCTGGACTGCGCCGGTTGGTCCCGCCGGGCCACATCCGCCGGGCCATCGCGCGCGAGGGTCGCGGTGTGACACCCAGTAAGGCGCGCCTGCCGTAGTTGTCACACATCACAGTTGATCATCGCCGCAGGTCCGTAGCATTGCGCACGAATCTCGTACAACCCCTCGGAAGGCCTGTCGTGATCCGTCGTGCTGCGCTCATCACTGCCGTAGCGGTGCTCGCCACCGCCTGTGGGAGCGGTGACACGAGCACAGTCATCGGACGTGCCGACACGGGCAAGCTCACCATCGGCATCCGCTACGACCAGCCCGGTCTGAGCCAGAAGCGCCTCGACGGCCGGTACGTCGGCTTCGACGTCGACGTGGCCAGGTACGTCGCGAACGAGCTCGGGGTGAAGGACACCGGCATCACGTTCAAGGAGGCCCGCGGCGCCGCCCGTGAGTCGATGCTGCAGAACGGCGAGGCCGACCTGATCATCGCCTCGTACTCGATCACGGACGCCCGCAAGGAGAAGGTGGGCTTCGCCGGCCCGTACTTCGAGACCGGTCAGGGCATGCTGGTCCGCTTCACCGAGCAGGCCATCCAGGGTCCGGAGACGCTGAACGGCCGCAAGCTGTGCTCCGTCAAGGGATCCACGTCCGCGCAGAAGGTGAAGAGCGACTACGCCAAGGACGCGCAGCTCATCGAGTACGGCCAGTACTCGGACTGCGTGATCGCGCTGATGGCCGGCAACGTCGACGCCGTCACGACCGACGAGGTGATCCTCGCCGGGTTCGCCGCCGAGAACCCCGAGCTGCTGAAGCTCGTCGGGAAGCCGTTCTCCAAGGAGCGCTACGGCATCGGTGTGCCGAAGGGGGACAGCAAGTCCCAGCAGGCCGTCAACGAGGCCATCGAGAAGATGATCTCGAGCGGTGAGTGGAAGCGGGCCCTCGAACGCAACGTCGGTCCGTCGGGTTACGAGATCCCGCAGCCACCCCAGATCACCGAGAAGTCCTAGGACTTCACCGCGGACTTCGCGGTCCAGTCCGCCCAGTCGATCGCCCAGTCGTAGTAGTCGCCGTTCGGCGGCCCGAGCGGGATCGAGGAACCGACGACCTCGACAGGGTCGCCCGCGATCGAGAGCTTGTAGAAGACCTCGGCGTTGGTTCCGGACAGGTTCGCGCAGCCGTGCGAGACGTTCTCCTTGCCCTGCGAGGAGATCGTGCCGTTGTTCTCGTGCACGAACTCGCCGTCCCCGGAGATCTGCACCGCCCACGTGACGTTGACGTCGTAGTTGAACACGGTGCTCCTCATCGGCCGCGAGGCCCACTTCCCCGTCACCACGTGGATGCCGGACCGGGTGATCCTGCGCTGGTCGTACTCAGCTCCGTACGACGCCGGGAAGTCGTGCAGTAGCACGCCATCGCGGTAGATCTCGAACCGGTGCGTCTGCGTGTTCGCCTTGGCCACCAGGGCCCGGTCGGCGATCTTGAACTGCACGTGCACGTCCTCGGCACCGTACGCGCCGCCCCCGAACGGCACGCCGTACACGTTGACGTCCACCGAGACCTCGGTGTTCGGCTTGAAGTACTCGCGCGGCCGCCAGTGCGCCTCGGTGTCGGACAGCCACGCCCACGCGCCCTCGGTCGGCACGGAGGTCTTGACGGTCATGGCCTTCTGCACGGATGCCTTGTCCTGCACCGGCGAGCTGAACGTGATCTTGATCGGCATCGCGATGCCGTACGTCTGGTGGTCACCGACGTTCGCCGACGCGCTGGTGAGGCGCTGCGGCTTGAGAGTGCGGAACGAACCGGTGACCGGCACGTCCGCGCCGTCCTGGCCCTTCGCCGCGCCGGACCACGTGTAGACCTTGTCGTAGCCCAGGTCCTCGGTGGCGACCCACCCGTCGGCGGCGAGGTTCCCCTTGACCACCGTGCCGTCCGAACCCGTGAGCGCGACCGAGGTGAGCGAACCCCCGGTCACCGCGACCTGGAACGGCCCTGCCGGGCTCACCCCTTCGCCCTCGGCCGGCGTCACGGTCAGTGCGGCCTTAGCCTTGTTCTCCACGACCTGCGCGGTGGGCGCCGACGGTGCGTCGGGCGCGGCGCTGCAGGCGGTCAACCCCAGTAGTGCAACCAAAAACAGTGGCCGGAACACGTGCTCCCCCAAGATCCCCTCGATCGACGCCAAGGAGACGCGCAAGGGGTCCGCCAAGTTGCATGGGAGATCGCGATCACCCACCCGGACCAGCGGGTTTCCCCCTATTGAGGCACACGACTGGCCAGTAATGACCTGTAGTGCTATGACGCATCACACGTTAGGCTGACCCGCGCAGGCCGTGGTTTCTGTGTTCGTGCTTCACACGCTCGCGGAACGACACGCGGGCGTGAGGCGCGCTCTCACGAGCGAACTGACCGCCCCCGGGACGGCCGGGGTTGCACGGTGCAGCCCCAAGCTTTCCTGCGATGGAGGCAGGTACATGGCACAGGGCACTGTCAAGTGGTTCAACTCCGAGAAGGGCTTCGGCTTCATCGCCCAGGACAACGGCGGCGCAGACGTCTTCGTCCACTACTCGGAGATCCAGGGTCAGGGTTTCCGGACCCTGGAGGAGAACCAGCGCGTGGAGTTCGAGGTCGGCCAGGGCACCAAGGGCCCGCAGGCTCAGAACGTCCGTGCGATCTGATTCGCCGCAAATCTAGTCGTACGTGAGAAGGACCCTCGGCCGGGCTCGGCCGAGGGTCCTTCTTTTCGTTTTGCCGGGTCTAGTGGCCGCGCTGACGCGCTTCCCACTCCAGTCGCTGCATGACCCACTCCGTGGCGAGCGCCTGCGGGGAGGTCTGGCGCTCCGCGGCGAGCTCCTTGAGCTGTTCGTTGGCCATCAACTGCAGCCGCAGCTGGTACACCTGCGCGTTGCCGAAGCCAGAGGCTGTCGTCTCGTTGTCCGCGTCCGGGGCCAGCGCTGCGAGGTAAGAGGTCAGCTCCTCGTCGGGCAGCGTCTCGGCCTGCGGTTCGTCCGCGGGGCGGTGACGGCCGGACTTGGAGCGTCCGAGGGATCCGATAGGCACCGGAACACGATAACGGCCCGGTCACGAAAGCCAAACCCCTGTGACCCGGGTCACCCCAAGGTGTAGATGGGGCGCACTCACAGTAGATCGGGTTCTGACATGGAGAGGCCCTCGCGCCAGGGGGAGGAACGCGAGGGCCGGAGGGGATCTCCACAGGCGCTGACCGGGGGTGTGTCAGCTGTTTGGATTGTTGCACGCGCACGAGCCGGTTGGGGAGAGTTCATCAAGAGATTCTTAAGTTGCCGATGGACGGAATCCCCGTAGTCGCAAGCTGTTGGTAACAACGAACACGCTGCTGAAGGCCATCGCGGCACCCGCGATCATCGGGTTCAACAGGCCCAGCGCCGCGAGCGGGAGTCCAGCGACGTTGTAGGCGAACGCCCAGAAAAGATTCCCCTTGATCGTGCCCAATGTCTTGCGGGACAACCGAATCGCGTCCGCCGCCACGCGCAGGTCGCCGCGCACGAGCGTCAGGTCGCTCGCCTCGATCGCGACGTCGGTGCCGGTTCCCATGGCCAGCCCCAGATCCGCGGCGGCGAGTGCGGGCGCGTCGTTCACGCCGTCGCCGACCATCGCCACAACTCGGCCCTGTGCTTGGAGATTCCTGATCGCGTCGACTTTTCCGGCGGGCAGGACGTCGGCGACGACCTCGTCGATCCCGACCTCGGCGGCCACCGCGGCGGCCACGTCGGCGTTGTCGCCCGTCAGCAGCACCGGGCGCAGGCCGAGCTCTCGAAGTTCGCGAATCGCTTGCGCGGACGTGGGTTTCACGACGTCCGACACGACGACGAGTCCGACAACCTTGTCATCAAAGGAAACCGCGACAACAGTTCGAGCGCCCTGTGCAACTGAAGCCTCGGTCAGTTCTTCCGGAAGTGAAACGTTCCAAAGCCTTCCGACCGCTACGCGCTTTCCTTCGACGACGCCGCTGACACCGACACCGTCCGTGGAAACGAAGTCCGAAACCGGCAGAAGATCCGGCACCTCGCGCACGATCGCCGCCGCGATCGGATGTTCGGACGCGTTCTCGACAGCGGCGGCGAACCGCAGCACCTCGTCGCGCGACACGCCGTCCGCGGGGATCACGTCGACCAGCGTCAAGCGCCCTGTCGTCACCGTGCCGGTCTTGTCCAGCACCACGGTGTCCACGCGCCGCGTCGACTCCAGCACCTCCGGACCCTTCACCAGGATGCCGAGCTGAGCGCCGCGCCCGGTGCCCACGAGCAACGCCGTCGGCGTCGCCAGGCCCAGCGCGCACGGGCACGCGATCACGAGCACCGCCACCGCCGTCGTCACCGCGAACTCCAGCGGCCGACCGGCGAGCAGCCAGGCGGCCAGGGCGAGCAATGCGATCACAACGACAACGGGGACGAACACAGACGACACGCGGTCCGCCAGCCGTTGCACCTCGGCCTTGCCCGCCTGCGCCTGCTCGACCAGTCGAGCCATCCGGGCGAGCTGGGTGTCCGCGCCCACGGACGTCGCTGAAACGATCAAACGACCACCCGCGTTGACCGTGCCTCCGACGACCGGTTCTCCCGCCGAAACCTCGACCGGAACGGATTCTCCGGTGACCATCGAGCGGTCCACGGCCGAGCTGCCTTCGACGACTAGGCCGTCCGTGGCGATCCGCTCACCCGGACGGACCACGAACCGTTCGCCGACCCGGAGCTGGCCGATGGGTACACGGGTCTCCACGCCGTCCCGCAGCACGGCGACGTCCTTCGCTCCCAACGCGAGCAGCGACCGCAGGGCGGCACCCGCGCTGCGCTTCGAACGGGCCTCCAGCCAGCGTCCCAGCAGCAGGAACACGGTCACGCCGACCGCGACCTCCAGGTAGATGTCCCCGGAGCCTGCGGGACGCGGCAGGAGGCTGAACTCGTGCCGCATGCCGATCGTGCCCGCCGTGCCGAACACCAGCGCGTAGAGCGACCACAGGTACGACACCGTGACGCCCATCGAGACGAGGGTGTCCATCGTGCTGGCGCCGTGCCGTGCGTTGACCGCGGCCGCACGGTGGAACGGCCAGCCGCAGACCCACACGACCACGCTCGCCAGCGCCAGCGACACCCACTGCCACGTGGGGAACTGCAGCGCCGGGATCATCGAGAACGCGATCACCGGCGCACCGAGCGCCGCCGCCAGTCCGAACCTCAGCCCCAGGTCACTCGACTCCTCGGCGACCTCGGGGGTGGGTTCCTCCGCGTCGTAGCCCGCCGCGCGCACGGTCGACACCAGGTCGTCCACGCGCAGGTTGTCCGGGAACTGGACGCTGGCCTTCTCGGTCGCGTAGTTCACGGTGGCGGAGACGCCGTCGAGCTTGTTCAGCTTGCGTTCGATGCGCCTCGCACAGGAGGCGCACGTCATGCCGCTGATGCTGAGCTCGACGTGGCGAGGCTCGGTCGTGGTCATCAGGCGACCTGGTACCCGGCCTCGCTGACCGCGGCGACGACCTCGGTGCGGTCGAGCTCGCGGTCGCTGGTCACGGTGACCGCGCCGGTCTCCAGGACGACCTCGACGCCCGTGACGCCGGCGACGTCGCCCAGCTCCTCCTTGACGGAGCTGACGCAGTGGCCGCAGGTCATGCCGGTGACGGTGTAGGTGGCAGAGACGGACATCGGAGTCCCTTCCTCGGTACGGGACGCCGATCATACCCCCCTGGGGTACGAGGTCTACTGAGGACCGTCAGGTTTCGGCTGGTCCAGGTTCTGGATGTCCGACTCGATCTTGTTCACCAGGTCGTCGAGGCCTTCGAGCATCTTGTCGAGCTCGGCCATCTTGGCGCCGAACGCGGACTCGATGTCGGCGTCGATGGCGGCGAGGTTGGCGGCGCTGATGGCCTTGAGGATCTCCTGCGGATCGACCTCGGGAGCCTCGGGTCCGGCCGGTGCGGGCGGTATCTGAGGTGTGTTTTGGCCCTCTGGTTCGGGGGAAGGCTCCGGCGTGGGATCAGTCATCCGTCCATCTTCCCTTGGCGAGATCCCCACGAGACAGGCACCACACCTGTACGGAAAGTAACGCTGGGTGGCGGTGGAATCACTCTGCGGGGGGCTGCGGCCGTTGTCCCAGGTCGCTTAGCCTCCCGACACACCTCAAGTCGGGGAGGGTGCTATGAGCGGGTCACTGGAAGTGCGGAAGTTCCTGTTCACACAGGACGACAGCATGTCGCGACAGGGCGGGCCGAACGTGCCGGCCCAGCGCAGCGGAGAGCCCTCGCGGATCTCCGACGATCAGGTTCACCGGGCGAGGCTCGCGGTGGCGCGGAGTGCGCTCGGCGCCGAGGACTGCCGGATGCTGCTCGACATGCTGGGTCTGTCACCGGGAGAGGACGGCGCAACGCCTCCAGTGCAGCGGTGAAAGCCGTGCGCACGCGAAGGCGGCCCTGACTCCAGACGCGCACCCCCCGGAGCGCGTCTGCGGGACAGGGCCGCATCTCGAAACATACCCACCGGTCTCTTTAGCGGCAACGGCTAACCTTTACCCATGCCCCAGCAGGATCGGGCGTATGCGACACGCGAGTCGATACTCCAGGCCGCGGCCGAGGAGTTCGACCGGCTCGGTTACGAGCGCACGTCGCTGACCGCCGTGCTCGCGCGCGCCGGGCTGACCAAGGGCGCCTTCTACTTCCACTTCGCTTCCAAGGAAGCGGTCGCCGTCGCGTTGATCGAACGGCAGAGCGACCTGTGGGCGCGGATGCGGGAGACGTGGCAGGCGCGGGGTGTCGACCCGTTGAGCGCTCTGCACGGGATGTTCGCCGAGTCCGCCGACCGGATGGCGGCGGACGTCGTGCTGCGTGCGGGCGTCCGGCTCAACGCCGACCGCGAGATCGGTTATCCCGGCGTGCCTTCCACTCATGTCGGGTGGGAGAAGCTGATCGCCGGCTACGTGGCGGAGGCCGCCGAGCGCGGAGATCTGCGCGAGGGCGTCGATCCCGAGGCCGTGGCGCGGACGTTGTGCGGGGCTGCTCTCGGTGCTCGGTTGATCTCCTCGGCGACGACGGCGTGTGCCGACTTCCCTGCTCGGATCCGCGAAGTTCTCGCCCATGTGCTGCCGTGCGTCGCGTCTTCGTCGTGGAAGTTGTCTGGATCACAAAACGCCGTTGACGGGGCCGATGTGCCGTGAGCAGGCATTTGTTGATCTGGGCGATCTCGGCCCGGGGGTGGTTTGAGCAGGTCAGCGCATAAGTGGGACCCCCGTTTTGGAGGTGCGCGGACCTATGCCATATGCTTACGATGCTTCCAGAGACCAGCTAGTCCCCATCATCTAGCGGCCTAGGATCCCGCCCTTTCAAGGCGGTCGCGCGGGTTCGAATCCCGTTGGGGGCACGCAGTAAAGTAAGGTACGGTAAGACAGCAAGAGCAAGGCCCAGTGGCGCAGTTGGTTAGCGCGTCGCCCTGTCACGGCGAAGGTCGCGGGTTCGAGTCCCGTCTGGGTCGCTTTACCTTTCTCATGGCCAGGTAGCTCAGTTGGTACGAGCGACCGCCTGAAAAGCGGTAGGTCGGCGGTTCGACCCCGCCCCTGGCCATCCTTCTTCGAAAGAAGCCCCGCAGTTCGCTGCGGGGCTTCTTTCGTTATGTGGTCAACCTTGCGATGGCTTGGTCGTCGTGGGTTTTGTAGCGGGGCCAACGCTTGTGCTCCGAATCACCGCGCTCTGCTTCCCGGATTCGGTCGAGTGCTTCGCCCAACGGGATTTCCGCGAGGTCCTCCCATCTGAAGAGTCCGTACTCGGTCACTCCACATGAGACGCCGTCTGTGGCGACGATCACTTTCTTGATCTCTTCGCGCGGCCAGGTCGCGGTCAGAGCCTGGTGTCCCGCAACGGGATCGGCCTCGGCGACCCAGTAGCCGTCCGGCTTGTTCTTCCACCGCAGGATGTCCGGATCCGGTCGAAGATCTTCGAGCCTGGTGTCCTCGAGCACGTGGGTCGTCTGTCCGAACGCGACTACCGGGGTGTCGCACAGGACCAGGGCGTCGATCTGCGTCTCGGTCCACCTGACGATCGCTGCCGTCGCGGACGGGGAGTCGCCGGGGATGAGGGCGTGCTCGGCGACGAGGTTGGTGATTGCCCGGGCGAGGACGTCCTGGAGCGGATCCGTTCCGTTGATCAGTTTCGCCAGCTCGTCGGCGAGTTTCGTGGCGTACCAGCCGCCGTTGCGGTCCGGTGGCCTGGTTCTGCTGGTGACGCCGTCGAGAACGATCACGGCGTTGGGCGTGACCCGGATGCGATCTTCGGTGACTCGGCCCGGAGCCCCCTGCTCAGCGGTCTCGATCTTCACGCTCTCACCGTACGTGTCAACTCTGGTTGACAGCCTTGGGTTGTCAACGTACGTTGACATCATGACTGAAGCGACGGATCTCGCCACAGCGGCTGGGGACTGCGACCCGAAGGTGGGGTTGCGGGCCGTCAGCGCACTGCGGCGACTTTTGGAACATCTGGAGGCCGCCCAGGTCCGCAGCGCGCGGGCCCAGGGCTGGTCGTGGCAGGACATCGCGGCGGAGCTCGGGGTCTCCCGTCAAGCGGTGCACAAGAAGCACGGGGGTCGATGATGATCGCGGAGAGGTTCACCAAGGAGGCCCGTGAGGCCGTGAGGGCCGCGGTGCGGGATGCGGAGAAGGTGCACGCCGGCGAGGTCGGGGTGGAGTTCCTGTTGCTGGCGTTGCTCGACGCGCCGGTGCTGGAGGGGTTCGACCTGCCGCAGGACGAGCTGGAGACGGCGTTCCGCGACTACCGGCGCAAGGGCGGGCTGACCAAGGCGGACGCGGAAGCGTTGCGGGGCTTGGGGATCGACGTCGACGCGGTGATCGACTCGGTGGAGCAGTCGCTGGGATCCGGGGTGCTGCGGCCCGGCCCGCGCCGGCGGTGGTTCGGGATGCCGTTGGAGTCCGCGTTCAAGAAGGCGCTGGAGAACGCGTTGCGCGAGGCCCGCGACCTCCGCCACAACTACCTGGGTGCTGAGCACATCCTGCTGGCTTTGTTGCAGGGCAAGGGAATCGTGGCGGAGGTGCTGGCCGAGCGCGGGGTGACCTACGCGGAGATCAGGAAGCGGGCTGCGAGCGCTCGCGCCACGTGAGCGCCGGCAGGAAGAGCTGCGACAGCGGGCCGATGCCGAGTGCGTAGAGGATCGTGCCGATGCCGACGGTGCCGCCGAGCAGCCAGCCGGTGGCGAGCACCAGCAGCTCGACGACGGTTCTCGTCAGGCGCAGCGAAACGCCTGTGCGACGGCAGAATCCGGTGACCATGCCGTCGCGCGGGCCCGGCCCGAGGCGTGACCCGACGTACGCGGCGAACGCGACGGCGTTGAGCACGATGCCCAGGGTCAGCAGCACGATCCTGGGCAGGAGTTCCTGCGGCGCCGGGATGATCGCGAGCGACACGTCGACGCTGACGGCGATGAGCACGACGTTGGCGATGGTGCCGACGCCTGGTTTCTGTCTCAGCGGAATCCACGCCAGCAGCACGACGACACCGGTGATCGCGGTGATCAGGCCGAAGCTGAGGCCGGTGCGCTTGGTGAGGCCCTCGTGCAGCACGTCCCACGGGTCGAGGCCGAGGGTCGCGCGGATCTGCATCGCCATGCTCGCGCCGTAGAGCCACAGGCCTGCGGCGAGTTGGGTGAGGCGACGGACGGGTGCGACTCGGACGGAGACCTGGTGGAGTGCGGTCATGGTGGCCATGTGGCCATCTTGAGCGTCGATTGGCCTGGTAATCCATAGCCAATTCGCGATAATTGGCCTCATGCTCCCACCAGGTGGACGTATATCGGGCGTGCGGCTCGCGCGGTTGCTCGGGTCGTGGCGACGAGGTGGCGCGCGGCAGGGGTCGGCTGACCTCGCCGCAGCCGTCCGGTTGCTGGTCACGGACGGCCGGTTGCCCGTCGGCACCCGGTTGCCGTCCGAGCGCGAGCTCACCGACGCGTTGCCGGTGAGCCGGACGACGATCACCGCGGCTTTGGACCAGCTGCGCGCCGAGGGGGTGGTGGAGTCGCGGCGCGGGTCGGGGTCGTGGATCAACGGACCGGTCGGTGCGGGTGGAGGGATCACCGGCTTCGACGACACGTTGATCGACCTGTCCCGCGCCGCGCCTCCCGCGTTGCCGTCGTTGCGGGCGGCGATGGACGTGGCGATGCTCCAAATGCCGGAGCACCTGGCGACGCACGGGTACGACGAACGGGGGCTTTTGCTGCTGCGGCAACGGATCGCCGACCGGTATGTCGCACGTGGACTGCCGACCTCCGCCGACCAGATCGTGGTGACGTCGGGAGCTCAACACGCGTGGGCGTTGGTGCTGCGGCTGTTCGTGGGTCCCGGCGACCGCGTCCTGGTGGAGCAACCCAGCTACCCCAACGCGTTGGAAGCGGTGCGTGCTTCGTACGGAGTTCCGGTGCCCGTGCCGATGCTGGCCGACGGGTGGGACGTGGACGGGTACGAGGCCGCTCTGCGTCAGGCGGGCCCCCGTTTGGCCTATCTGATCCCGGAGTTCCAGAACCCGACCGGGTTGTTGATGTCGGCCGGGCAGCGGGAAGCGCTTTCCAGCGTGCTGCGCAAGGCTCGTACGCCGATGGTCGTCGACGAGACTTTGGCCGAGCTGTCGTTGGGCTCGGCTGAGATGCCGTTGCCGATGGCGGCGTTCTGCGGGGATTCGGTGGTGACGCTGGGATCCGCGAGCAAGTCGCATTGGGGTGGACTGCGGATCGGGTGGATCAGGGCGTCGCCGGACATCGTGCACCGGTTGCTGTCGACGCGGGCGGCGATCGACCTGGGCACGCCGGTGTTCGAGCAGCTCGTGCTGGCCTCACTGCTGGAAACGCCGGAAACCGTTCTGCGGCAACGACGTGAGGAGGCTCGGGAGCAGCGGGACGTGACGGTGGCTGCTCTGCGCGAGCACTGTCCACAGTGGAGTTTTGTGGCACCGGCCGGTGGGCTCGGCGTGTGGTGCGCGCTCGACGGTCCGGTGAGCACGCGAATCGCTGTCGTGGCGCAGAACCACGGCCTGCGACTCGTGCCCGGCCCCCGGTTCGCGGTGCACGGCGGCTGCGAGAACATGCTCCGAGTGCCGTACACGCAGTCGCCCGAAGTGCTGCGCGAAGCCATCGGCCGTTTGGGCGTGGTGGCTGCATCTGTTGCAGGAACAGGGTTTCCGGCGGATGCCGAGGTTTTGGGCCCGGTCGCTTGAGACACGTCGGCCCGGTCTCCCGCAGCGGTGGAGACCGGGCCGACGAACTTGCCACCGGGTTGACCTGCGGCGGGGAACGTCCCAGGGATTGACGTCCCCCGTCCGCAGGTTTTCCCGTGCGGTCCGAGAACTGCGGGGGCAGCGCGGCACTCGGACCAGACCCGACCTGCCAGGGCGCGGTTGGCAGGTCAGGAAGACTGGGTTCCTTGCGTACAACGGGAAATGTGATCCGGAGTTACTGGCGCGACGGAACGAGACGGTCACAAATCGCGCAGAGGGCAGAGATGTCCCGTCTGACTCAGTCGGGTGACGTGCTCGGCAAGCCTTCGAGGCTGCCGGGTGAACGTCCGTCGCTGCGGTGCTCGACCGACCACGTGGTGGGCGGGAACAGCGAGTTGTGCGACGTCAGAACGGCGAGCACGCCGCGCGTGCCGCCGGAGTTGTCGGTGTGGCCGGACGACGCGGAGGCCGTCGCGACCACGGGCGCCTGCTGCGGCGTGGGCAGCGGTGCCTGCTGACCGGGTGCGGTCCAGTTGAGGTCGCTCGACTGGACGGGCTCGGTCCTGGTCTGGGACGGCACGGGCAGATCGGGCAGCTGCGGCACGACCTTTTTGACCGGAACGATCTTCGGCGCGGGCGGAGGAGGAGGCGCGGGGGCCTCGGCGGCGAGCTTCGCGGCGATCTTGGCCGCGCGCACCTGGGCCTTGGCCTTGACGACCTCGGGCGGCGCCTCGTTGCTCACGGTGCCGGACCGCGTGTTGCCCTGGGAGCCACCGGTGAAGTCGAGAACGGGCCCGTCGTCCTCGTCCGCGGGCGCTTCGTCGTGCGGCTTGGCGACCGGCGGCACGACCCTGGGGGTCTGGTGGCGGTCGAGCACGCTGTTCGTGAGCGCCTGGGCCCACCCGGCCGGGTCTTCCAGCAGCGCGGGGGCCTCCGCCGTGATCTCGACGGCCGGCGGTTGCTCTGGGCTGGCGGACGCGTCGGTCCCGCCCAGCAACCAGGCGGCGGCGGTCAGCCCGCCGAGCGCAGCGGTCCGCAGCAGCAGTGCACGAACTCCACCACCAGCCACAGGATCACCGCCCGTCCACCGTTAGGTCACCGCCAACACACAGCGCTGTCGGAGGTCGACGTTGAGCTATGTCTAGCACTGGTGAGTGATTTTGCGAACCAACTCCGAACAAAACACTCGGAAGGGCGTTCTCGTGCGGCTGTCCGTGTTGCCCTGATCAGGCATGAACACCGTCAGTGTCGTCATCGGATCGAGTGACATTGCGCCTCGCTCCCCTGTGGACCGTGTCGCGCCGGGGGATGGTGTCCGATGTGGACGCGCAAAAGCAGGTCAACAGCCTCTCTGAGCTGGTCGATCACGCCTCCCGTGCCCTTGGCCCGGTCCTGGCGCACGACGCGCTGGGTCCAAATGAGTGCTTGGTCCGTTCGGGCGAACTGATCGTCCTGCCGGCGGACGCACCCACTGTGCGCAAACGCTTGCGAGGTGTCTACTCCCACGAGGAGATCTTCGCGGGCGCCATCCGCATGCACCTGAAGGCCGTCGAGCGGGATCGCGTGGTCGAGATCGCTCGCGAGGTGGGCGCCACTCCGAACCACGTCCACCTGGCCTGCCCGATCATGATCGGCACCTCCCGTCCGGTGGTCGGCGGCCGCCTTCCGGAGCTGCTGGGCGAGGGCACAGTCGCGCTGCTCGACACCTCGCTGGAGGACCCGCACGGCGCTCTGGTCGCCGGCGTGCTCCGCCACCACGGCGCCTCGGTCCGCCCGTTCCCGGTGCTCTCGGCCTCAGGCTTCGGCGACGACCTGACACTCGCCGCAGCCCTGCGAGCCACCCGCTCCCTCCCCGTCGTCCTGGTCGCGTCCGGCACCTATTCGTTCAACGACGAATGCCCACCCGTCCTGGCCTCCTGCGGCACCAACGTCGTGGCCTCCGCCGGCAACGGCGCCTCCACCCGCCCCTGGTGGCCGGCCGCCCTCCCGTCGGTGACCGCAGTAGGAGCCTCTGCCTCGTTCTCGGGCCACGGCCCGTGGGTCAACGTCGTAGTCGACGGCGTCGACGTCCCGTCCACCGTCGGCTCGACTCAAGCCCTGTGCACCGGCACGTCCTTCGCCGCAGCCCTGCACGCCGCCACCCTCGTCCCGGTGCCGTAGCAACTGAAACCGAGGTGCGCCACAGCCCTAGCGGCCTCGACGGGATGGTCGATCCGTCGATGCACCTCCGCCATGGCCTCGCCGACCCGCGCATCCGGCACCGGCAACACGCTCGCGATCACGGCTCTGGTCCCCGCATCGAGAAACGCGCGCGCCAACCCCGACTCGCACGCCGACAGCACCACGACCTCGGGCGGGTTCTCGAGGCGGGCGATGTCGTAGCCGTAGAGCGGACCATCTGCGAGCTCCAGGAACGAGAACAACGGGTTGTCCGCGTTCGCGTGCCCGTGAGCCGCGATGTGCGCGACACCAGCGCCTTCCAACCCGCGGAGAGTCTCCTCCACAGTGGACCTAAAGATCGAGCCGCCGTGCTCACGTTGCAGCGCAGCGACTTCGCCGTGGGTCAGCCCCGGGCCGCTGATCCACACCCGCGTCGACGTGTGGCGAGGTTCGCGCCAACTCCTCAGTCGTGGCAGCACATGCACCTTTGGCCGGAGTGCGGCCCACGGCATGTCGTGCAGCGCACCGTCCGGAACAACGACGACCTCGTCCACCTCCGGCAGCAGGTCGTTCGCGACCGGTCGGCCTGCTCTCAGCGCGAGCTTGGCCGTGCGAACGAGCTCCGCCGGATCAGCCACCACGCGCAGACGTGCTCGCCCGCCCATCAGCGTCACCGCGGTCATCTCGCCTTCGCGCACGATGAAGCTGACCAACGGCAGATCGGGTGGTGTCGCCTGATCTGCCGACGACCTCGGTCCGACGGCGAGCGCCAACCGGCGGACATCTCGTTCCAGCGCCTCCATCGGCAGCCCGAACGCCCTCGCCCGCCGTAGCCGCGTGAGTGCTCGCACGAGCTCGGGTTCGTTGGGAGGCAATGACATCGTGCTGGGAGCCCGATGCTGCTCCGACCAGTGCAACACCTCGCGTGCTGTCCGTGCGAGGCCCAGCGCGTGTCCGGTGAGCTCCCGGCGCGGCCAGTCGCCGAGGTGCTCGTCGAGCAATCTGACTCCCGCGCGGCACGCGGCCAACGCCCCACGCCGATCCGACCGGCGCGCCTGCGCCAGCCACCCGAGCGTCCGCGTCTGCACCGGCCCGCGAAACCGATGTGCCGCAACAGCATCAAGCTCCCCCGCGGCGAGCATGAACTCGACGTCCGATCCCGCCAGCTTCACGGCAGGCGCGGGATCGCCGTCACGCAACGCACAACGCGCGCTCAGCACCGCGAGCTCGGGAACGTGTCTCTTGCACCGGCGCAACAACTCCAGCGCGGGTGTCAACACCCGCCGGGCCTCAGCGGTGAGTCCGGCCGCGAGCAACGCCTCGGCCCTGTCGACGAGCGCTTCCGGCCGGCTCGTCGAGTCAAGTCCGGCCTTCGCGGCCTCCTCGTACCGCCGCAGCGCCAGCGGCAGGTTGCCCGCGAGCATCGCGACGAATCCCCTGTTGTGCAGGCACATCGCCGCCCGGCCAGGCTCGCCGATGGCCTGCAGCAGGGTCTGCGCGGCGGTGAAGTCGATCTCCGCCTTGGCCAGCTGAGTGGCATTGCACCGAGCGATGCCACGGCCGACCAACGCGTTGGCGAGCCAGCGTTCGTCTCCATGCCGCCGCAAGTCCTTGATGACCGCGGTGAGTTCGGCGATCGCCAGCCGCGGTTCGGCCGAGTTGCAGAGGTGCAGTCCGCGCAAGCACCGCGCCCGAGCCAGCTCCCGCCCGCGAAGGTGCGGCGTGGCCAGGTCGAGGTGCTGCAGGCTCTGCTTGCGTCGCCCTCGGTCCAGGTCGACCCACGCCAACGTCAGGTGGAACCGCGCCTCGCCGGTGAGCCGCAACCCGCGCCCGGCAAACCGAGCGGCGATGTCGAGGTGGCCGAGCTCGACGTGGGCGATGCTCAGATCGTGTAGCGCATCTGCCCGCTGACTTCGAGTGCCGCGCACCTGAGTGCTGTCGATGGTGGCCTGCGGATGCGCGCTGGCGCTCATGCGACGAACCACCCCGTCGTCAGGCCCAGCGACGGAACGGTCACGCACACCGGTCCGGGCTGGACGTCGGCCCGGAACCAGCCCTCGGCGTCCGGGCGAAGAGCCTGCACCGACGAAGGTGAGCGGACCTCGACGGACACGCCCTTGTCGTCCAGCACGCCGGTCAGCCGAACGCTGGACGCGCCAGGATCGAGTTGCAGGTACATCCGGCCTACCCCGACGTGGAACATGAGCTGGCGGGACGGTCCGCGCACCGGCTCGTCGACGGGCTCCATCAACGCGAAGCCGGTCGGGCGCGGTGCCAGGGCAGGCGGTGGCACGTCCGAGCTGAACAGCGCGGCGATCTCGGCCAGCAGCGGGTCGCTCATCGGTGGGCCTCCAGCTTCCGGCGCAGCTCAGCCAGGCAGCGGCTGCGCGTCGAGCCAACGCTCCCCACGTTCATCCCCAGGGCGTCGGCGACCTGTGCATAACTCAGCTCCGGGCTGTGGGCAGCTATCCGCAGCAGGCGTTGGCACCGCTCGTTCAGCAACGCCAGGGCTGTCCACAGGCGGCGGTGCCGGTCGTTGGTCACGGCCACCTCGTCGGGCGGAGGAAGCGTCGACTCCGGCTCCCAGAGGTCCAGGGAGACCTCGCGGCCGCGGGTGCGCAGGACGGCGATCGACTGGTGTGTGGCGGTACGGACCAGCCAGGTGCCCAACGACTCGGGTTGGCGGATGCGGGTGAGGTGTTCAGCCAGGCAGAGCCAGGTGCACTGGTAGACGTCAGAGGCGTCGGAGTGGCTCAAGCGGAACGATCTGGGCACCGACCAGACGAGCCGGGAGTAGCGTTCGACCAACGCTTCCCAGCCCGCCAGGCCTGCGCGGGCCGCTGAGACGACTTCGGTGTTCGAGTCCATGCCATTTGGAGTCGAACTCGTGCGTCAAGGCTCCACGTCTCACCCGAAAGTGGGTTGTCCACAGGTGTGGAGGAACTCATCCACACCTGTGGACAACTACAGCTTGTGGAGTCGCTCCACGGCCTCGTCGATCACCGCGTCCTGCTTGCAGAACGCGAACCGGATCAGGTGCTGCCAGTCCGAGGGATGGTCCGTGAACACCTGCACCGGCACGGCCGCGACGCCGATCCTGGCGGGCAGGTCGCGGCACAGCTGCAACCCGTCGGTGTACCCGAGCGGCCGGACGTCGGCGCAGATGAAGTAGGTGCCCTCAGAAGAACGCACCTCGAAACCGGCCGCACGCAGCCCCTCGGCCAGACGCGCGCGCTTCGAGGCCAACGAGTCACGCAGCCCAGTGACCCAGTCCAGCTCGGCGGTCAGCGCGTGCGCGACGGCGGGCTGGAAAGGCGCCCCGCCCACGAACGTCATGAACTGCTTGGCCGCACGAACCGCACCGACCAGCTCGCGAGGCCCGCACACCCAGCCGATCTTCCAGCCCGTGCAGTTGAACGTCTTGCCGGCACCGGAGATCGACAACGTGCGCGAGGCCATCCCGGGCAGCGAAGCCAGCGGAATGTGGGTCAGGCCGTCGAACACCAGGTGCTCGTAGACCTCGTCGGTGATCGCCAGCAGATCGTGCTCGACGCAGAGCGCCGCGATCGCTTGGAGCTCCTCCAAGCGGAACACGGTCCCGGTCGGGTTGTGCGGCGAGTTGACCAGGATCGCCCGAGTCCGCGGCGTGACGGCCGCCCGCAACGCGTCCACGTCGAGTGCCAAGCGGCCAGAAGAGTCCTCGCGCAGACCAACGGTCACCCGAGTAGCCCCGGCCATCGCCACGGAAGCCGCGTAGGAGTCGTAGTACGGCTCGATCAGGATCACTTCGTCGCCGGCCTCGACCAGCGCCAGCAACGAAGCCGCGATCGCCTCGGTGGCCCCGACCGTCACGAGAATCTCGGTGTCCGGGTCGTACGACAGCCCGTACCGCGACCGGTGGGCGGCGACGGCCGCGCGCAACACCGGCATGCCAGGACCCGGCGGGTACTGGTTCACGCCGGAAGCGATCGCCGACTGGGCCGCCGCGAGCATCGACGAGGGACCGTCGGTGTCGGGGAAACCCTGGCCGAGGTTGACGGCGTTGTGCTGCACGGCCAGCGCCGTCATCTCCGCGAAGATGGTCGACGTGAACGGCTGCAAACGAGGGACTAGCGCTGGTACCCGCACAACGCAGGATCTTCACGGACAATGACGGTGTGGAGCAACTGACCGCCGCTGACCAGCAGAAGCGCACCGACCTGCGCAAGATGAAGCTCGTCGCGACGAGCTTCCTGATAGGCGCGACGGTCATCTTCTTCGGCACCCACGCGTTCGAGGGCGCGTGGGTCGGTTACGTCAGGGCGGCAGCCGAAGCGGGCATGGTCGGCGCGCTCGCCGACTGGTTCGCGGTCACGGCACTGTTCAGGAGACCCCTCGGACTGCCGATCCCGCACACCGCGATCATCCCGGAACGCAAGAACATGTTCGGCAAGACGCTGGGCGACTTCGTGGGCGTCAACTTCCTCAGCCCGGAAGTGGTCCAGGACAAGCTCCGCAGAGCGGGCATCGCGGAACGCGCCGGTGCGTGGATCAAGCAGCCCGACAACGCCGAGCGCCTCACCAACGAGCTGGCGAACGTCATCAAGGGCGCCATCACGGTCCTCAAGGACGAAGAGGTCCAGGCCGTCCTGGAGCACGCGATCGTCAAGCGGGTCACGGCGAGACCCTGGGGCCCACCGCTCGGCAAGCTCCTCAACCAGGTGCTCACAGATGGCGCGCACCACAAGCTCGTCGACCTCATGTGCGACCGCGCGTACGAGTGGGTGCGGGACAACTACGACAAGGTCAGCCTGATCGTCACGGACCGCGCGCCCACGTGGTCGCCCAAGTTCGTCGACGCCATGCTCGGCGACAAGGTGTACACCGAGCTGGTCAACTTCGCGTGGGCGGTCAAGACCGACGTCAACCACCCGATGCGGCTCGCGATCGACCAGTTCATGATCGAGTTCTCGGACGACATGCAGACCGACCCGGCCACCATGCAGAAGGCCGAGCAGGTCAAGCAGCAGGTGATCGACCACCCGGACGTCCAGAAGCTGATCAGCAGTGCGTGGGGCACGGCGAAGAAGATGCTCATCGACGCCGCCGAGGACCCGTCCAGCGAACTGAGGAAGCGCGTCACCCAGGGCCTGGTCACCCTCGGCACCAACCTCACGACCGACGAAGATCTGCGCGCCAAGGTCGACGGCTGGCTGGAGCAGGCCGCCGGGTACGTCGTGAGCAACTACCGCGCGGAGATCACCACGCTGATCACGGACACGGTCGAGCGCTGGGACGCCGAGGAGACCTCGCGCAAGATCGAACTGCAGGTCGGCAGGGACCTGCAGTTCATCCGGATCAACGGCACCGTGGTCGGCGCGCTCGCCGGCCTGGTGATCTACACCGTGGCCAACGTGTTGTTCTGAGTAGCTCGGGTTCGTTTTCGGAAAGTGCGGGCCTTCTCCCTGTTGCCGCACACCTGCATCGAGCACCAGGTGCGCGAGCGGTTGCGCGAACGGTCGAAGAACGCACTCATGCAGTCGTCGGCGGGACAGATCTTGAAGCGCTCCCAGGAACCCAGCACCGCGAGCCGAGCGGACGCCGCGAGCACCGCGCCCAGGGCATCGGAGCTGGACAGGACGGGCACGCCGTCGGTCAGCTCGATGTGGACCACACCCGCCGCGGTCTGAGGGCCTGACGAGCCCTCGATCGACGACCGCAATGCCGCCCGCGCGGCGCGCGCCTGTGCGATTTCCCCGCTCCGCCCGAGGCCGCGTTCGGTCACCCAAGCGCGCCAGGAGGCTTCACTGTCCAGTACGTGTCGAGTGTTCAGGAAGTCGAGCAGCAGCTCGACGTCGTGATCCCAGCCGACAGTCAGACCAGTCACCCCACCACTGTAGGCGCCACGGCGGTTGCCCGTCAGGGCATCTGGAGAATGCACCCGGTGTATACATCGTGTGTATAGTGCTTCCCATGTCGATCGGACACGCACTGTTGGGCCTGCTAGAAGGCGGTCCAAGGCATGGTTACGACCTCAAGCGCGCCTATGACGAGCGCTTTGGACAGGACCGGCCGTTGCATTACGGGCAGGTGTACTCGACCCTGTCGCGGCTGCTGAAGAACGGCTTCGTGACCGAGGCCGGCGTCGAGGCGGGTGACGGTCCGGAGCGCAAGCGGTACGCGATCACGGACGCCGGGGTCACTGATGTAGAGCGCTGGCTCAGCACTCCGGAGAAGCCGGAGCCGTACCTGCAGAACACGCTCTACGCGAAGGTGGTGCTGGCCCTGCTGTCGGGCCGCAGCGCAGAGGAGGTGCTCGACACCCAACGTTCGGCGCACCTCACCACGATGCGCGAGCTGACCAGGCGCAAGACCGATGGCGACCTCGCCGACCAGCTCATCTGCGACTTCGCCCTGTTCCACCTCGAAGCCGACCTGCGGTGGCTCGAACTGACGGCCGCACGCATCGACCAGCTGGCAGCGGAGGTCACGCGATGAGCCTGCTCAGGGCCGAAGGCCTGATCAAGTCGTTCGGCAAGACCCACGCGCTCGACGGCGCGGCCATCACGATCCGCGAGGGCGAGGTCGTGGCGGTGATGGGGCCGTCGGGCTCCGGCAAGTCCACCCTGCTGCACTGCCTCGCCGGAATCCTGCCGCCGGACAGCGGCACCGTCCTCTACCGCGACCAGGACCTGACGGCGATGAACGACAGCGCCCGCAGCGAGCTGCGGCGCACCGAGTTCGGGTTCGTCTTCCAGTTCGGCCAGCTCGTGCCGGAGCTGACCTGCCTGGAGAACGTCGCGCTGCCGTTGCGGCTGAGCGGCATGAAGCGCAAGGACGCCGAACGCGCCGCGAAGGACTGGATGGCCAGGCTGGAGGTCGACGGCGTCGCCGACCAGCGTCCCGGCGAGACCTCGGGTGGCCAGGGTCAGCGCGTCGCCGTCGCCCGCGCGCTCGTCACCGGGCCGAAGGTGATCTTCGCCGACGAACCGACCGGCGCGCTCGACTCGCTCAACGGCGAACGAGTCATGCACCTCCTCACGACCGCGGCTCGGGAGACCGGTGCGGCCGTCGTGCTGGTCACGCACGAAGCTCGCGTCGCCGCCTACTCGGACCGCGAGGTCGTGGTGCGCGATGGCCGTTCACGTGACGTGGAGTTCGCCCGGTGAACCGCACCATCAGCGACCTCGCCCTGGGGGTCCGGCTGGCCGTCGGGGGCAGCCGGAAGTCCTGGGTGAGGCTCCTGCTCCAAGGCGTCGGCATCGGCATGTGCGTGGCGTTGCTGCTGCTCGCCGCGTCGATCCCGACCGCGTTCGGCAACCGCGACCAGCGCGCGGACGGCCGGGACGTCGTCACCAAGGGCGCCGGCACCGCGCCGTTGCTGCTGGAGACCTCGTCGGTGGCGTTCCGCTCCGAGTACGTCTCCGGCTCGTACGTCCGCGTCCTCGCGCCCAACGCACCCGTGCCGCCTGGCGTGGAACGGCTGCCGGCGGACGGTGAGGTCGTCGTGTCGCCGAAGCTCGCCGCGTTGCTGGCGAGTCCGGAAGGCGAGCTGCTGCGGCCGAGGTTCCCGCAGAAGATCATCGGCACGTTCGGCCAGGAAGGCCTGACCGGGCCCGCGGACCTGCGGTTCCTCGCGGGCGACGCGAAGATCGAGCCGAACAAGGGCAACCAGGTCTACGCCTTCGGCAGTGCGCGCGCAGGCGGAGGGCTGCCGACGATCCTGTTGATGCTCAGCATCGTCGGCGCGGTGGTGCTGCTGTTCCCCGTGCTGGTGTTCGTCGGCGTCGCGACCAGGCTCGCCGCCGCTCAGCGCGACCGCAGGCTGGCGGCGTTGCGGCTGGTCGGGGCCGGTGCGACGCGGGTGCGGCTGATCGCGTCCGGTGAGGCGCTGGCCGGTGCGCTGGTGGGGCTCGTCATCGGGTTCGGGTTGTTGTTCGCGCTCCGGCCGCTCGCCGACGACATCCCGATCGCCGAGCTCGCCGTGTTCCCGAGCGATCTGACGCCCACGCTGCCGCTGACGCTCGTCGTGGTCGTCAGCGTGCCGGTGCTGGCCGTGCTGACGTCGGTGTTCGCCATGCGTCGGACGATCATCGAACCACTCGGCGTGGTGCGCGAGCAGAAACCGGTGAAGCGCAGGCTGTGGTGGCGGGTCGTGCCCGCGGTGGCCGGCGTGGGGCTGCTGGCGAGCCAGTTCGGCAGGCTCGACGAGACGTCGAAGCCCGCCCAGTGGCCGGTCGTCGGGGGCGTGGTGCTGTTGATGTTCGCCATCCCGGTGCTGTTGCCGTGGCTGGTCGAACGCGTCGTCTACCGGATGCAGGGCGCCACGCCCGCGCTGCAGCTCGCGGTTCGCCGGTTGCAGCTCGACGCGGGCACGGCGGCACGGGTCGTCGGTGGCGTGGCGGTCGTGGTCGCCGGAGTGGTGACGTTGCAGGTGATCCTCGCGGGCGTCGAGAACGAGGTGACGGCCGAGGAGAGGCGGGAGGTGAACTACAACTACCTCTCCATCACCGTGGGCGAACCAGGCATCCTGCCCGACCTGCAGGGCGCGCTGTCCGGGGCCAAGGGCGTGATCGGCGTGAACGAGCTGAAGCGCACGTTCGGGATGTTGCCCTCCAACGAGTACCTCGACATCGGCATCGGGCCGTGCGCCGTGCTTCAGTCGATGGCGCGCATCACGAACTGCGCGGACGGCAAGGCGTACGTCGTGCGGGAAGCCTCCGGCCGGGGCACACCCGCTGCCGGCGACTCGATCAAGGTCGGGGAAGGCAGAACCGCGTGGACGGTTCCCGCGGTGGAGCAGGCGACCGGCGCTCGCCCCGGCCTCTACCTCACGCCCGCCGCGGCCACGGGCTTCACGGTTCCCCAGGGCAGCGGCGAGTTGCAGGCGCAGCTGGACCCGGCTGTTCCGGACGTCGCGGAGCACGTGCGCAACGTCCTCGCGCCGTACTCGTGGCGGCTGTTCACCTACTACGTCGGCCAGGACGACACCGATGAGATCGAGCAGATCTTCTTCGCGGTGCGCCGGGCGTTGTACGCGGCCGCGCTGATCACGTTGCTGCTCGCCGGCGCGTCCTTGCTGGTCGTCGCGCTGGAACAGGTGCGGGAACGCCGCCGGCCGCTCGCGGTGATGGCGGCCAGCGGTGTCCCGCGCGGCACGCTCGCCCGGTCGTTGCTGTGGCAGAACGCGATTCCGCTGGTGATCTCGACCATCGTGTCGGTGGGCACCGGCATCCTGCTCGGCGTGCTCGTCACGCGGGTGTTCGGCAGCGAGGTCGCCTACGACTGGGCGGGCATCGGGATCGTCACCGGCATCTCGGTGGGCCTGGTCGTGCTGGTCACTGCTCTGACGTTGCCTTCGCTGAGAAGGGCGACCGGAGCACTTGGGTTGCGGACCGAGTAGTCACCTCGTGCTCTGCCAGGCGGTCCTGCACCAGTCCGTGCCGGAACTGGTAGCAGGCCCCCGCCCGGCAGAGCACGCCGAGCTTGCGCGAGTCCTCCAGGAACACCATCAGCTCCCACGGCAGCTTTCCGCGCAGTGCCAACCAGATCCGCGCCACCGTGAACCACCACCAGCGCAGGTGCAGCACGGCGAGCGCGAACCCGAGCATCAGCCCGGACGCGAGACCCAGCCCGACCATGCCAGTCTGGCCGGGCCCGAACACCAGTGCCGCGGCACTTCCGAAGACCACTGCCAGCACGAGAGATCCGGTCCACACCGCGATCCGGTCGCGCGCCATCGTCCACTGAGGACTGGAAGCTTGTGAGAGTTCCGAGGCGCTCGACAGCGCGAACCGCAGCGCGACCGCCACGGCGAGTCCGAGACCGACGACGAGTCCGGCGGAAAGTCCGTACAGCGCACCGAAAACGAGTCCCGCGGCCAGGCCGAGCACACCGGGCACGAGCAGCAGACTGCGCCAGATCCCCAGTCGTGGCTTGGCTTTGCGCTCCTGCGACGCGGTGAGTGCGGCCGCACCGACACCGATGCCCGCGACCAGACCGGTGATCGGAGCGAGCGACGGCGTGATCGAGTACGCCATCAGCCACGCGACGCCGAACCCGCCGATCGCGCCCAGCACCAGCGCGCCGAGCACCGCGAGCCACGTGCTGCCGACCGAGCGGCGCAGCTCCCACCACGCCAGCTCGCGGATGTCCCTGTCCCGCATCTCGTGCGCGAGGAACTCCAGCCACCTGCGCGCCCTGTCCCGCGGCCAGACCTGCGTGGTCTTGGCGTGGTGCGCGAACGCCCGGTTGCCGAACGCCCGCGAGACCAGCTCGTCGCAGAGGTGGTCGGAGATGGCGCGTGCATCCGGGAAACGGCCGCGGTCGAGCAGTTCGGTCGGCTCGGCCTCGGTGTCCGCGTAGACCATGCTGGCCAGCCACATCGTCAACGGCGTGGACAACGCGTCGGCGAGGCGGCCGTCCGGTTCCTCGCGCAGCTGGATGAACACCGGCTCCCACCGCGCCGCGCCCACGCTGTCCGCGCTCGCCCGCAGGTAGGCGCAGACCTCCTCCAGGTCGAGCGGCGCCATCTCGACGACGTCCGCGCCGGGCAGCGGGCCCGCGAGGTGCACGGCCTGCTCGTACTCGGCCGTGCGGCAGGTCAGCACCAACGGCCTGTTCCCGAACGCCTTGGCGATCCGGGTGAGGGCGTCCGCGCGTTGGTGGCCGGGGATGTCGTCGAGGCCGTCCAGCACGGGCAGGACCTTGTGCTGCTCCACCAGCAGGTCACCCGCGTAGCTGCCGTACAGCTCGGTGTTGCGCAACGCCGGGTGGTCCTCGTACAGCCTGCGCGTGAGCCACGTGCGGATGTCCTCGACCGCCGGGTTCCACGTCGACAACGGCAGCAGCACCGGAACCATGCCGCCGTCGTAGCGGTCCAGCAACCCGCAGGTCAGCAGCATCGCGACGGTCGTCTTGCCGGTGCCGGCCTCGCCGAGGAGCACCATCCTGCGGTTGATCTGCCGCTCGAACGCGCCCACGACGGCGTCGCTGCGTCCCGGCGGCGCGTCCGGCTCGTCGCTGACGTCCAGCTCAGGGGCGAGCCAGTGCAGGTCGAGCACGTCGGGGTCGGTGAGCCCGCGCGAGCGCACCTCCTCGTTCCACTGCGACTGCAGGCCGATCGCCAGCGCCCGGCACGCCGCGTCGAGGTGCTCGTCGCTGCTCAGCTCGGCGTTGTGCCTGCGGCGGGTCCACGGGTCGAGTAAAGCCAGGAAGCCCAGGAACGCCACCGCGAGGACGATCAGCCACACGTGCGGGTTGATGCCGTGGTCGGTCACGAACAGACCGGCCGCGGTGAGCAACGCGGTCAGCACGCAGCCGGTCAGCAATGCCTGCTGACGGAATCTGGACATGCGTCGCATCATGACGCACCGCATCCGCCTGAGGTCGATTCAGTGACCCGTGTCGTGACGTTCGATTGTTGATCACAGATGCCACCTGAGCTCGCCCAGCGTCAGGAACTGGCCGTCGGCCTCGACCGCGATCCCGAACTCGTGCCGGCGAGGTTTGCCCAGGTCGTGCCACTCGACGACGCCCTGTTCCGCAAGATCCCACAGCCGGCGCGGGCCGCCCTGGTCGACGTGCTCGCCGTGGTGGTGCACCCACGAACCGTCCGGATGGGCGAGCCAGTCGTGGCCCGCGGCGACTCCGGGCAGAGCAATGCCCGCGAAGAACTCGAACGGGCTGGCCGGGTCGACGACGGTGCCCAGCGGCAACGTCGTGGCGCGGCGCTCGAACGCGCCGGCGCCCGCGAGCGACGGTGGGTGGGCGTGCGCGCGCAACGGCATGAAGCGGCCGTCCTCCACGAGCACCGCGCCTTCGCCGGTGCCGTCGCCGTTCGACACGATCCGGACGAGGCCCGCGCCGATCGGGCGGTGCAGCGTGGTGACGACCAGGCCGCCGGGTCGCACCTGCTCCAGCCAGGCGGGTGGGATGGTCGCGACGGAGCAGGTGGCCAGCAAGCGGTCGTACGGTGCGCGCTCCGGATGGCCGAGCGCGCCGTCGCCCGTGACGCAGGTGGGAAAGAAACCGTTGCGACGCAGGCGTTTCCGTGCGCGTTGCGAGATGTTCGGGTCGACGTCGATCGTCGTTGTGCTGCCCGCACCCACGGCGTGGCACAGAAGAGCCGCGTTGTAGCCGGTGCCGGTGCCCACCTCGAGGACCGTCTGTCCGTTGTGGACGTCCAGTGCCTCCAGCATGATCGCCATGATCGTGGGCATGCTCGACGAACAGGTCGGTGTGCCCGCGGTCACCGTGTCGTCGCCGTCGAACTGGGTAACCCACACACGGTCGGCGTAGACGAGTCTCAGCCAGTCCGGGTGCTTTCGGGTGACCCGTTCCCAGTCGCCGCTGTGCAGCTGGCGGTAGAAGCGCGGCAGGAACTCGTGCCGCGGAACTGCCCGGAAAGCCTTGAGCCACTTGGAATCGTGCAGCACGCCGTCGCCGAGCAGGTGGTCCGCCAGCTCGGCGCGCAAGGCCCCGGCGTCGTCCATGTCACCCACAACGGTATCCCTGTGGCGGAGCACACGCACGGATTGCTAGCAGGGTGCTTGCAAGAGTTAGCACCCATCGCTAACGTAGTTGGTGGCACGAGGAACGGGAGCGGGAACAGTGGACAAGTCCATCGACAAAGCAGTCGCGGACCTCGGCCGCAACATCGGTGAGTACATCCGCGAACAACGCAACAGCGCCAAGATCTCCTTGCGGGAACTGGCGAAGCAAGCGGGTGTCTCCAACCCATACCTCAGCCAGATCGAGCGAGGACTGCGCAAGCCATCTGCGGAGATCCTTCAGCAGATCGCCAAAGGGCTGCGCATCTCGG
The DNA here is from genome assembly GCF_040681245.1 of Lentzea sp. NPDC051838. NCBI lineage: Bacteria > Bacillati > Actinomycetota > Actinomycetes > Pseudonocardiales > Pseudonocardiaceae > Lentzea > Lentzea sp. NPDC051838. The sequence goes on from NZ_JBFAYI010000012.1 coordinate 178,974, forward strand.
CCGAAGTGCTCTACGTCGAGGCCGGGATCCTCCAGCAGCGCGAAGGCGGTGCGTTGGCGGACGCCATCGTCGCCGCGACCGATCTGACCGAGCGGCAGAAGCAGGTGCTGCTCGATGTTTACGAATCTTTCAGGCGGGAGAACGCCGCCAAACAACAGGAGGAGTGATCTCCATGCCGAAGCTCACCCAGGACGACGTCCGCAAGGCCGCCGAGCAGGGCGCGCACGCCGCGCGTCAGGCCCTTCTCGCTGCCCTCGGCGCCGGTGACCTCGCCGCCAAGGCCGTGGTCGAGGCCCTGAACAAGGCCAAGGAGCGCGCCGAGGAGGCCCGCACCCAGGCTCAGGACCTGCCCACCGAGCTCAAGGACCTGCGCGAGAAGCTGCAGCCGGCCGAGCTGAAGAAGCTCGTCGACGCCTACACCGCCTCCGCGGTGAACCTGTACACGTACCTGGCCGAGACCGGCGAGCAGACGCTGGAGCAGATCAAGGCCCAGCCGCAGGTGAAGCAGGCCGTCGAGCAGGTCGAGCAGGCCGTCGAGGCCGCGCAGAAGCGCGCCGAGTCCGCCGCCGCCGACGCCCGCGAGCTCGCGGACGACGTGCTCGGCAAGGTCACCCGCCGCACCCGTTCGGTCGGCGAGAAGGTCGCCCACGCGGTCGACAAGGGCAGCGAGAAGCTGGCCGAGGAGATCGTCGAGGCCGGTGACGAGGTCGCGCACGAGGTCCGCAGCACCGCCCGCAAGACCGCGAACCGCACCGCGCCCCGCAAGCCGGCGACGACGACCCGCAGCACCACGACCACGGCCGCTGCGAAGAAGACCACGACGAACACCACCAAGTGAGTCGCTGAAGTCTCCTGAGAGGGGAGCACGCCTTCGAGGCGTGCTCCCCTCTCGTCGTGTCGGCACGTAGTCTGGGCGCGTGGTGTTCATCTGGCCGGACTTCAGCTTCTGGAACCTCGACGGCATCGTGTACTTCTTCGCCGACCTGGCGTTCTCGATCGTCGGTCTGTTCGCGTTCTTCCACGCCCTGACCCAGCGCGTCGACGCCTACACGGCGGCCGAGAGAATGACGAAGCCCGCCTGGCTGGGCATCACCGGTGGCGGTGCGGCCGCGATGCTGCTCTTCTTCCCCGCCGGTTTCGGCTCGATCTTCTGGCTGGCTGGCCTGGTCGCGGTGCTCGTGTACATGGTCGACGTGCGCCCGAAGCTGATCGAGGTCCAGCGCGGCCCTCGCTGGTGATCACAACGTCCTACGGCTCCGGTTCGCCGGTGACCCTGGTCGCTCACGGACTCGGCGCCACCGCCGGTGAGGCGCGGATTCCCGCCTCCGGGCTGCCTGGCACGCGAGTCGTCGTGACGCTGCCGTCGCACGGATCCGCGCCGGACGCGCCCGCGGGGTACTGGGACTACGGGCGGATCGCCGCCGATCTCGCGACTGTTCCGGCTGATCACGCCGTTGGTGTCTCGTTGGGCGCCGGCGCGTTGGTGCGGCTGTTGTCACTCGAACCTGATCGTTTTGCACGCGTTGCCCTGCTGCTGCCCGCCGTGCTGGATCAACCACGTCCGGCCTTCACGTTGCAGCAGCTCTCCGACCTGACCGTCGGCCCGCCTGCTTACGTTGCCGAGCGCCGCGCGGCGTTGAGCCGTCTTTCGGACGCCGCTGACCAGTTGCCCGGTCAGGTCGCGGTGGCCGATGCCTCGCTGTTGGCCGCCGTGACGATTCCGGTGCTGGTCATCGGGGCTGTGGGTGATCCGCTGCACCCGGAGGACGTGGCCAAGGCGACGGCGGCGGCGTTCCCCAACGGCTCGTTGTGGCTGGTCGACTCACCCTCGCCGATGATCACGCATCGCGCTGAGGTGCGGCACCGATTGGTCGAGTTCTTCGCCGGGTAGCCGTTGTTCATGGCGGAACAGAAGATCGCATTCCTCGTCAGCGCGGAGGGCATCGAGCAGGTCGAGCTCACCGACCCGTGGACGCACGTCGAGAAGGCCGGCGGAGTGCCGCGCCTGCTCGCACCGAAGCTCGGCGAGGACCCCCGACGCCGTCGAACTGGTGAAAGGTCTGGTGGCGGCCGGCAAACCGATCGCGGCGATCTGCCACGGGCCGTGGTTGCTGGTCGAGGCCAACGTGGTGCGCGGCAAGATGCTGACCTCGTTCCCCAGCCTGCAGACCGACGTCCGCAACGCGGGCGGTGACTGGGCTGACGAGGAGGTCAGGGTGTGCGACCTGAACGGGTGGACGCTCGTGACGTCCCGAAACCCTGATGACCTGCCGGCTTTCAACCGTGAGGCGTTGGAAGCATTTGGTTTGTGAGCGGGGTCTGCAGCCCCCGCTCAGCCTCTTAGAGACGCGTCTGCGCGTAGTGCGTCATCGCGTCGTGCATCCACTGAGCCGTGCCCTCGGCGTGCGCGTCCAGCTGCGGCTTGAACTCGCCCTCCAGGTAGAGGTCGGCCAAGCCCGCGTACGACTCGCTGTTGGGCGTCCAGCTCAGGCAGATCCACGCGTGGTGGCGCTCGATCAGCTCCGTCGCCTCGGGCGCGTCGACCGCGACACCTGCCGTGAACAGCTCCGTCGCCCGCAGCAGCACGTCCTGCCACTCCTGCAGGAACCTGTCCGCGTCGGCCTTGGTGGCACCCTGCCAGCGCTTCTTGCTGCTGGCGATGTGCTCCTTGGCGCCGTCGCCGAAGCGGTCGACCAGCTGCTGCTCGTACTCCTTCTGCTGGGCGGCGTCGAAGCCGTCGAACAGCTCTTCCATCTTCACCTCGTCCCCTCCTTCCAGTTCTTCGATCGTTCGCGCGACGGTGTTGGCGAGCCGGTCCAGCCTGCGTCGTTCGTCCTGCAGCCACCGGTGGTGGTTGCGCAGGACCGTCAGCTGGTCCGTGCCGTTCAACATGTCCGCCACCACGTCGAGGCCCAGGCCCAGGTCGCGCAGCAGCAGGATCTGCTGCAGGCGGTGCACCTGTTCCTTCTCGTAGTAGCGGTAGCCGTTGTCCCCGATCCAGGCCGGCGACAGCAGCCCGATCGAGTCGTAGTGCCGCAGCGTCCTGGACGTCACCTTCGACATCCGGGCCACCTGGGCGATCGACCAGGCCATTTCCGGTTCCCCTTTCGCGCTCTGAGATGAAGGTAAGGGTTGACGTAACGTCAAGGTCAAACCGAGTTTGGCAGGATGGTTCTCGTGTGGACCATCGCTGGATCGTTGGAACCCTTCCCAGTGCTTTCGCGCCTCGACCTGGTGCCTGCACCGGTCGAAGCCGCGCTGAAGAACCTGGACGGTGCTGACCGGGTCGCCGTCGCTGAGATCGACGCGTCGTTGGCGGACACCGCCGAGTTCTGCGCGCACTACGGCTCGCCGCTGGCAGCCTCGGCCAACTGCGTCGTCGTGGCGGGCAAGCGCGGCGGCGAGATCCGTTATGCAGCCTGCATGGTGCTGGCGACCATGCGCGCGGACGTGAACGGTGTGATCCGCAAGCGGCTCGACGCGCGCAAGGCGTCGTTCGCGCCGATGGACGAGGCCGTGGCGTTGACGGGCATGGAGTACGGCGGCATCACGCCCATCGGTGTGCCCGCGGACTGGCCGATCCTGGTGTCGCCGGAGGTGGCCGCCGCCCCCGAACTGGTCGTGGGCAGCGGCATCCGGGGCAGCAAGATCCTCATCCCAGGCGACGTGCTGATGAAGCTGCCTGGAGCTGAAGTGCTGGACCTAGCCCGCGTACTTGACCAGTAGCGCGATCGCCTCGTCGACGTCGTCGGTAACGAGGATCCACTGCTCGGCTTCCCGGCCCGCCGCGAGTTTCTGCACGAGCGGCGCGGCCGGCACCTCGTCGGTCCAGAAGTCCTTGCCCAGGAACACCATGGGCGCGGCCGGGCCGACGCTGCCGTAGTAGTTCTGCGTGAAGTCCTGGAAGACCTCCTGGACCGTGCCCGCCTTGCCCGGCGTGTAGACGATGCCGCCGGTCGCGACGGTGAGCAGGCCCTCTTCGCGCACCGAGTTCGCGAAGTACTTGGCGTGCAGCTCACAGGCCGGGTTGGGCGGCTCGTGGCCGTAGAACCAGGTCGGGATGCCGATCGTGCGCGGCTTGGAGAACCTCGGGATCTCGGGGAACGCCGCGAGCCAGCGGCCGATCGACTCGTCGTCGTGGCCGAACGACGGGGCCTGCGCGAGGGTGGCGAGGACTTCGCGATCCGCCTCGCCGAGCCGGACGCCCAGCGGCACGGCCTCCATCGCACCCGGACCGCCGCCCGTCAGCACGGTGAAGCCCGCCTTGCCCAGCGCGGCGCCGAGCTCCACGGCGTTGCGGTAGCCGTCCGAGCCTCTGGCCAGCGCGTGGCCGCCCATCACTGCGATCGGCCGACCCGTCAGCGTCTCGTCGAGGGCCTCGGTGATCGAGTGGTCGTGCAGGCGTTCGGCCAGCGCGTGCAACGGGTCCGGGTGGTGGCCCTGCTGCTTGCTGTGCTTGTAGATCACCGCGTCCGGGGTGTCGGCGTACGACTTCGGATCCTGGGGGTCGAAGCCCGCGAACAGCTCTTCCGGGGTGTAAAGGGACGACCGGTACACCTCGTACGGCAGGTCCGGGATCACCGGGAAGATCAGTGCTCCCGCGGCCTCTGCCTGGCGTTGCATCCTCTCGCTGAGGGCACATCCGAGCAGCAGTGCGCCGTCCAACGGCACACGCACGTCCTCGCGAGTCAGGTCCAGCCCGATGATGACGGCTTTGCGCAGGTCAGGCTCTGCCCGCAGCTGGTCCAGGTCGGTGATTTCGATCCGCACGAGAAAAAGCCTATGCCTCGGGCGAACCAACGTGCCGTGGAATCCGAATCAGTAGTGGGAACCGAGGTCCGCTCGCCAGTCAGACGAGCGGCCGTGGGCCGCGCTGCCCAGGAAAGGTTCCCCGCAATGGCTACCGAACAGCTGACCGGCTGCGCCGCCCGTGGCGCCCGAGTGGTAGATCCCCACCGCGTCGAGTACCTGGACTGCGGCGGCTACGGAGTCCCGCTGCTAGGCCACGCCCACCCGGCCGTGGTGCAGGCGGTGGTCGGCCAGGTGCGCCGGCCGTCGCTGCTGGACCGCCTGATGCTCGACCTGGTCACCCCAAACGGCCTCGACCACATCCACACCTTCCCGTCGGCCTCCGAAGCCGCGCAGTTCGCCGTGGCCCTCGCCCAAGCCAATGGCCGCCCACGAGTGTTGACGACCGGCGACGTCCCGTACGGCGGCATCGACTCGTTGCGTGCCACTCTGGCCGCCGGACCGCCCGCCTGCGTGCTCGTCGAACCCGTCCGCGGCGTGTCCTTCCCGCCCGACGGCTACCTGCGCGCGATCTCCGAGGTCTGCCGCGAGCAGAACGCGCTGATGATCGTCGACGAGACCCGCACCGGCCTGGGTCGCCTCGGCGTGTGGTGGGGCTCCGACATCGACGGCGTGACCCCGGACATCCTGCTGGTCGGCGAGGGCCTGTCCGGCGGCGTGCTCCCGATCGCCGCCGTCGTCGCCTCCGCGGCCGTCGAGGTCCCGTTGTGGCGCGGCCCGGAAGAGGTCTCGCCCCTCGCCTCCGCCGCCGTCAACGCCTGCCTGCGCGTCACAGCCTCCGAAGGCCTGGTCGAACGAGCCAAGCTGCTCGGCGACGAACTCCTGTACGGCCTGCGAGCAGTCACCGCCGGCAAGGCCCACGCGACCGGCCGCGGCCTGCTGCTCGGCGTCGAACTGCCGGACAAGCGCGCGGCCGACATCTTCACCGGCGAGCTCCTGCGAGCGCGGGTGCTCGCCGACTTCCGCGGCCGGACGGTGAGCTTCACGCCTCCAGCCGTCATGTCGGCCGCGGACGCCGGGTGGCTGGTCGAAGCCGTGGGCAGGGCCGCGGCGAAGATCTAGCCGTTCGCCCGGCACCCACCGCGCATCCCTGCCAAGATCCACGGCGGGGGTGCGCGGTGCTCAGACTTCTACCTGTTCTCTTGCTGCTGACCGGATGCAGCATCTTCGAGAGTTTCAACCCGCAGATCAACGCGATCGGCAAGCAGATCGTCGCGGACTGGAAGCAACGTCCGGACGTGGCCGCGGCGCAGTTCGTGTACCGCCACGGCCTCGACGCGGGCGACAGCCTCGGCCTCGAGGTCATGCTGAAGGCGGAGTCGATCACCGACCCGGTCGTCGACGAGGTCGTGGAGATCGCGCGCAAGGACTGCTGGCTCGGCACCTGGGACTCGTGCAGCGCGACCTACACCGTCTACACGACCGCCGACCCGCCCTACGCCGACAAGCCCGAGTCGGGCAAGCCGGTGCGTTCCGGCAAGGTCGACCTCCCGCCCGAGCTGGAGACCAGCTACGGCCCGCGCCCGACGAGGCCGAGCAAATGAGGCGCCTCGGGTTGGTCCTGCTCGCGTTCCTCCTGGCCGGGTGCGGGACGGGAGACGACACCGTCGAAGACCTGGGCGACCGCATCTCCGCCGACCTCGCGGCCGAGGACGGGGTCAGCGGTGTGGCCGTGGAGTACAAGTCCGATTTGGACTACCGACAACGCCTCACCGTGACCGCCACCGTTCGCGACCAGAGCACTGCCGACAAGGCGCTGGAGATCGTCAAGCGCGACTACTGGACGGGAACCGGTCGCCGGGTCGAGTTCAGCGTGAACTTCGGCGGGTTCGTGCGGAAGAACGAGATCGTGTTCAAGCTCGGCGACGTCGTGGAGATGGAACGCAAGTACGGACCGCGTTCGGAGGCCGGCGAGCTGGATCCCGGCCGCTGAGTAGTTCCGCGCATCTTTCCCGGTCCGCGTGCGAGCTGTCGATCAGTCGTGGTTTGCTCACGCGCGACTGAACGGGGGCTGAGGTGTACGGCAATCCGGACGAGCTGGACCGCATCGCGGGCGAGATCGAGAAGCGCGCCGAGTCGGTCCGCGCACGCGGCACGGAGATGAACGACCGCGCGCGGACCATGCAGTGGAAGTCGGTCGCGGCCGACCGCTGCCGCGACACGGTCGAGGGCGACAAGCGCAAGCTGTTCCAGGCCGCGGAAGGGCTCGACGGCGCGGCCGCCGCACTGCGCCGCCACGCGCAGGAGGTCCGCGAGATGATCGCCGCGATCAAGCGGATCGCGGAGACGGTCACGGGCTGGTTCAACAGCGCGATCGACACGTTCAACCGTGCCGTGGACGCCTTCAACAACGCCGTCAAGGACATCGCGAACGGTGTCGCCGACGCCCTCGGCTTCGGCGGCGGCTCGCCACCGCAGCCGCCTCAGCCGCCGTGGAGTGGCTGGAAGTACGGCCCCGACAACCTGCCGCCGCACGGCGACAAGGCGTGGCTCGAGGTCGGCGACTACATGCGCGGCCAGGGCGTGCCCGCGTGACCCCGGCACCGCACCGGCTGGTGCTCTCCGCTGGCGAGTTCGCTTACCTGGTCGAGAAAACCGGCGTCGACCTGCCACCGGACTGGATGCCCGCCTCCGATGTCCAAATAGGACCCGCCGAAGCCGGTCTCATGAAGAAGCGCGTCGTGACCGGTGTCGGTGACGAGGCCGAGGTCCACCCGTCGGTCGCACGCAACCTCCAAATCCTTGGCGGGCCAACGGTTTTGCTCGACACCATCGCTTCCATCGGCTCCAAGAGCTCGCACAGTGTCCACGCCGTCAACGGCCCGTTGGGCGCCTCGCTGTTCGCTTTGGGCGACGGCGCGGTCGAGCTGTCGATGTTCGCGTCCGTCGACCTCGGCAAGGAACTGATCCGTGCTGTGCCGCAGCCGGAGCCCACCGGCGCGAGCCTCGAATCGCGGTTGGGCGGCACCTCGGACGCTGAGCCGCTCCAAGGCCGTTTGCCGCTGGAGGCCCTGCAAGAGATGGGCGCGGCCAGGCTGTTCCGCGGCGCCGACCCGGACGCACCCGCTGCCGTGGTCGCCGCGCTGAAGCTCTCCGGCGACGAAGCGGCGCTGGCGGAGAACGTCGCCGAGCAGACCGACGGCGCCCTGCGCTGCCTCGTGCTCTGGTCCGGCGGATCGTCCCAGGTCAACTGGGTGCACACAGCGGGAGGCTGGAGCGGCCTCGACCCGGAACCGGACGGCTCCGACCGCCGCATGGTCCGCATCGAACCGGCCGAACGTGAAGACCTGGGCACCTGGGTGGCGCCCGCAGTGGCGGGAGCACTGGCATGACGGTCAAGAACATCCAGGTCGACGGCGGCGCGGGCGGCTTCGAGGCCAAGTACGACGACCTCGCCGCGATGGGCGACCTCACCGCCGACGTCGCCGGCGACACCCTCAAGACCGCGGCCGTCGGCCACAAGTTCCTGGTGGAGCCGGACGTCCTCGCGTCGTCCCTGCTCAACCCCGGCGGCGTGGTGAAGTTCGAGGCCGCGATGGCCGTCGCCCTCGACGGCCCGAACGGGCTCACCGCGACCTCGGCCGGTATCGGGCTGCGTGGCGAGGCGTTGAAGGCCACCCGAATCGCCTACGAGATGGCCGACGAGCTGTCTGCGAAGGGCCTGGACGCCGCCCGCTGGTTCGGTGGACTGGCGGTGGCGGCCAACCCGATCGGTGCCGCGGTGGTCGGAGGCGGCGCGATCGCTGCCGACGTGTACCTGAACTACGACGGCGACTGGCAGAAGTGGCTCGTCGACCACCCCGGCATGGTCGACACGCTGATCGGCATGTCGCCGGGCATGCTCAGCGCCCTCGGCATCCCGGTCGACCTCGCCACGACGCTCGACCTGCTGGCTGCCACCTATGCCGACGGCGAAGCGGTGACCGACCCGGTCGGCGATCCGCACGACTACGGCGCGCCCGACAACCTGAAAGACCTGATGGAAGGTCTTGCTCTGCGCGACGCGGGCAAAGATCCGGGTGACCCCGGGCCGACCAACATCGACGTGAAGATCATCAGGGATGCCGACAACAACATCACGGGCTACATCGTGGACATTCCAGGTACGCAACACTGGAACGCGCCGTGGAAGCCGATGAGCGCCAACGACTCAGGCGTCAACGTGGATGCGATGGCGGGCAACAACACGGTGTTGCAGCAAGGCATCCAAGAGGCGTTGCGCCTGGCGGGCGCGCAAGGCAGCACGGCACCGGTGATGCTCGTCGGCCACAGCCAGGGCGGGATCGTCGCGGCTCAGGCGACCACTGACCTCATCGCCAGTGGGTACAACGTGACGCACGTGGTCACCGCGGGTTCGCCGGTCGGCCGCATCGACGTGCCGTCCAATGTTCAGGTGTTGTCGCTGGAGAACCGCAACGACATCGTTCCGCACCTCGATGCCAGTGACAATCCGGGCAGTCCGAATCGCACCACTGTCACGTTCGAAAACCAGACCGGAACGGTCGGCGGCAACCACTCGATCCCCGGTAACTACACCGAGGCGGCTGGGCAGCTCGACAACGGCTCAGATCCTTCCGTCAACCGGTTCAAGGAAAGCGCCAGCGTTTTCTTTGGCGGCGACGACAGCAAAACGAAGACCCAGAACTACCAGGTCGCGAGGAAGGGCGTCGGGTGATCACTCGAAAGGCGTTGGCTCTGGTCTCTCTCGTTTTCTTGCTGGCCGGGTGCAACATCACCGACCAGTACTACGAGGAGGTCGAAGCGGTCGGCAAGCAGATCGTGGCGGACTCGAAGGAACTGCCTGACGTCAAGGACGCGTTCTACGAGTACGAGCACGGGCTGGACCAGGGGCAACAGCTTCAGGTCTACGTGACTGTGCCGGAGGCGTCCGTTTCCTCTGCTTCCGATCAGCTGGAGGAGATCGCCAGACGTGATTACTGGCGAGGCACCTGGTGGACCGTGTCGTTGAACGTCAACGTCTTTTCCGATGCGAACCCCGCGGTCGAGGGCAAGTGGAACCACGACAAGATCGTGAAGAGCAAGAAGATCGAGTTCGACGATCCGGCCGCGCTGGAGAAGCAGTACGGACCTCGCCCGCAGAAGAAGAAATGAGCAACTCGATGACGCCCGACCAGTGGCTCGCCGACTTCGAGGCCAAGACGGCCGAGCTCCAGCGCAACGCCGCCGCCTTCCGCCGCAACCTCGAATCGTCAGGCACGACCGTGAGCACCGAGGACAAGTCGGTCACCGTGACGGTCGCCCCCAACGGCGCGCTGCTCGACCTCAAGATCGAGGGCAACGCCGAGCTGGCCGGCAAGATCCTCGCGCTCACCAGGTCTGCCAGGGAAGGCGCGGCGACGAACGTGCTGAACGACTTCCGCCAGGTCGTAGGCAGCCATGCGGGCGACCTCGACACCGATGTGTCGGTCCCGGCGCCGCCCGCACCCGAAAAGCCGAAAGCAAAGCCTGAAGAGGACTACAGCGAGAAGACCGTCTACAACAAGGAAAGCTGGTAGCTCAGAAGATCACCGTCTGGTTGCCGTGCACGAGCACCCGGTCCTCCAGGTGCCACCGCAGCCCGCGCGCCAGCACGACCTTCTCGATGTCCCGGCCCTTGCGCACCATGTCCGCCACCGAGTCGCCGTGGTGCACGCGCAGCACGTCCTGCTCGATGATCGGCCCGGCGTCGAGGTCAGCGGTCACGTAGTGGCACGTGGCGCCGACCAGCTTCACTCCGCGCCGGTGCGCCTGGTGGTACGGGCGGGCGCCGATGAACGACGGCAGGAAGCTGTGGTGGATGTTGATCGTGCGGCCGGACCAGGCCGCGCACAGCTCCGGCGGCAGGATCTGCATGAAGCGCGCCAGCACCACGGCGTGCGGGTCGTGCTTCTCGACCAAAACCCGCAGCTGGGCGAAGGCGGCCTGCTTGCCTTCCGGATCATTCGAAGGAAAAGGCACGTGGTGGAACGGGATGCCGTGTGCGCGCGTGATGTCGCCGAGCTCGGGGTGGTTGGCGATGACGGCCGACACCTCGACGTCCAGCTCGCCCGTCGAGACTCGGGCGAGCAGGTCGTAGAGGCAGTGCCCCTCCCGGGAAGCCAGGATCACCACGCGCTTGCGGACGCCCGTGTCGGTCACCGTCCACGTCGACTGCGCGCCCAGCGAGGCGGCCACCTCGGCGAACTGCGCGCGCAGCTCGTCCACGCCGAACGGCAGGGAGTCCGCGCGGACCTCCTGGCGCGTGAAGAACCAGCCCGTCTCGGGGTCGGTGTGGTACGCGGCCTCGACGATCCAGCCGCCGTTGTCCGCGAGGAACGACGAGATCCTCGCGATGATGCCGGTGCGGTCCGGGCAGCCGAAGGTGATCACATAGCGACGCTCAGGCGATGACACCCGTCAAAGGTAGTCACGGTTTGGGCAATGCCGCCAACAGGGACTCATCCCCTGAGACGACCGCGTGGTTCGGGCGGGCGTACAGGGCTCGGTAGATCGCGTCCGCTCCACCGGCCAGAGTGGCGTCGGCGTCCACCGCCGAGTCGTGCAGCGTGGTGACGACGAGCGGCTTGCCCTCGGTCAGTTGGACGTCCCACGTGCGGCCCGCGTCGGCGGCGTGCACGAGCAACCTGCCAGAGGCCGTGACGGAAGCGCCCAGCTCCATCCGGCGGGCGACCAGGACGTTCAGGTACTCGTCGATGCCGTCTGCGGCGAACTCCGGGTCGAACACCAGCGCGGGCAGCTCGTGCCCGGTCGCGACTTCGGCGTCCAGGCGGTGGATCGACGTCTCGTGCGCCTGCCTGCGTGACCAGAAGGCGGCGCGGAAGGACTTGTCGAACGTCCACGCGGGACGGTCGACGGGCGTCGAGCGCAGTCGCTCCAACAACAGCGAAAGCCCGTTGTCCCACCAGGACAACGCCTCGTCGAAGTCTCGCGGCGCACGAGGCCAGTCCGGACGACCGTCCTCAGGCGCGGTGACGACTGCCTGCGCCGCCCACGTGTGCACCTCGGCCATGTGCCGCACCAGCTTCAGCACTGTCCACTCAGGACAAGTCGGAACCGGTGCGTCCGCGCCCGCCTTGAGAGCGGCCGAACGCATCAACGAAGCCTGAGTCTCGATCTGCGCGAGGTAGTCCACAGACCCAACACTAGGGCGCGACGGCCGCCCATTCGAGCGTGATTTCGCCGAGTCGCCAACGACGACGGTCGTCCACGACCGGCCAGCCCCTCGAAGCGAGCAACCGCGCCGACTCCACCCACCGCGCACGCGGCCCGAACGGCGCGAAAGGCGCGGCGGTCGCCCAGCACGCGTCCAGCTCGGCCAGCAGCGCGTGCACCCGCTCGCCCGGCACGTTCTTGTGGATCAACGCCTTGGGCAGCCGCTCGGCGATGTCGCCGGGCGTCTCGATCGCGGACGGCTTGCACGCGAGCGTGAACGTCTGCGGCCCGTCCGCCGACAGCGTCACCCACGTGCAGCGGCGACCGATCTCGTCGCACGTGCCCTCGATCACCAGCCCGCCGGGAGCCATCCGGCCGAGCATCGTGTCCCACGCCTCGAACGACTGCTCCTCGGTGTACTGCCGCAGCACGTTGAACGCGCGCAACAACACCGGCCGCGCCCCGGCCAGCTCGAACCCGCCACGCCGGAAGTCCAGCCAAGGCGGGTCGGCCACGGCCTTGCCCGCGTCCACCCGGTCCTGGTCGATCTCCAGCCCGAGCACGCGCACGTCAGGCCGCACGGCGCGCAGCCGCGAAGCCATCTCGACGGTGGTGATCGGCGACGACCCGTACCCGAGGTCGACCACGAGCGGGTCGGGAACCGAAGCCAGGAAGCCCGACAGCGTCCCCGCCATCCACCGGTCGACCCTGCGCAGGCGGTTCGGGTTGGTGGTGCCGCGCGTCGGCAGGCCGAGCGCGCGGGCCCGGCCGGCCGCTAGCCGCGGTTTGCGAGCCATTCGGACGTGAACTCGCTCTCCTTGTTCAGCAGCACCACGACCTGCTCGGCGATCAGCTTCTCGAGCTTGCCACCCATGAGCGGGATGCTCACCTTGACCTCCCCCACGAGGGTGGTCTTCGAGCCCGCGCCGTTGTCCGTGATGGTGAACGAGCCGTCCAGCCGGCCCGGCACGCCGCCGATCGTCACCTCGACCGTGCCCGCGCCCGCCGCCCAGTTCTCGACGCGCTGGATCACGAGGTCGCCGCCCAGCAGCGACTTGGCCATCGACGGCAGGTGCTCCGCGGGCACACCCTGCTTGAGCTGGTACGACGTGCGATCACCCGAAACCGAGAAGGTCACGAGCTCGGCGTCGTTGCCCCCGATCGACGCCAGCCGGTCCCGCAGATAGGTCTCGTCGACCATCGCGCCGAAGACCTTCTCCGCCGAATGGGGTGACGTGGTGTGGTGCTCGATGCGGCGTGCCATGTCGCGGAGGCTACCGTTGACGCCTGTGACCACCACGCAGTCCGTACCTCTGGCCGAGCGCACCACGCTCCGACTCGGTGGCCCGGCCGCGCGGTTCGTCCACGCCACGACCGCCGCTGAGCTGGTCGAAGCCGTGCGAACAGCCGACGCCGCCTCCGACGAGAAGGTCCTCGTGCTCGGCGGTGGATCGAACCTCGTCATCTCCGACGGCGGCTTCGACGGCACCGTGGTGCACGTCGCCACCAAGGGTTTCCGGCTCGACCCGCTGGGCGGCGGGATCGTCCAGTTCACCGTCGAGGCGGGCGAGGAGTGGGACGCGGTCGTCGCGGAGGCGGTCGCGCAGGGCCTCGGCGGGCTCGAGTGCCTGTCCGGCATCCCCGGCCTCAACGGCGCCACGCCCGTGCAGAACGTCGGCGCGTACGGCGTCGAGATCTCCCAGGTGCTGCAGTCGGTGGATCTTCTCGACCGCCGCAGCGGCAAGGTGCACCAGGTGCCCGCGGCCAAGCTGGGCCTCGACTACCGCACCAGCGTGCTCAAGGGCACGGACAACGCCGTCGTGCTGCGCACCAGGTTCTCGCTGACCGCGGGCGGCATGTCCGCGCCGATCCGCTACGCCGAGCTCGCCCGCGTTCTCGGTGTGCAGCAAGGTGATCGCGTTCCGGCCGACGAGGCGCGCAAGGCCGTGCTGGAGCTGCGCCGCGGCAAGGGCATGGTGCTCGACGCCGCGGACCACGACACGTGGAGCGCCGGCTCGTTCTTCACCAACCCGATCATCGACGACGCGACGTTCACCGGCGTGCTGATCCGCATCGCCGAACGCCTCGGCCACGACGTGAACGTGCCGACCTACCCGGCGGGGCACGGGCAGAAGAAGCTCTCGGCCGCCTGGTTGATCGAACGGGCGGGCTTCCGCAAGGGCCACCAGGGCCCCGGCGGCCGGGTGTCGTTGTCCGGCAAGCACACGCTCGCGCTGACGAACCGCGGCGGCGCCTCGACCGAGGACTTGCTGGACCTGGCGCGCGAGGTGCGCGACGGCGTGCGGGCCGCGTTCGGCGTGGAACTGCACCCGGAACCCGTCTTCGTGGGCGTTGAGCTCTGAGTCTGTTCGGGTGACTCCGTGTGACGTTTCGCTACGCGGCGTGTTTCATTGACACATAGGGGCGGAACGGAGGTCGCCATGAGCTACCTCGACGAAGCCGCGCTGGCGGTCATCAGGCCGGTCAAGCGCATGGTCGAAGACGAGTTCCTCACCCGGCCGGGCGTGATCGGCGTGGACATCGGCGAGAAGATCACCGCCGGACGCCCGACGGGCAAAGCCGCGATCGTGGTCTACGTGTGCGCGAAGGGGCCGCAGCACCCGCAGCAGATCCCCGCGCAGGTCGGCGGTGTCCTGACGGACGTGGTCGCGGAGTCGATCGTGCTGCACCGCGCGCGGATCACGCGCACGAGCGACGAGCAACCCGTTGCGGTGGAACGACATCCGGTGCTGCGCGGCGGCATCAGCATCGGCCCGGCCCGGTCGTTCCGGGTCGTGCCGCCGGAGGTCGAGAAGGCGGGCGAGTTCGTGATCGCGGGCACGCTCGGCGCGTTCGTGATCACGAAGACCGAACCGGGCAAAGTGCTGGGGCTCACCACGTTCCACGTCGGCTGCGTCGACGACTCGTGGGCGGTGGGCGACGAGTTCGTCCATCCGTCCAGAGTGGACGGAGGAGTTCCCGGCGCCGACCAGGTGGCCGTGCTGGATCGGGCAGCGCTGGCGGGATCGGTGAGTGCGGCAGGCCTGAGGATGGGCGCCAGGCCGTTCCGTGCGGAGATCATCGACATCGGCGCGATCACGGGCACGGCGCGAGCTCAGGTCGGTTCGACAGTGCGCAAACGCGGCCGCACGACCGAGCTCACGTACGGCGTGATCGTCTCAACGGACGCGACGCTGCGGCTCGACTTCGGCGACGGCATCGGCATCCGGACGCTGCGCGACCAGATCCGCGTGCACTCGGCGGACCGCTTCGGCGACCACGGCGACTCGGGCGCGGTGCTCGTCGACGCCGACAACCGCGTGGTGGGCCTGTACGTCGCCGGATCGGGCTCGACGGGGTTCGCGAACCCCATCGAGCCCGTCCTGCGTCAGCTGGACGTGGACCTGCTCACCCGCGGTGTGCCCGAGTCGCGGAGGCCTGAGCCCGCGGCTTGAGCACGATCGTGTCGAGGTTCACGTGCGACGGCCGGGTGACCGCGAACGCGATGACGTCCGCCACGTCGTCCGCGACCAGCGGCGTGATGTTCTCGTAGACCTTGGCCGCGCGCTCGGTGTCGCCGCCGAACCGGTTGGCGGAGAAGTCCGTCTCGACCATGCCCGGCTGGATCTCCGTGACCCGCACCGGCTGCCCCAGCAGTTCGCCCCTCAACGTCCTGTGGAGGGCCGACTGGGCGTGCTTGGCGCTCGTGTACCCGGAGCCGTTGTCGTAGGCCTCGTACGCGGCGATAGACGTCACGGAGACGATGTGCCCGTCGCCGGACGCGATCAGCTTCGGGATGAAGGCCTTGGTCACGAGCAGGGTGCCGAGGACGTTCGCCTCCCACATCCAGCGCCACTCCGACGGGTCACCCTCGGCCACGGTCGACAGCCCGCGCGCACCACCCGCGTTGTTCACCAGGACGTGCGCTTCGGGTACCCCGTCCGCGAACGCCGCGACGGAGGCCTCGTCGGTGACGTCCAGCTCCAGGGCCGTCCCGTCGATCTCCTTCGCGATAACGTGGAGACGGTCCAGGCGACGTGCGCCGAGCACGACGTGGAACCCCTCGGCGGCGAGTCTCCGGGCGGTGGCCTCGCCGATGCCCGCGCTGGCTCCGGTCACTACTGCGACAGGTCGATTCACGACTTCGATCGTAGGCGGCCACAGGGTGTGTGACCGACGTCACTCACACCCAGGGGTCCTGCTGCACGTCCACCATGGTGGGAGGTCGAAACCGTGAAGAGAACACTTGTCGCGCTGGTCGCCGGACTGACGCTGCTGACCGGCTGCTCGAGTGTCGAGGCAGGCTCGCCCAAGGCGGACACTTCGCAACCATCCGCGAAGGTCACCCTGTCGCCGGTCGACGGAACCAAGGACGTGCAGGTCACGACCCCGGTCCAGGTCACCGTGGTGGACGGCACGCTCGAGTCCGTCTCGGTGAAGTCGCCCGAGGGCAAGGACGTCAAGGGCACCCTCACCGAGGACAAGTCGGGCTGGACCACCGCCGAGCCGCTGGGCTACGGCAAGACGTACAGCTACTCCGGCAAGGCCGTCGGCAAGGACGGCAGGCCGGTCGAGCTCAAGGGCTCGTTCACGACCGTCGCGCCCGGTTCGCAGACCCGCGCGACGCTCTGGCCGGGTGACGGCCAGACGGTCGGCGTCGCGGCGCCGATCATGGTCAAGTTCGAGGCGCCGGTCCAGGACAAGGCGACCGTCGAGAAGGCCCTCAAGGTCACCAACTCGGCGAACATCACCGGCACCTGGGCCTGGCTGAACGACCAGGAAGTGCACTACCGGCCGGAGAAGTACTGGCCCGCCAACACGACCATCAAGGTCGAGGCCAAGCTCTACGGCGTCAACTACGGCGGCGGCGCGTTCGGCAAGGCCGACGTGACCAGCGACTTCCAGATCGGTCGCAACCAGGTCGTAGTGATCAACAACCCGACGCACCAGCTCGTGGTCATGCGCGACGGCCAGCAGGTCGCCTCGTACCCGGCGTCGTTCGGCAAGGACGCCGACCCAGAGCTGACCACGCCCAACGGCACGTTCGTGGTCATGTCGAAGAACGACACGTTCTCGTTCGACAACCCGCGCTACGGCTACACCAACGTCGTCAAGAAGTGGGCCGTCCGGTTCTCGAACCACGGCGAGTTCATCCACGAGAACAACGACAACGCGGGCAACATCGGCAAGAACAACACCTCGCACGGCTGCGCGAACCTGCTGGAAGCCGACGCCAAGGCGTACTACGACTCGGCGATGATCGGCGACCCGGTCGAGGTCACCGGCTCCATCACGACGCTGCCGGCGCAGTTCGACTGGTACGACTGGCAGATCCCGTGGGAGCAGTGGAAGAGCAAGTCCGCTGTGAAGTAGGACCACCGGGAATGCGTCCCCCGACCTGGTCGTTTGTACATGTGTGCACTTGACACACGTGACGGCGGCCGGCGGGGGACGACTGGCCGTCCGTGAGGCAGGACCGTCAGACGCGCCGCCGGTGGTGCTGATCCACGGCTGGGCGCAGACAGGGGCGGTCTGGGACCTGCCCGACTTCCGGACCTACGCCGTCGACCTGCGAGGACACGGCGAGTCCGACGACTTCGGCGACTACCGCGACTCTTCTCAGTGGGCCGCGGACCTCCACGCCGTTCTGGAATACACCGGGCCCGCGACCGTCGTCGGATGGTCCTACGGCGGGCTCGTCATCACCGACTACCTCCGCCTCCACGGCACCGCGAACATCACCGCGCTGGTGTTCGTGAGCGCTATCACCGAGATCGGCCGAGGACGCCCCGGCGGCGAGACCGGCCCCGTGATGCGTGCCGCACTGCCCGCGGCCATCACGGACGACGAGGTGCTGGCGGAGTTCTGCCGGGCCATGGCACCCGCGCTACCTGCTGAGACGGTCGCCGAACTCACAGCCTCCGCGACCTCGGTGAGCCATAAAGTGCGAGGTGAGCTGTTCCGCAGGGATGTGGGCAGCGCTGACGTGTTGACCGCCGTCGACGTGCCGACCCTCGTGGTGCACGGAACTCAAGACGAGGTGGTCGCCCCTGCCGCCGCCGAGTACTCCGCCGCCCTGATCCCCGGAGCCGAGTTGAGCCTGTACCCCGACACCGCGCACGCGCCCTTCCTGGAGCAGCCCGCCCAGTTCGCCCAAGACCTGAAGCGGGTGGCCCGGTGAAGCGGGTCGCCGTGCTCTCCGTCCACACGTCGCCGCTGGAGCAGCCGGGGACGGGTGACGCGGGCGGCATGAACGTCTACATCGTGCAAACGGCCACGCGGATGGCTCAGCGCGGCGTCGAGGTGGAGATCTTCACCCGCGCCACGTCGTCGGAGCTGCCGCCCGTCGCGGAGCTCGCGCCGGGCGTGCACGTCCGGCACATCGCTGCCGGGCCGTTCGAGGGCCTGGGTAAGGAGGAGCTGCCGGGCCAGCTCTGCGCGTTCTCGGCCGGCGTCCTGCGCGCCGAGGCCCGCCACGAGCCCGGCTACTACGACGCCATCCACTCGCACTACTGGCTGTCCGGGCAGGTCGGCTGGATCGCGCGCGAACGCTGGGGCGTGCCGCTCGTGCACACCGCCCACACGCTGGCCAAGGTCAAGAACCTGGCGCTGGCCGAGGGGGACGCGCCGGAGCCGCGGATGCGCGTGATCGGCGAGGAGCAGGTCGTCACCGAGTCGGATCGGCTCGTCGCCAACACCGACATCGAGGCCAGCGAGCTGATCAAGCTCTACGACGCGGACGCCTCGAAGGTCGCCGTGGTGCCGCCAGGTGTGGACCTCGACCGCTTCACGCCGGGTGATCAGCGCCACGCGCGGCAGCGGTTCGGGATCCCGCAGGACGCGATCGTGCTGGCGTTCGTGGGCCGGATCCAGCCGTTGAAGGCGCCCGACGTGCTGCTGCGCGCGGCCGCCGAGATGCTGGTCCGCGATCCGGGACTGCGGTCGAAGCTGGTCGTGCTGATCGTCGGCGGACCGTCGGGCAGCGGCACGGAACGCCCGAAGGCGCTGGAAGAGCTGGCCGTGCAGCTGGGGATCACGGACGTGGTGCGGTTCCTGCCGCCGCAGCCGGGACCGACGCTGGCCGAGGTCTACCGCGCTGCCGACCTGGTGGCGGTGCCGAGCTACAACGAGTCGTTCGGGCTGGTGGCGCTGGAAGCCCAGGCCTGCGGGACGCCCGTGGTCGCGGCGGCGGTCGGCGGGTTGCCGGTGGCGGTCAACCACGGGGTGTCCGGAGTGCTCGTGCACGGCCACGAGCCGGGCGAGTGGGCAGCGGCGATCGGCGGGCTCGCGTTGCCGCAGAGGGAGCACCTGGCGAGCAACGCCGTGGGGCATGCGCGACGCTTTTCCTGGGACCGCACGACCGACGCCCTGCTGGCGGGGTATCAAGAGGCGGCAGAAGTGTTCCGCCGGGAGGTTTTCGCTTGAGTCTGGACAGCGTGATCAAGTCCTTCTTGGACGAGCGCGAGCTGAAGTACGACCGTCGGGAGCCCGGCAAGTTCTTCGTGACGCTGCCGGGCACCAAGAAGCTGCAGACCAACGTCTGGCTGATGGAGACGGCGCACGCGCTGGTCGTCGAGGCGTTCGTGTGCCGGCGTCCGGACCAGTCGTTCGAGGACGTCTACCGGTTCCTGCTGCGCCGCAACGCCCGGCTCTACGGCGTGCACTACACGATCGACGCCGAGGGTGACATCTACCTGGTCGGACGGGTCGGCAAGCACGCGGTGACCGCGGACGAGCTGGACCGCGTGCTCGGGCAGGTGCTGGAGGCCGCGGACGGCGACTTCAACCCGTTGCTGGAGATCGGGTTCGCCGACGCGATCCGGCGCGAGTGGGCCTGGCGGCTGTCTCGCGGCGAGTCGCTCGCGAACCTGCAGGCCTTCCAACATCTCGTTTCGGACTAGTTCGGATATACACGGCAACTCCCGGTCCGCCCGGCACCGTCAGACCGGCATGGGTAAGCCAGTGCTTTGGGTGGGAGTCGCGTTGCTGGCCCTGGTTTCCACGGGGTGTGGCGCGGCGAACGAGTCGGGCGGGTCGGCGGCGATGGACAACGCCGCCCCGCAGGTGGCGCAGGAGAAGGTGGCGCCGCAGCAGAAGCCGGGGCAGGAGAACGCGCCGGCGGCCGTGCAGCCGGTGCAGCAGCAGGAACGTCAGCTGGTGCGCACGGCGACCGTCGACCTGCGCAGCGACGACGTGCTGAAGGCCATCGGCGATGTGAAGGACAGGGCTCAGGGCGCCGGCGGGTTCGCGGGGCAGGAGAACTCGACGAAGGAACGCGGGTCGGTGACCGTGCGCGTGCCGTCGGCTGAGTTGGACAAGGTCGTGGACGGCCTGAAGCAGGTCGGTGAGGTCACCCGCAGCGAGATTCGCAGCGAGGACGTCACGGACCAGCTGGTCGACACCGAGGCGCGGATCGCGACGCAGAAGGCCAGCGTGGACCGGATGCGGGTGCTGTTCGAGCGGGCCGCGACGACGGCGGAGATCGCGCAGATCGAGGGCGAGCTGACGAAGCGGCAGTCCGAGCTGGAGTCGATGCAGCGACGCGCGGAGTCGTTGAAGGGCAAGGTGGCTCTGGCGACGTTGACCGTGCAGGTCAGCACTGTTCCGATCGCACCGCCGGCGCCGGTCGAGGCCGGGTTCGGTTCGGCGTTCGTCGCCGGGTGGAACGCGGTGGTCGAGGTGCTCAGGGGAATCACCGTGGTGATCGGCGCGGTGCTGCCGTTCGTGCTGGTGCTCGCGCTGCCCGCGGCGGGCGTGATCTACGTGCTGCGGCGCCGGAAGCGTGTCACCCGATCGACGGAAGCCGCGTGATCAAGTTCTACTGAGAGTGGTCCTTTGTGATGCGCGGAACGGCTCGGGAGAGAGGGGGAGTCGCATCGAGCCGTCCCGCGTCAAAGGTCCCCGCTGCAGTGGATCCGTGGACGGGGGGAGCCTCCGGATCCCAAGCGGGCCACGCGATTCGACGGGGGATGACGAACCGCGTTCGGTGCCTCGCGCTCGTCGAGTAAGCGTGGGAGCCGACTCGCGGAGGCGGTATCAACTTCTCAGATACATCATTGCGTTCACAAGTGCTTGTATTACTCCATTCGAGTGTATTTAGACGCGCTAAGTAACGTATCTGTAGCGATCGAGCGGTCCTTGACCTGTTCAGTGGGCTGGATCACGATGAGCCCACAGGCTGGGTGTACAGCGAGTGAATGAGGTCGCCGCATGGTCTTTCGCAGTCCGTTCCCCGATGTCGAGATCCCTGACGTGTCGCTGCACCAGCTGTTGTTCGGCGACATCGCCGACCGTGCGGACCGGGTTGCGCTGATCGACGGCATGTCCGGCGCCGAGCTCACGTACGGGCAGCTCGCCGGGGCCATCGACCGCCTGGCCGCCGCACTGGCCGCGCGCGGCATCGGCAAGGGCGACGTGGTCGGCATTCTCAGCCCGAACACGCCGTACTACGCCGTCGTGTTCCACGGCATCCTGCGCGCGGGAGCCACCGCGACCACGATCAACGCGCTCTACACGCCGGACGAGGTCGCGCACCAGCTGCACGACGCGGGCGCGAAGATGCTGTTCACGGTGTCCGTGCTGCTGCCGAACGCCGCTCCGGGCGCCGCGAAGGCCGGCGTCACGGACGTCGTCGTGCTGGACAAGGCGGAGGGCTACCCGTCGTTGGGTGAGCTGCTCGCGAACGACCACCCGGTGCCGTCGGTCGAGATCAACCCGGCCGAGGACATCGCGGTGCTGCCGTACTCGTCGGGCACGACCGCGCTGCCCAAGGGTGTGATGCTGACCCACCGCAATCTGGTGGCGAATCTCGTGCAATGCGGCCCAATTCTTTCGGACGTGGGCCCGCACACACGAATTCTTGCGGTTCTGCCGTTCTTCCACATTTATGGCATGCAGGTGTTGATGAACAACGGCCTCTACATCGGCGGTGTCGTCGTGACGCTGCCGAAGTTCGAGCTGCCGGAGTTCCTGCGCGTCATCGCCGAGCACAAGACCGACCGCGTCTACATCGCGCCGCCGGTCGCCGTCGCCCTGGCCAAGCACCCGATCGTCGACCAGTACGACCTGTCCGCGATGAAGATGCTCTTCTCCGGCGCCGCCCCGCTGGACGAGGACCTCGCCGACGCGGTGAAGAAGCGCATCGGCTGCAAGATCGCGCAGGGCTACGGCATGACCGAGATGTCGCCGGTCAGCCACGCCATCCCGGACGGCCGCGAGGACATCTCGATCGGCACCGTCGGCGTGATCATCCCCAACCTGGAGTGCCGCCTGGTCGACCCGGCCACCGGAGAGGACGTCGGCGTCGGCGAGCGCGGCGAGCTCTGGTGCAAGGGCCCGAACATCATGAAGGGCTACCTGAACAACGCCGACGCCACCGCCGCCACCATCGACGACGAGGGCTGGCTGCACACCGGCGACGTGGCCGTGATCGACGCCGACGGCATCGTCTCGATCGTCGACCGCGTCAAGGAACTCATCAAGTACAAGGGCTACCAGGTCCCGCCGGCCGAGCTCGAAGCCGTTCTCCTCACCCACGAGGAGATCGCCGACGCGGCGGTCATCGGCGTGAAGGACGCGGACGGCGAGGAGGTCCCGAAGGCCTTCGTCGTGCTGCAGGCCGGATCGTCCCTGGCCGCCGACGCGGTGATGGAGTTCGTCGCCGCGCACGTGGCGCCGCACAAGAAGGTGCGCGTGGTGGAGTTCATCGAGGCGATCCCGAAGTCGGCCGCGGGCAAGATCCTGCGCAAGGACCTGAGGGCCCGCGAACAGGCCTGAGATGCAGCGTTCGAGAGGCCTCGGCAGGATGCCGCCGGGGCCTCTCGGCGTGAGGAGCGGAACGTGGAAGACGTGGATCAGCTGGTCGAAGATGCCGCGGCGAGCGGTGACCTCGACACGCTGCGCAGGCTTGCCGCCGCCGGTTCGTCCGACGCGGAGGACGTCCTCGTGGAACTGGCCGGGGAGCGCGGTGATCTGGACGAGCTGCGCCGCCTGGCCGACGCGGGCAACAGCGACGCCGCGGACGTTCTGGAGGAGCTGGAGTCCTGATTCCTGCAGGCTGGAAGGGTTTGCCGAGGGGAGGTCAGGCGTCAGCGGCACGCCTGGGCCACGTTCGATGCCCTTCTCGCCACTGAGCGCCCGCGGCTGGTGATCGCGTCCCTACGGTCGATCTCACGCAAGATCAACCGGTTGAAGGGGTTTCGATGAGTCGGGGATTCGCACGTGTCGCAACAACTGTCGCCGTCGCGGCCGGACTGGTGCTGGGGCTGAGCGCGACCGCTTTCGCCTCGGATGTCGTCGGGGTGTACCCGAACCAGAAGGCGTGCAACACGGAGGCGGCTCGCCGGATGGTGCAGGGCGTCGGTTCCGGCCATCCGGTGAAGCTCCGCTGCGAGTACAACCCGTCGCCGTTGGGCGGGGCCGGCGTCTGGTTCATGTACCAGGACTGAGCAGCGTCTTCCGCAAGGTGGCGGCCAGCCAGTCGCGGTAGCGATCGGCTGGCCAGCCCAGCACCTGGTGCACGTGCGGCGACAGCATCGTCACCAGCACGTCCGCCACGGCCTCGACGTCGAACGACGGCAGCACCTCGCCCGTGCCGACCAACGCCTCCGCGAGCGCCAGGCAGTTCGCGCGCATCGCCGCCTCGCCCTCGTCCGAGATCCGCCGCATGTCCGCGTCGGCACCGGACGACTCGATCCCGGCCATGATCAGAGCGCCGGCCCGCTCCAGCACGACCCCGTTGCGCCGCACCATCTCCACGATCATCTGGCCTGCCGCGGAGGCCGAGAGCACCGCCGCGAACTCCGGCCGATCCCGCATCGCCACGGGCTGCTCGTCGCCCGCGATCGCCACGTTCAGCGCGTCCTGGAAGATCTCGACCTTGTTCCGGTAGTGCGTGTACACGGTCCGCTCGGACACGCCTGCCTCGGCGGCGATCTTGCGCATCGACGTCGCCACGAACCCGTCCCGCGTGAACAGCCGGTGGCCCGCGTCCCGCACCAGCAGGCGCGTCGAGGCCGCCGCCTGCTCCCGCAGCGGTGAGCTGTACGAACGCTTGACTTCCTCACTCATCGAGCGCAGTCTAGCCGCATTCGTTGCATGGTGTCTGCACCCAAAATGAGGAGTCCACAATGCCGCAGCTCAGAGGCATCAGAGGCGTGAAGATCCCGGTGACCGACCTCGCCAGGAGCGTCGACTGGTACGGCCAGGTCTTCGGCTTCCGGGTCGAGTGGGAGTTCGCCGACGCCGACGAGGTCGTCCGCGGCGTGTCGGGCTACGTGAGCGACGGGGCCGCGGGCCTCAGCCTCCGGCTCAACCCGGAAACGGCGAAGGCGATCGCGGGCTTCGACCCGGTCAACTGGGCCGTCGAGTCCAGAAAAGACCTGAGCGAGTGGATCGAGCACCTCGACGCGCTCGGCATCGAGCACTCGCCCGAGATCGAGGCGAGCATCGGCTGGCTGCTCGTCTTCAACGACCCGGACGGCCTGGAGATCCACGTCTACACCGACGAGTCCCATGGCGTGGATCACGGTGACCGCCCCGGGTACGGCAGGAGGGTCGGCATGGCAGGCTAGCTGCCATGTCTGTCGGAACCTTGGTGCTGCTCCGCCACGGCGAGAGCACGTGGAACGCGGAGAACCTGTTCACCGGATGGGTGGACGTTCCCCTGTCGGAGAAGGGCGAGAAGGAGGCCCGTCGCGGCGGAATCCTTCTCAAGGAAGCCGGTGTGCTGCCGGAGATCCTGCACACCAGCCTCATGCGCCGGGCGATCATGACGGCCAACCTGGCGCTCGACGCCGCCGACCGGCACTGGATCCCGGTCCGCCGCGACTGGCGCCTCAACGAACGCCACTACGGCGCGTTGCAGGGCAAGAACAAGAAGCAGACGCTGGAGGAGTTCGGCGAGGAGCAGTTCATGCTCTGGCGCCGCTCCTACGACACCCCGCCGCCGCCCATCGAGCCTGGCAGCGAGTACTCCCAGGACACCGACCCGCGCTACGCGGACCTCGGCCCCGACCTGCCGCTGACCGAGTGCCTGCTGGACGTCGTGAAGCGGATGATCCCGTACTGGGAGTCGTCGATCGTGCCGGACCTGCGCACCGGCAAGACCGTTCTCGTGGCCGCGCACGGCAACTCGCTGCGGGCGTTGGTCAAGCACCTCGACGGCATCTCGGACGAGGCCATCGCGGGCTTGAACATCCCCACGGGCATCCCGCTGCGCTACGACCTCGACGAGGACCTGAACCCCCTCAAGCCGGGCGGCGAATACCTGGACCCGGACGCCGCGAAGGACGCCATCGCGGCGGTGGCGAACCAGGGTCGCTGACCGCATTGTGAGAAAGGCGCACCTGGTGTTCAGGTGCGCCTTTTCGCGTCTCAGGACACGGTTAGGTGAACACGGTCTGACCAGGGCGGGAACAACCGTCCACTGAGGTGTCGCGGGTATCACGGTTCACGCTTCCGCACTAGGCCAGGACACCTCTGAGCTGCTTACCATTCGCCTTGTGACCACAACGGGTTACCTCGCTGTGTCGATCGGCCTCGCGCTCATCGGCGTGATTGCCGCTTTCCTCATCGGCCGGTTCACCGCTCCCAGGCAACCCCGCAAGCCGGAAGGCCTGACGGTCGCCGACCTGATGCAGCGGATCGTCCAGGACTCCCACGACGGCATCGTGGTGCTGAACCACTTCGGCGACGTCGTGCTGCACAACCCGAGAGCCGAAGAGCTCGGGGTCGTCCGCAACAACCGCGTCGACGACCGCGCGCGCAAGGCCGCCGAGGCCGTCCGCAACAGCAACGAGATCGTCTACGTCGACCTCTCGCCCGCCGAGGGGACCAAGGGCCGGCAGCCCGCCGCCGTGCACGCCGAGGTCCGGCTGCTCACCGAGGGCTTCACGGTCGTCGACGCGAGCGACGAGTCCGAGGCCGTGCGGCTGGAGAAGACCCGTCGCGACTTCGTGGCCAACGTGAGCCACGAGCTCAAGACCCCGGTCGGTGCTCTCGCGCTGCTCGCCGAGGCCGTGCTGGACGCGAGCGACGACCAGGACGAGGTCCGCCGGTTCAGCGCGAAGATCATGCAGGAGGCCACCCGCCTCGGCACGCTCGTCACCGAGCTGATCGCGCTGTCCCGCCTGCAGGGCGCGGAGAAGCTGCCGGAGCTGTCCGACACCGAGATCGACGTCGTGATCAACGAGGCGCTGTCGCGGTCCAAGCTCGCCGCCGAGTCGGTCAACATCTCGATCAACGTCGACGAGCCGAGCGGGTTCGTCGTGCCGGGCGACCGGTCGTTGCTGGTCACGGCGCTGACGAACCTGCTGGACAACGCCGTCGCGTACTCGCCGCCCGGCAGCCCCGTGTCGGTGAGCCGGCGGCTGGTGGACGGCCACGTCGAGATCGCCGTGACCGACCGCGGCATCGGCATCGCCGAGGACCAGCAGACACGGGTTTTCGAGCGGTTCTACCGCGTGGACAAGGCTCGATCGCGCGCGACCGGAGGCACCGGTCTCGGGCTCGCGATCGTCAAGCACGTCGCCGCCAACCACGGCGGCGAGGTGAAGCTGTGGAGCCTGCCAGGAACGGGATCCACCTTCACGCTGCGGCTCCCGGCCGCGGCGACCGAACCCAACCCGACCCTCGTCCCCACCGGCGCGGGTGACACTGGAGGAGAGCTGTGACCAGGGTGCTCATCGTGGAGGACGAGGAGTCCTTCGCCGATCCGCTCGCCTTCCTGCTGCGCAAGGAAGGGTTCACCGCGGCGCTCGCGGCCACCGGCCAGGAGGCGCTGGAGGAGTTCGACCGCAACGGTGCCGACATCGTCCTGCTCGACCTGATGCTTCCGGGCATGAGCGGCACGGACGTCTGCAAGCAGCTGCGGCAGCGCTCCGCCGTGCCCGTGATCATGGTGACGGCGCGCGACAGCGAGATCGACAAGGTCGTGGGCCTCGAACTGGGCGCCGACGACTACGTCACCAAGCCGTACTCGGCCCGTGAGCTCATCGCCCGCATCCGCGCGGTGCTGCGCCGCGGCGGCGAGTCGGAGGACCTGCTCCCGCAGATCCTCGAGGCCGGCCCGGTCCGCATGGACGTGGAGCGGCACGTCGTCACCGTCGGCGGTCAGGACATCAGCCTGCCGCTCAAGGAGTTCGACCTCCTCGAGTACCTGCTGCGCAACGTCGGCCGCGTGCTGACCCGCGGTCAGCTGATCGACCGGGTGTGGGGTGCGGACTACGTCGGTGACACGAAGACGCTGGACGTGCACGTCAAGCGGCTGCGGTCGAAGATCGAACCGGACCCGTCGGCCCCGCGGCACCTGGTGACCGTGAGGGGTCTCGGTTACAAGTTCGAGTCCTGACGGACACGACCAGGTACCGTTTCCGGCGTGCGCCTGGGCGTTCTAGACGTGGGGTCCAACACCGTCCACCTTCTCGTGGTGGACGCGCATCGTGGTGCCCACCCGATTCCGATGACGTCCGAGAAGACGATCCTGCGCCTGGCCGAGCAGCTCGACCCCAAGGGAATGCTCACCAAGGCAGGCGCTGACCAGCTCGTTCGCGCGGTGGCCGGCGCCAAGGCGTCGGCCAAGAAGTCCGGCTGCGAAGACCTCATGGCGTTCGCCACCTCGGCGGTGCGTGAGGCGGGCAACTCGTCCGACGTGCTCGACCGGGTGCGCACAGAGACCGGGGTCGACCTCAAGGTCCTCTCCGGCGAGGACGAGGCGCGGTACACGTTCCTCGCGGTCCGCCGCTGGTACGGCTGGTCCGCGGGCAAGCTGCTGTGCCTCGACATCGGCGGTGGCTCCCTGGAGCTCGCCGTCGGTCGTGACGAGAACCCCGACATGGCCTTCTCCGTGCCGCTGGGCGCGGGCCGGTTGACGAGAACCCGGTTCAAGAAGGACCCGCCGCGGCGTTCGGAGGTCCGCGAGACCACCGAATGGCTCGCCGAGCAGCTCGCGCCCGTCGCGCGGAAGCTGAAACGCGCGGGTGAACCCGATCGGGTGGTTGCGACCTCAAAAACCTTCCGAACACTGGCGCGGCTCACCGGGGCCGCGCCATCGTCTGCCGGGCCCAGGGCACGACGCGTGCTCACCGACGCGGGCTTGCGGCAGCTGATCGCGTTCATTTCCCGGATGTCGGCCCACGACCTGGCCGAGCTGGAAGGCGTGAGCACCTCTCGCGCGCATCAGCTCGTCGCGGGTGCGTTGGTCGCGGAGGCGACGATGCGAGCCCTGTCACTCACGCAGCTGGAGATTTGCCCCTGGGCACTCCGGGAGGGTGTCATCCTTCGGAGGCTGGACCACACTGACGGAACGGACCAGAGCGATACTGGACGTCACGGCCAGACCGGGGCACGGTGGAGTTGATGAGTCGAGAGAGCGGATCGGACCAGACGCAGCGCACAGTCGCTGAGCTGCTCGCCCAGTACGGGGGCAGCTCGGAGAGTGCGCCACGTCGGCGACGCCGCCGGGCCGCGGACGACGAGGACGACGTCCAGCAGCCGGAGACCGCGCCTCAGACGATCATCGAGCGGGTGCTGTCCGACAGCGGCCGGTTGATGGCGATTCGCGACGACGACCAGCCACAGGCCGGCCGTCGCGCGGCTCCCGAGCCTCCCGCGCCGCCCGTCGCGAAGCCTCCCGCCGGGCCGCCTCCTGCCGCCGAGCGCACGGCCTACCAGCCGAAACCGCCGGTGGCGCCGCCCGCCGGGCCGCCGCAGGTGCGCAGACCTGGGCCTCCCGCGACACCGCCGCCTCCCGCTGCCGCCGAGCAGACCAGGCAGGTGCCGCAGGTCCGCGACCAGCCGTCGCGCTCCGACCTGCCCCGTCCCGAGGCCGCACGTCCCGAGGCGCCCTCGCGCAAGGACATGCCTCGCCCCGAGGCCCCGTCGCGCGCGGACCTGCCGCGCCCCGACGCCAACTCGCGCACGGACATCCAGCGTCCCGACGTGAGCTCGCGCCTCGACGCCGGCGCTCCGCCCGCCCCGTCGCGCACGAACATCGCCCGGCCGAAGCCGGTGCCGCCGTCGGTGCAGATGCCGACGCCCGCCGTGAAGCCGGGCATGCCTCCCCGTGAGGCGATGACCGAGCAGCTTCCGCGCATCCCGGCCAAGGCGCCGGTGGACAAGATCGCCGCACTCGAGACCGAGTCCGTGCTGATCGTGCCGCCCGCTCCGCCGAAGATGCCGGAGCCGTTGCCGGGCAACCAGCCCGACGCGTGGTTCTCCGACGAGGAGATGGCCGCCCAGACGGACCTGGCCATGCCGCCGATGGAGTCGACCGCGGCCCACCCCGGCCCGTACGTGGACGACGACTCGCAGGAGTACGCCGCCTACCGCGCCGAGGACGACTACCTCGCCGATGAGGACGAGGACGAAGACGAGGGCCCCGCCGGTCTCGACGACGCCGACGAGGCGACCGAGGAGCCGGAGGAGCAGCCCGAGCGCTCGCCGGGCAAGGAATGGCTGATCATGATCGGCCAGCTCGCCGTCGGCGTGCTCGGTGGCGCGGCGCTGTGGCTCGCGTTCAACTTCCTGTGGCGCTCGGCACCCGCCGCCGCACTCGTGGTGGCGCTTGCGGTTACCGTGGGTCTGGTGTTGCTAGTTCGCAAGATCCGCCGAGCGGACGACCTGCAGACCACCGTCCTGGCCGTGCTCGTGGGCCTCATCGTCACCGTCTCACCAGCGGCGATGCTGCTGGTGAAGAGTTGACCGCCCGCATCCCGGTCGGGCTTTCCACGGCATCGGTCTACCCGCAGCCCGCCGGAGCGGCGTTCGAGATCGCGTCCGAGCTGGGCTACGACGGTGTCGAGCTGATGGTGTGGGCCGACCCGGTGTCCCAGGACATCCGGGCCGTCGACCGCCTGTCGTCCCGAACGGGCATGCCGGTGCTCGCCGTGCACGCGCCCTGCCTGCTGATCTCGCAGCGGGTGTGGTCACCGGACCCGGCCGAGCGCCTGCGCAAGTCGGTGCAGGCGGCCGCTGACCTCGGTGCGCCGACCGTCGTGCTGCACCCGCCGTTCCGGTGGCAGCGCAAGTACGCGGACGGGTTCGCCGAGCTCGTGTCGTCGCTGGAGGACGAGAGCGGGATCGCGATCGCGGTCGAGAACATGTTTCCCGTGCGCCGGCCGTTGGGCCGTGGGCGTTCGGTGGAGATGACGGCGTTCAAACCGTCCGTCGACCCGACCGACGTGGGCCACGCCAACTACACGCTGGACCTCTCGCACTCCGCCGCCGCGCACATGGACGCGCTGGAGCTGGCCAAACGCATGGGCGACGGGCTGCGGCACATCCATCTCGCGGACGGGTCCGGGGCGCCGAAGGACGAGCACATGGTTCCCGGCCGCGGGACCCAGCCTTGCGCGGAGCTGTGCGAGATGCTGGCGCGCGGCGGGTTCGACGGGCAGGTCGTGCTGGAGGTCAACACCCGGCGGGCCGCGACGCCGGCCGCGCGCAGGGAAATGCTCGCGGAGTCGTTGCTGTTCGCGCGGCTGCACTTGGACTGGCCGACCGAGGGTGGCTCCGGCCAGGGACGTTCGTCGCTGCCGAGGTAAGCCCGGTCGCGAGTCCGGGCACCGGTGAGTCGAGTGGCGAGTTAGGGTTCGTGGTGTGAACCCGCTGCGAGCGTTGATCATGGCCGCGTCTCGCAACGAGA
Organism: Lentzea sp. NPDC051838; assembly: GCF_040681245.1. Taxonomy (NCBI): domain Bacteria; kingdom Bacillati; phylum Actinomycetota; class Actinomycetes; order Pseudonocardiales; family Pseudonocardiaceae; genus Lentzea; species Lentzea sp. NPDC051838. The sequence goes on from NZ_JBFAYI010000012.1 coordinate 209,578, forward strand.
CTGTCCGCCACCTCGTCGCCAACGCGCCCATCAGCCGAGATGTGGTCAAAAGATTCGTCGCGGGCGAGACCACCGCGGACGCCGTTGAGGTAGTGCGCGGGCTCGGTCTGCCGGTCACGCTCGACTACCTCGGCGAGGACACCACCGACAAGGCGCAGGCGGAGAAGACGGTCCAGGCGTACCTGGAGCTGCTCGACGCGCTGCACGCCGCTGGGCTGTCCAACAACGCCGAGGTCAGCGTCAAATTGTCCGCAGTTGGACAGGCTCTCGACGAGTCGCTCGCCCTGACGAATGCCAGTCGCATCTGCGCCGCGGCCGAGCAGTGCGGGACGACCGTGACGCTCGACATGGAAGACCACACGACCACCGACTCGACCCTGCAGATCCTGCACGAGTTGCGGCGCAGCTGGCCGTGGGTGGGCGCGGTGCTGCAGACGTACCTGCACCGCACGCTCGACGACTGCAAGCAGCTCGCGGGGCCCGGGAGCAGGGTTCGGCTGGTCAAGGGCGCGTACGCGGAGCCCGCGGACGTGGCGATCCAGGAACCGCACGAGGTCGACCTGAACTACGTGCGGTGCCTCAACGTTCTCCTCGCCGGCGAGGGGTACCCGATGTTCGCCACCCACGATCCGCGGTTGATCGAAATCATTGGCGAACGGGCCCGCTGGTATGACAAAACTGACTTCGAGTACCAGATGCTCTACGGCATCAGGCCCGAGGAACAGCGGCGTCTGGGCACACGGGTTTATGTCCCCTACGGCGAGCAGTGGTACGGATATCTCATGCGGCGACTAGCAGAACGGCCTGCCAACGTGACTTTCTTCTTGCGGTCGCTGGCCAGCCGCTCATGACCTTCACCAAGTCCAGTGCGGTCCGGTCGCTCGGTGACGGAACCTTCACCGCGTCCCTGCCCGCCGAGTGGACGGTCGGCCCCAAACCCCACGGCGGCTTCCTGCTGGCGGTGATGACGCGCGCGGCCGCGCAGGTCGCGGACGGCGATCCGCTCGCGGTCTCCGCACAGTTCCTGCGCGCGCCCGAAGTCGGTCCGGTGCTGGTCAGGACCGACATCCGCAAGGCGGGGCGGACGGCAACGGTCGTCGCGGTGTCGCTCGAACAGCGCGGTCAGGTGTGCGTCGAGGCGAGTGTCACCACGGGCCGGATCCCCGAGCACCGCGCCGACTACGTGAACCTGCCGTCGATGCCCGCCGCGCCGCCGCCCGGTGCGGTGGAGCTGGCGACGTTCCCGACCGGTGGCATCTACAAGGTCGGCAGTCTGTGCGACCTGCGGGTGGACCGGGAGAGCGCGACCTTCCTCGACCGGCGCACGGACGGTCCGCTGACGCTGAAGCTGTGGGCGCGGCCGACCGACGAGCAGCCGGACCCGTACTTCGCGCTGCTGGCGGGCGACCTGTCGATGCCGGTGACGTTCAACCTCGGTCGTTTCGGCTGGTCGCCGACGGTGCAGCTGACGGCGTTGCTGCGCGCGCGGCCGGCGCCGGGGTGGCTGCGCATCCACGTGACCTGCCAGGCGGTGCACGGGCAGTGGTTCGACGAGGACGCCACGGTGATCGACGCGGCCGGTCGGCTGGTGTGTCAGGCACGGCAGTTGGCACTCACGCCTGCTGTGTGAGACTTGACCGATGACGAAGATCGCGGTGCTCGGCGCGGGCAAGATCGGTGAGGCGCTGCTGTCCGGGCTTCTGCAGGGTGGCCGGTCGGCCGCCGATCTGATGTTCACCGAGAAGCACGAGGCCCGTGCGCGCTCGCTCACCGAGCAGTACGGGTTCGAGGCGGTCACGGTCGCCGGTGCGGCCGAGAAGGCCGACGTGCTGGTCGTCGCGGTCAAGCCGCAGGACATCGAGCCGTTGCTGACCGAGCTGAAGCCGGTGTTGCGCGAGGGCACGCTCATCGTCTCGTTGTGCGCGGGTCTGCCGACCGCGCTGTACGAGCGCAGGCTGCCTTCCGGTACCCCGGTCGTGCGGGTCATGCCGAACACGCCGATGGTCGTCGGCGAGGCCATGAGCGCGGTGTCCGGCGGCTCCAACGCCACGCCCGAGCACCTCAAGGTCGTCGAGGAACTGCTCTCGACCGTGGGCAAGGTCGCGGTCGTGCCGGAGTCGCAGCAGGACGCGGTGACGGCCCTGTCCGGCTCGGGTCCTGCCTACTTCTTCTTCCTGGTCGAGGCGATGATCGACGCGGGCATCCTGCTCGGGATCCCGCGCGACCTGGCGTCTCAGCTGATCATCCAGTCGGCGGTGGGTGCCGCGACGATGCTCAACGAGGGCTCGTCGCACCCGGTCATCCTGCGCGAGGCGGTCACCTCACCTGCGGGAACGACGATCATGGCGATCCGCGAGCTGGAGAAGCACGGCGTCCGCGCGGCCCTGCTGGCCGCCATCGAGTCGGCCCGCGACCGCTCCGTCGAACTCGGTCGCCAGCACGAGGACTGAGCAGTACACGCGTTGTGAAGGCTGATGGCCGGCCACCGAGGCAGCCGGCCATCACGAACCTCGTCACCACTTGTCGGAGGTGACGATCGCCTTCAGCTGGTCGAGGGTCAACGGCGGCCGAGGCCCGAGGAACCGGCCGCCCGGTGTGTTGGGCACAGCGCCGCCGGGGTCCTCCTGGTTGCCCATGCGAATGATGACCATCATTCCGTCGGGCCGCACGAGGCACGCCAGGTGCCACACCGCGCCGGAAGCCTCCTGCCCGGTCCCGGTCACCAGCCGGGAGCCGCCGGGCAGCGTGCTGACATCACAGCCGTTCGTGCGGGCAAGGCGGCACCACTCCGTGGGCTTGGAATCGCTGAAGTGGACCGCGAGGTTGAAGCTCCCGGTCACGTCCGCAGAGGTCAGCGTCCCGCCGGCGAACGGGTAGCCGTCCGGGCCGTCCAGCCTGATCACGCCCGGTTCTGACCCCGGTTGCCCGGACGGGGAAGCCTTGGGCACGGTGCCTTTGTCGGTCACCTCGAACGTCGCGGTGTCGCCGAGCACCACCCTGAACCGGGCGATCAGGTCGTCCGGCGAGGTGGGGAGCGAGACGCGCCCCGTGGTCGTCGACGGTGCGGTGGTCGGCGGGCCGGCGACTTGCGTGCCGGGGTCGCGCGGCACCAGCCACACCGCACCCGCGACCAGGCAGGCCACCGCGGCGACGGTGGCCGCGACGGGTACCAGCCGCATGACCCGTCGCGGCCGCACGACCGGGGCCGTACCCGTGGTCGCGGCGTCGGCGCGCCGGTCCAGCTCGGCGAAGGCGTCGCGGAGGGTGCGCAGGTCACTCATGAGGTCTCCTGGAAGGTGGGGGCGGTGGCGGTGAGGTCGATGCGCAGGGCGTTGAGCGCTCGATGGATCTGACTCCGCACGGTCGGTTCCCGGCACCCCAGTTGCGTGGCGATCTCCCTGTCGGACAGGCCCGCGTAGTAGCGCAGGACCACAGCCGCCCGCTGCTTCCTGGGCAGGTCGGCGAGGCGGCGGATCATCGCGTCCCGCTCGGCCCGCTCGTCCGTGCCGTCGGAGATCGCCATCGGCTCGACCTCGGCGCGCGGGGACGTGCGGGTCAGCCTTCTGCGCCAGGACAGGTAGTCGTTGACGACCATCCGCCGCACATAGGCGTGCGGCTCGTCCAGTCCCGAGATCCGGTCCCAGCGCTCGAACGCCCGGCCCAGCACGTCGCTCACCAGCTCCTCTGCCAGCCACGTCCGGCAGGTCAGGACAGTGGCGAACCGCATCAGCGCGGGACGCTGCCTTGCCACGTACTCGGTGAACTCCATCGGCAACTCCCGATCATCAACTCGACCTCGACTTCGCACCCCCAACAAAGAAGTGACCCCCAACGTTGCATCCGGTCTCAGAACAGCCGCGGAGAGCCTCCGCTCCCGCACCGGGACCCCGCGTCCCCTGAAGACTGACTGGTTGGACGTCGCAGGAGTCACACCAGTCCCGCTACTCTCAAAGGCAGCACGTGCGTGTCGAACCGTCGGTGGGGAAGACCGACGGCACGACACGTGTCGAAGGATGCGGTGATACATGCCTGCGAAGGAGAACGAACGAACAGGTCTCGCTCAGGTCCAGTTCCTGACCGTGGCCGAAGTGGCCTCGATGATGCGGGTCTCGAAGATGACCGTGTACCGCCTGGTGCACTCCGGTGAGCTGCCCGCTGTGCGGGTCGGCAAGTCGTTCCGGGTGCCCGAGAAGGCTGTCCACGCCTACCTCGAGAACGCGTACTTCGACGCCGGCTGACGGCGCCGGAAGACGTGGCTGAAGACTGGCGAACCCCAGCGGGTAGACTGGTAGGCCGATCGTGCTTACCGGCGCGCCGTGCTTGACACGGCCAAGGCTGGGGCGCGCCAGTCAAAGCAACGTCTAGAGCTAAGGATCCCGCATGGGCTCGGTCATCAAGAAGCGCCGCAAGCGCATGTCGAAGAAGAAGCACCGCAAGCTGCTGCGCAAGACCAGGGTTCAGCGTAGGAAGCGCGGCAAGTAAGCCCGCTTGCGCTCTTACCGCCGCTGGTTCCCGTCTTGGGGACCGGCGGCGGTTGCGTTTTCCGGGTGGTTGCAGTCGCACGGAATATCACCCAGTGAGACGACGGGCGGGAAACACGGGAACGGTCGCCGCCGATCGGGTGATTAGCCGGTAAAGCCTGCGTGACCTGCGTCAAGACGGCGTTCCGGCCCCCTCCGGTTTCAGATCTGGCTTGTAGCATCGACCAATCGCAACGCCCTTCTGCTTGGAGTCGCATGACGCCCAAGGTCGTCCTCGTCACCGGAGTCAGCCGCTTCCTCGGCGGTCATCTCGCCGCGCGGTTCGCCGCGAACCCGGACATCGAGCGCGTGCTCGGTGTGGACACCGAACCGCCGCCACGTGACCTCCTGCGCAGGATGGGCAGGGCGGAGTTCGTCCGGGCGGACATTCGCAACCCGCTGATCAGCAAGGTCATCTCCACCGCGAACGTGGACACGGTCGTCCACGCCTCGGTCACCGCCAACCCGGCCGGGCCCACCGGTCGCACGGCGATGAAGGAGATGAACGTCATCGGCACCATGCAGCTGCTGGCCGCGTGCCAGAAGTCGCCCAAGGTGCAGAAGCTCGTCGTGAAGTCCACGAGCGCCGTCTACGGGTCTTCCTCGCGTGACCCGGCGGTGTTCACCGAGGACATGGGCCCGAAGGACCTGCCGTCGTCCGGCTACGCCAAGGACGCCGTCGAGGTCGAGGGTTACGTGCGCGGGTTCGGTCGCCGCAGGCCGGACGTGAACGTCACCACGCTGCGCTTCACGAACTTCATCGGGCCGCGCATCGACACGGTCCTCACGCGCTACTTCGCGCTCCCGGTCGTGCCCACCGTCCTGGGCTACGACGCTCGCGTGCAGCTGCTGCACTCCGAGGACGCCCTCGCTGTCCTCGAACGCGCGACGCTGCACGACCTGCCCGGTGTGTTCAACGTGGGAGGCGACGGCGTGCTGCTGCTGTCGCAGGCCATCCGGCGGGCGGGCAGGCTGAACCTGCCGGTGCCCAGCATGGCCGTGCCCACGGTCGGCGGCTTCTTCCGGAGCGCCCGGCTCGTCGACTTCTCGCCGGACCAGATGAGGTTCCTCAACTGGGGGCGCGTGGTCGACACCACCCTGCTGAAGAAGGACTTCGGGTTCACGCCGCGGTGGACCACCCAGCAGGCGTTCGACGACTACGTGAGCGGCCGAGGTCTCAAGCCGTTCATCGACCCAGAGACGATTGAGGCTGCCGAACGGGGAATCCTCGACGCAGCCGCTCGTTTCCGCTGATCTTTGCCTTTGAGGAGATGAACGCAGTGGCAGGAGCACGCGTTATCCCGCTGCACGACCCGGAGCGCGACGCCGCGCGCAGATCGCGCCACGTCGAGGTGGTTCCCGAGCCGGCGCAGCAGCAGTCCGAGACACCGGACTGGGAACGCAGGCTGGCCGACCTGCTGTCGTTCGCGCGCAGGCGGATCGCGGGCGACTACCAGATCGACGAGTTCGGTTTCGACCGCGACCTCACCGAGAACGTCTTGATGCCCCCGCTCAAGCCGCTCTACGAGAAGTGGTTCCGGGTCGAGACGATCGGGCTGTCCAACATCCCGACGGCCGGTGGCGCGCTCATCGTGGCGAACCACTCCGGCACGTTGCCGCTCGACGCCCTGATGACCTCCTACGGCATCGCGTCCGAGCACCCGGCGCAGCGCCACATGCGCATGCTGGGCGCGGACCTCGTGTTCAAGACGCCGTTGCTGGGCGCGCTCGCCCGCAAGTCCGGCCAGACGCTCGCGTGCAACCCGGACGCCGAGCGACTGCTGTCGAACGGCGAGCTCGTCGGTGTGTGGCCGGAGGGCTTCAAGGGCATCGGCAAGCCGTTCAAGGACCGCTACAAGCTGCAGCGCTTCGGCCGCGGCGGCTTCGTCTCGGCGGCGTTGAAGACCGGCGTGCCGATCATCCCGTGCTCGATCGTCGGGGCCGAGGAAATCTACCCGATGATCGGCGACATCAAATCGCTGGCGCGCCTCCTGGGCTTCCCGTACTTCCCGGTGACGCCGTTCTTCCCGCTGCTCGGGCCGCTGGGCGCCATCCCGTTGCCGTCGAAGTGGTACATCGAGTTCGGCGAGCCGATCCGCACCGACGTGTTCGGGGAGAACCCGGCAGAGGACCCGATGCTGGTCTTCAACCTCACCGACCAGATCCGCGAGACGATCCAGCAGACGCTCTACCGGTTGCTCACGCAGCGGCGGAACGTCTTTCTCGGCTAGATCAACGCCTGCACCTCTTCGTAGCTGAAGGCTTCCGGCACGCCACCGTCGCGAACGGCCCTCGCGGTCGCGACGGTGTGCTGGAGGGCGGCCCTGAACAGCAACGACCCGGTGCTGATGCGCTTCACGCCGAGGTTGCCGAGCTCCTTCGGAGAGCGCTGTTGGGCGAGCACGTTCAGCGGCGCCAGGTGCGCGAGCTTCTCGATGTCGCGCGGCTCGGTCAGGCCTGGCACGAAGATCCCGTCCGCGCCGGCGTCGACATAGCGTTTGGCGCGCTCCTCGGTCTCCTCGACGGCGGTGCCGTGCCAGTGGGTGTCGATGCGGGCGTTCAGGAACACGCCTGGCGCGCGCTCCTTGACCTTGCTGATGAGGCGCGCCTGCTCTTCCGCTGACGCCAGGCCGTGCGGACGGCCGTCTTCGAGGTTGACGCCCGCCGCGTCGAGGTTCGCGACCAGCTCGGCCACGTCCAGGCCGAACCCTGACTCGAAGTCGACGGTGATCGGGCAGGGCAGGTCCCTCAGCAGCTTGGCCAGCGCGATGGCCTGCTCGCCGGCCAGTCCCATCCCGTCCGGGATGCCGTGCGCGGCCGCGACCCCGAGGCTCGTCGTGCCGATCGCCTTGAAGCCCGCAGCGTGCAGGGCGGCCGCCGACGTGTAGTCCCAGGCGTTGGGCAGGACCAGCGGCTCGTCCTGGTGGTGCATCGCGCGGAACGCCATGTTCTTGGCCAGTCGGATGCCGAGATCCCGTCCGGGGCAGGCGTGGGCGCCGTGCCCGAACGGGTGGTTCTCCAGGCTGACCTCGATCACGCCGTCCTGCGCGGCCCTGCGCGTGATCGGCACCGGGGCCGCCGAACTTCCGGCTTCGAGGTTCTTCGCCAGCGCGTGAGTGGCCGCCCAGGCCTGCACGAGCAGCCCGATCCGCGCCGCTGTCTCCTCGTCGTGGCTGCTCGCGAGCCGTTCGACCGCCGCGTCCGCTTCGTCGGTGATCGGCTCGTGCGGTTGGTAGCAGGGCGCGATCACGGCGATGTCGCCGAGCGAGCCGGGGAGTTTCAGCGCCCTCGCCAGCTCGTCGAGCGAGGTGACGTTCTCGACGAGCTCGGCCGTGAGCGCGCGCCTGCGTGCGTGCTCGGCGCCGTTGCTGAAGCGGACGACGTTGGCACGAAGCCACGCCACGCCCTTCTGGCCGTCGGGTACGGACGGGACGGGCAGGCTCAGCAGCTCTTCGGTCATGCGCTCGAACGTAGGCTCGGAACGTTTCGGCGCGGGCCGAAGTGTTCCGGCCGCAGAATGGCCGCATGGAGGCATTGGCCGCACTGCTCGCCGACCGGACACGGGCCGCGTTCTGCCAGGCCCTGATGGACGGCAGGGCGTGGACGGCCACCGAGCTGGCCACTCACGCCCGTGTGGCCCCTTCGACCGCCAGCGAGCATCTGACGCGGTTGATCGAGGGCGGCCTGCTGGTGGAGCACCGCCAGGGACGGCACCGGTACGTGTCGCTGGCGGGTCCGCACGTGGCCGAGCTGCTGGAGGCCATGACCGCGTTCGCCGGGCCGAAGCCTGCACGGGGACTGCGCGCGGCTTCGGCGTCGGAGGCGATGGCGCGCGGCCGGACCTGCTACGACCACCTGGCCGGGCGGCTCGGCATCGCGCTGAAGTCCGGCCTGCTGGAGCTCGGCGTGGTGACCGCCGATCTCGCGATCACCTCGTCCGGCTTGGTCTGGCTGAAGGAGCTGGGCTTCGAGCCGTCGAAACGCCAGGTCAGCAGGGCCTGCCTGGACTGGACGGAACGCGTCCCGCACCTCGCGGGGGCCGCCGGGGCGCACCTCTGCCAGGTGTTCTTCGAGCGTGGATGGGTTCGGCGGATCGGGACGACTCGCGCGGTGGTGCTGACTCCGGCCGGTGAGCTGGGGTGGCGCGAGCTGGGCCTGGCCGACTAGCTGAGGGCCGCGCGCAGGCGGTCCTCCTCCACCTTCCAGTACCCGTGCTCGACCCCGTCGACCAGGAACACCGGCACCTGATCCCCGTACTCGGCACGCCACTCCGGATCCGAGTCGACGTCCTCCACCGACCAGGTGGCACCGACCTCACCGCAGATCCGCTCGACCTCGACCTTCGCGACGTCGCAAAGGTGGCAGTTCACGCGGCTCATGACAGTCACGTGGTGAGTCATCACGCCCCCAACGGCTTCCGCAGCACAGCGCGCGCCAGCTTGCCGGTGGGCGAGTGCGGCAGCGCGGGCGCGAACTCCACCGACGTGGGCACCTTGAACTTCGCCAACCGGGCCGCGCAGTGCGCCACGACGTCCTCGGACGTGGCCTGTTGCCCGTCCCGCAGCACGATCACGACCTTCACCGACTCGCCGGTCTTCTCGTCCGGAACGCCGACGGCCGCGGCCTCCAGCACAGCGGGCATCTCGCCGATGACCTGCTCGACCTCGTGCGGGTAGACGTTGAACCCGTTGACGATGATCAGGTCACCGGCCCGGTCGACCAGGTGCAGGTCGCCGTCCGAGTCGATGAAACCGACGTCGCCGGTGCGGAACCACCCGGAAGAATCAGGCCCGTGCGCACCGTCGGGCCAGTAGCCGCTGAAGAGGTTGTCGCCCTTCGCGGACACCAGGCCGGTGCCGGGCTCGTCCTCGTCGATGTCGAGCACCGAACCGTCCGTGTCGACCAGCCGGATCTCGACGCCGGGCAGCGCCTGCCCGACCGAACCGGGCTTCGGCACGCCTCCCACCAGCGTGGACGTCAGCACAGGCCCGGTCTCGGTCAGGCCGTAGCCCTCGAACACCGGGATGCCGATGGCGGTGCGCATCTCGTTGATGACCCCCGCCGGAAGCGGCGCGGCACCGGACGTGAAGAGTCGGACCGTGGCCAGCTTCTCGCGCAGCACCTCGATCGGGTTCGCCAGCAGCGCCCGGTACATGGGCGGCACGCCGACCATCGTGGTGACCCGGTGCTGCTCGATGACGTCCAGCGCGTTGCCCGGCTCGAAGCGCTCCAGCAGCACCGCCGTGGCGCCCGCGCCCGCGACCTGCAGCAACCCCGGACCGAGGCCGTAGACGTGGAACAGCGGCAGCGCGAGCAGCACGCGGTCCCCTGCCGTCACCGGCGCGGGCCGCAGCGAGGCGCACTGGGAGACGTTCGCGAGCAGCGCGCGGTGGGACAGCATCGCCCCGCGCGGCACGCCGGACGTGCCCGAGGTGTAGCCGAGCACCGCCAGGTCCTCGCCGCCGCGCACAGCCTCGAACGGCTCCGCGGTGGCGTTGACGTCCGGAACGTCGAGCACGGTGGCGTCGGAGCCCTCGCCGTCGCCGATCAGCAGCGCGGCGCCGGAGTCGGCCAGGATCCGCTGAAGCTCTCGCGGCGGGTTGCCGGGGCCGGTGGGCACCACGACGCCGCCCGCGCGCAGGATTCCGAAGACCGCGACCACGAACTCGGGCGAGGTGGGGAGCCGTACCGCCACTCGGTCGCCCGGTTCGAGACCGGAATCGGCCAAACGGCGGGCGAAAGCATCGATCGCACCGTCGATGGTTTCCCACGTGAGGCTCACACCGCTCGCGACGTCGACTACTGCGACGTGGCTCGGCCCCCGCTGTGCCGAAGCACGGACGAGATCTGCGACATTGCGAGCGGAAGTCAACATGGCCTCCTCATGAACAACTGGACGCTCCGAGCAGTCTTCCACGCGTGGCCAGCGTCACGAAGCCGTGGTTCGCGCGTCTCCACATCGCAACCCCGTCCGCTACCTACTACGGAGTAACAACACGTATGCTGCCGCCACGGCGACTCTGTGGAGGTGCCGCCAGCCGATGACTGCAAGGGCACGACCGACCACGATCAGGACCACCCGAACCATGACGGGAGGTCAGCACGACGACGCAGGCGACGAGCCGTGGCAGCTCGTCAAGGCCGCCCAGGAGGGTGACACCGAGGCGTTCGGCGTGCTCTACGACAAGTACGTCGACATGGTCTTTCGCTATGTCCTCTTCCGGGTGGGCGGCGACCGCGCGTTCGCCGAGGACGTGACCAGTGAGACGTTCTTGCGCGCGCTGCGCAGCATCGGTTCGGTCAGCTACCAGGGGCGGGACGTGGGCGCCTGGTTCGTCACGATCGCCCGCAACATCGTGTTCGACCACGTGAAGTCGAGCCGCTACCGGCTCGAGGTCACGACGGCGGAGCTCCAGGACAACCGCGAGGAGACCGGCGGTCCCGAACAGGAAGTGATGACCGAGGCGACCAACGCGGAGCTGCTCCGCTGCGTTTCCCAGTTGGGGGACGACCAGCGGGAGTGCATCGTGCTGAGGTTCATCGAAGGCAAGTCGGTGTCCGAGGTCGCGGCGCTCATGGACCGCAACGAGGGCGCCGTGAAGGCACTTCAACACCGGGCCGTGCGCAGGCTCGCGCAGATCCTTCCGTCGTGGTTGCGGTGATCACGACGACACGGGCGTAACCCAAACTAGATCAACTTCGTTACTCGGGCTGAGATGGACGGTAAGGGAAGCACACCGCGGTGGCGGCACACGGAGCACGAGCGATTCGCCCGTGCGGTGGAAGGCGGTCCGCAGCCGGTCGGCCGCGACTCGGATCTGGCCGACGACCTGGCGATCGTCGAGATGTTGAGGGCCATGGACGTGGGCCCGGACGCCGAGACTCGCGCGCGCATGAAACAGCGCATCCTCACCGCGCCCCCGCCCGAGAAGCCCCTGGTGCTCCCGTCGGTAAGACGCGTGGGAGCGCGCGCACGATTAGCAGTCGCGGCGGCCGCGGTCCTGTGCCTGCTCATGTCGCTCGCCGGTATGAGTGTGCTGCTCAGCCGTGACGCGCTCCCGGGAGACCCGCTCTACGGCATCAAGCGCACCACCGAAAGCGCCTCGCTCGGCCTGACCTTCGACGACGAGTCGCGCGCGTTGAAGCACCTGGAGTTCGCCGCGTCCCGCGTCACCGAGATGGAGACCCTGGCCGAACGAGCCTCGGACGAGTCCGCTCAGCTCACCGCACTCTCCGACCTGAACGCCGACGCCGTCGAAGGCGCCCGCCAGCTCACCACCTACGCCGCCTCGTCCGACGAGAAGGCGCTCCCGGCCCTGCGCGACTGGGCGCTGGCCCAGTACGTGAAGCTCGGCACCCTGCGCCCCCGCCTCCCCGGCGAAGCGGGCGCCCACGCCGACACCACCATGTGGCTCCTGGCGAGCATCGCCCAACGCGCCCACGACCTGGCCGCCCGCTCCGGCTGCTCCTCGATCGTCAGCGGCTCGTCCGACACCCTCGGCCCGCTCCCGTCCAAGGACGAGTGCGCCAACGTCGCGACGGACCCGAACACCTCACCGAACCGAGAGTCCTCGGCGCAACCGACGCCGTCGGGCCTGCCCGGCCAGTCGGGCTCCGCAACGCCGTCGACGCAGCCGTCCCAATCGCTGGTCCCCGGCATCCCAGGTCCCTCGTCGTCCGCCAAGCCGGGCACGACCACCCCGCCCACCTCCGGCAAGCCCGAAATCACGATCCCGCTACCCCTCCCGCTGCCCACGATCTCGCTCCCACTACTCCCTGGCATCAGCTTCGGCTGAGTCGAGCGTTTTCCGTCGGACCTGATCGCTAGGCTTGTGACATGGCAGGTAAGCGTGAGGTGGAGAGCGACCGACTGGCCGAGCTCGCCGGCGAGGCATCGGCGGAGGCGGCGATCCAGGCTGCCGCGGCGGCGGCGCCAGAGCTCGAAGCCTCCCTGGCCGTGCCCACAGACCTGACCGCGGCCGCCTTCTTCGACGTGGACAACACGATGATGATGGGCGCCTCGATCTTCCACTTCGCCCGAGGCCTGGCCGCGCGCAAGTACTTCTCCTCCAGCGACCTAGCAGGCTTCGTCTGGCAACAGCTGAAGTTCCGCGTAGGCGGCCGAGAGGACCCGGCCTCGGTCAAAGCCAGCCGCGAACAGGCCCTCTCCTTCGTAGCGGGCCGAAGCGTCGCCGAACTCGTCTCCCTCGGCGAAGAGATCTACGACGAACTGATGGCCGACCGCATCTGGAAGGGCACCCAAGCCCTGGCCCAAATGCACCTGGACGCAGGCCAACGAGTCTGGCTGGTAACCGCCACCCCCGTCGAACTAGCCCAAATCATCGCCCGCCGCCTGGGCCTGACCGGCGCCCTGGGCACAGTGAGCGAATCAGCCGACGGCGTCTACACGGGCCGCCTGGTGGGCGACCTCCTCCACGGCAAGGCCAAGGCCCAAGCAGTCCGCTCCCTGGCAGCCAAGGAAGGCCTGGACCTCCGCCGCTGCACGGCCTACTCGGACTCCGCGAACGACGTCCCGATGCTCTCCGTAGTAGGCACAGCCGTAGCCGTGAACCCGGACTCGCAGCTCCGCGAAATCTCCCGCCGCAAGGGTTGGGAAATCCGAGACTTCAGAACGGGCCGCAAAGCCGCCAAGATCGGCGTCCCGTCAGTCCTGGGCGCAGGTGCCCTGGCAGGCGCAGTAGCAGCAACGCTCGCATACCGCCGCCGCCTGAAGTAAGCACGCCGCCCACCACGCCGACGCCGAAGGCGAGGCGACCCGACGGCGAAGCCGAGGCAAGGCGAAGGCGAAGCCGAGCTGCCTGGGCGACGCCGAAGGCGAGCTGCAGTGGCGAAGGCGAAGCCGAGCTGCTTGGGCGACGGCGAAGCCGAGCTGCCCTTAGCCAAGAAACGAATAGGTGGGGTGGGTCCCGTCACGAGTCGTGGCTGATCGTTGGCCGCGCCAGGTCAGGGGTGTCAACTCGACACGCTTTTCGTCGAGTTG
>NZ_JBFAYI010000013.1:0-222149 GCF_040681245.1 Lentzea sp. NPDC051838
AGTCGACACGCTTTTCGTCGACTTGACCCAACCCCTCGGCTGTGGCTCGCTCCGGTGCGACTCGTGACGGGGCCCGCCGGACCGCACCACCTACGAAACAGCAAGCCGCCCAAACCAACAGGCGTGCCATCAACCCGCAGACGGCGCTGGCCCCCTGATCAGATTGGCGGGGTTTGGGGCAGAGCTCCCAAGGGGAAGCACGCAACAGGAACGCGCCCATCGCAAGGCGACCACCCGCAAGGAACGCGTACGGAACAGGACCCGCCCTAAGCAACTGGGGAACGCTACGGACCCACGCTGCCGCAGGCGTCCCCCCGCCAGGAGAACCCCTACAACTCAACCTACTCAGCAGGTCCGACAAGATCAGAGAACAGCCCGAACCGCCTCACTAACAGGCGTCTCACCGTTCGTCAGCTCCAACGTCTTGCCAACAGTCGCCGGCGCGTCGAGCAACTCCGCCAACACAGCCGCGACATCAGCCCGAGTAACCGAAGCCCGAGGCAACCGAGGCGCGGCAACAGTCACCAACCCAGTAGGCGGGTCGTTGACCAACGGCCCAGGCCGCAAGATCGTCCAATCGAGATCACGCGACCGAAGATCCTCCTCGGCAAGCTTCTTCGCCTTGAGGTAAACCGCGAACTCCGGATCCACGGACGGCGAGTCAGCAGCCTCAATCCCAACCGTGGAAACCTGAACGAACCGCCGCACCCCAGCCACCTCAGCAGCAGAAGCGAAGAGCGCGGCGGCTCCGAAGTCCACGGTGTCCTTGCGGGCGGAACCAGACCCCGCCCCAGCACCGGCCGCGAACACAGCGGCATCAGCACCGTTCAAATACTCCGCGACCGAGTCCACGTCCGCGGACTCCAGGTCGCACAACACCGGAACAGCTCCGGCGTCGGACACATCAGCGAAATGATCAGGGTTTCGGACCAGTGCGGTGACCGCGTCTCCACGGGTGGCCAGCAGCTGCTCGAGAAGCAGCGCGATCTGCCCGTGTCCGCCGGCAATGACTACTCGCATGGCCCCGACGGTAGATCAGGAAGCGGTGGCGAGCACCTGCTCGTAGACCAGCTCGTTGACCCAGCGCGTGATGGCGGTGTCCTCGGCGGGCACGTTCTCCTGGCGACCGGAGACGTCGACCGAGAGGTCCTTGTCGTCGTCGGCCAGCAGCACCGAGACGCCGTAGCGGCGGACGCGGGGCAGGCAGTTCGACAGGTAGTCGTGCGAGAAGGCGACCGACTCGGGCAGGACCACTGCGGCGTTGCCGTAGCGGGAGAAGGGGACGGCGGAGGCCAGAGCGGTCCTCCAGTGGCGGGCGACGGCCAGGACGCCGACGATGCGGACGGCGGCCGGCGGGACGCGGCCTTCCATCTCCGGCCACACCCACGTGGAGACGGTGGTCTTGTCGGCCTCGGGGCCCGCACCCACGCACACGCGCTCGGCGTGGGCGTCGGCGAGCAGTTCGGCCACGACGACGACCTTGCGGCCCATCAGGACCATCTCGGGGAGGACGACGCCGTGCCAGCCGAGTCGGATCGCCGCGGCGGCTGCCAGCTCCTCGACAGAGCCTGGCAGTTCCGGAACGGGGAGCGCGGTGGTCGACAGTCCCTGCGCGCTGCCGAGCGCCGCGATCCTTGCTGGGGTGCTGCTCACGCCAGTGCCTCCTCGTCACCCGCGGCGGGCGATCCGCCGCGATTCGACTCGTGCTCTGCATAAGGCTTAGCAGTAAGCGCGCGGCCCTTCTCCAGGTCGCGGAGCCTGTTGCGATCGACGGCGCCGACCGGTCGGTGACCGGTCGAAGAGTGGCGCGGGGAGTTCGGTCCTACGGTGCTGCCGTCTGGGTGACGTTAATCCGGATGGACGCACGAAAAGACCTGCTCAGAGTGGGTCCACCACGCGTGGCGACAAAACGGCGGTGAGCGGCGCCGGTCACCGTCCGTCGACCGTTCACCGCGCCAGAACGACCACCTACATGATGATCACGGTCTTGCCGGGCCCGTGACCTGCGAAAACATCGCCGGCATCGCGCAACGGCAGGCGGCGGGCGATCGGCACCGAAAGGTCTCCCGCCTGCACCATCGACGCGAGCCGGACGAGCGTTTCGCGCGACCCCTTCATGCCGAAGTTCTGCGCCTTGTCCGCGGAGACGTAGTTGGTGTTGAAGGCCAACGGCGCGTAGCGCGCGTTCGACTCGAACGTCGAACGGTCGGTGCTCACGAGGTCGATCAGCGCGTCGGCTTCGACGAGGGAGTCGCCACGTTCGATCGGGATGACCCGCTTGCCGGCCGCCCGCGCGATCTGCACGGCGAACGACCCGACACCGCCGTGGGGTCCGATGATCAGGACGGATTCCGCGGATCCCAGCCGTTCGACCAACTGAAGTGCTGTCATACCCGCGGTCGGCAATGCGGCGGCAACTGCGGGATCGAGGTCTTCCGGCAACGGCGCCAACGCGTTCCCGGCCGGAACTGTGACGTACTCGGCGTACGTTCCGCGACCGACGGGATGGTGGAAGAAGGTGCCGAAAATCCTCTCTCCGGAACC
This sequence comes from Lentzea sp. NPDC051838, assembly GCF_040681245.1. NCBI lineage: Bacteria > Bacillati > Actinomycetota > Actinomycetes > Pseudonocardiales > Pseudonocardiaceae > Lentzea > Lentzea sp. NPDC051838. Next base: position 2,545 of record NZ_JBFAYI010000013.1, read on the forward strand.
AACTACCTCACCCGCACCATCAGTTCCGGGAACCAACGGGAACACGTGCTCGGCAGAACCGCGAAGCATCCCGTTCAGAACTTTGCGGTCGAACGGGTTCACACTCGCCGCGAACAACCGCACCTTCAACTCGTTCGGGCCCGCTTCAGGCTCCGCAAGCTCCACGAGTTCGAGCTGTGCGCCGAAATCCGGTGCGCCTATCGCCCACATGCCGACCCCCGAACGAGTGACAGACATCACCTGTTGGATCAAGGAATCCGATACTGCCGATCAACGAAAGAACCCCCCTCGCGATTCCGCGAGAGGGGTTCCATCTGTCTTTCGATGGGCAAGGGGGGAGTTGAACCCCCACGTCCTTTCGGACACACGGACCTGAACCGTGCGCGTCTGCCATTCCGCCACTTGCCCCTGGAGACGTTGGGAACACTAGCACGCGTCCAAACCAGGTTCCTAATCGCCCCCTGTAGGCCTGGTCGTACCCGGATACGATCGGTACAGGAGCCCGACCGAGTGGAAGGAGTCGACGTGGGCCTGCAACGTTTCGAACGCAAGCTCGAGGGTCTGGTCGGCAACACCTTCGCGCGCGTGTTCGGCGGCAACGTGGTGCCCCAAGAGGTGGCACAGGCGCTGCAACGGGAGGGTGACAGCAACATCCGCGAACTCGCGGGTGGCAGACTGCTAGCCCCCAACCACTTCACCGTGCTACTCGGACCGCAGGACCACGAACGTCTTGCGGGCGATGAGCAGGATGAACTACGCATCACCCAGCTACTCGCAGAGGGCCTGCGGGAGCACCTGGCCGAGTCCGGATGGGATACCTATGGTGACGTCGTAGTCTCCCTGGAGCGCTCCGAGGCGCTGCACACCGGACAGTTCCGAACCAGCTCGTCCGTCGACCCCGACGTGAAAGCGGGCAGCCGACGGTCAGCACAACCTCGCACCGCAGGAGACCGACCCATGAGCCAGCCACCCGGCTACGGACAAGGACAGGGCCAGCCCGCCCAGGACCCTTATGGTCAGGGCGGCTACGGCCAGCAGGGCTACGACCAGCAGCAGCAGGGCTACGGCCAGCAGCAGGGTTATGGCCAGCAGGGTTACGACCAGGGCTACGGCCAGCAACAGGGCTACGACCAGGGCTACGGCCAGCAGGGCGGCGGCTACGGCGGCGGCCAGCAGGGCTATGACCAGGGTTATGGCCAGCAGCAGGGCTACGACCAGGGTTACGGCGGCGGCCAGCAAGGCGGCGGCGGCTACGACCAGGGCTACGGCCAGCAGCAGGGTTACGGCCAGCAGGGCTACGACCAGGGGTACGGGCAGCAGCAGGGCGGCGGCTACGACCAGGGTTACGGCCAGCAGGGCGGCGGTTATGACCAGGGTTACGGCCAGCAGCAGGGCTACGGCCAGCAGGGCGGCTACGACCAGGGCTACAACCAGGGCGGATACGCGCCTCCGGCCACCCAGGGTGCCAACCGCCAGCTGAACGCGACGCTGCACCTCGACGACGGATCCAACCGGACGTACAACCTCAAGCAGGGTGGAAACGTCGTAGGACGTGGGCAGGAAGCCGACTTCCGCCTCCCGGACACCGGAGTCTCCAGGCGGCACCTGGAAATTTCGTGGGACGGGCAGAATGCGATGCTCGCTGATCTCGGTTCGACCAACGGCACCACGGTGAACGGCACGCCAGTGCAGACTTGGCAGCTCGCGGAGGGCGACGTCGTCCGCATCGGCCACTCGTCACTGGTCTTCCGCACCGCTGGCTAGTGGTCGACACGGGCGTCGGTAAGCAACTCAAGGCAGGAGCGGTTACAACCGGTGCCAGAGCTGGTGATGCAGCTGACCAGAGCGGGCTTTCTCGTGCTCCTCTGGCTCTTTGTGCTGGCCGCCCTACGTGTGGTCCGCTCTGATCTCTACGCAGCCTCAGGGCTCCGGGCGTCAGGTCTGCCCGGATTCCGGAGGTCCGAGAAGTCGGCGAGGGGAAGCAAGGCGCCTCGGCAACTCGTGGTCACCCACGGGGCGCTGACCGGCACCCGCATCTCGCTCGACGGCAGGCCGATCCTGATCGGCCGCGCTGACGACTCCACTCTCGTCCTGGACGACGACTTCGCGTCGACCAGGCACGCGAGGCTGTCCATGCGCGGTACCGACTGGTACGTGGAGGACCTCGGTTCCACGAACGGCACCTACCTAGACCGAGCCAAGGTCACCGCTCCCCTGCGAGTACCTCTCGGCACCCCGATCCGCATTGGCAAAACGGTGATCGAGCTGCGCTCATGACCTTGGTTCTTCGATACGCGGCCCGCAGCGACAGGGGCCTGGTTCGTTCCAACAACCAGGACTCCGTGTACGCGGGCCCCCGCCTGCTCGCAGTCGCCGACGGCATGGGTGGACATGCCGCCGGTGAAGTCGCGAGCAAGGTGGTCATCGCCTCGCTGGCCCACGTCGACGACGACGAGCCGGGCGACGACCTCCTCGGCAAGCTCCGCGACGCGGTCGCGGCCGGCAACGGCGCCATCTCCGAGCTCGTGACGAGCGACCCGGACCTGGAGGGCATGGGCACCACGCTCACGGCCATCCTGTTCGCGGGCAACCGCCTCGGGCTCGTGCACATCGGCGACTCGCGCGCGTACCTGCTCCGAGAGGGCATGTTCGCGCAGATCACGCACGACGACACGTTCGTCCAGTCGTTGATCGACGAGGGCCGGATCACGCCGGACGAGGCCGCCACGCACCCGCAGCGCTCGTTGCTGCTGCGCGCGCTGACCGGCCACGACTTCGAGCCCAGCCTCACCGTGCGGGAAGCCCGGTCCGGTGACCGGTTCCTGCTCTGCTCGGACGGCCTGTCCGGTGTGGTGAGCCTGGAGACGCTCGACGAGGCGATCCGCATCCCCGACCCGCAGGCCTGCGCGGACCGGATGATCGAGCTCGCGCTCAAGGGCGGCGGCCCCGACAACGTCACGGTGATCGTGGCGGACGTCGAGGACGTCGACTTCGGCGACGACTACCCGATCGTCGGTGGCGCGGCCGGGGACGGCAGCGAGGAGCACAACACTCCCGCCGACTCCCCCGCGTCCCGTGCGAGCGCGCTCACGCAGCAGCGCCCGCCGATGCCGCAGCGCATGGAGGCACCGCCGCCACCGCCACAGGACCCGAAGCGCAAGAAGCGCAACGCCATCAAGGCGTTCGTGATCATCTTCGTGCTGCTCCTGCTGACCGGTGTCGTCGCGGTCGGCGGCAAGCTGTGGCTCAACACCCAGTACTACGTCGGCGCCACCGAGGACGGCCAGGTCGCGATCTTCCGCGGTCTCAACGGCACCGTTCTCGGCTTCAAGCTGTCGTCCAAGGTCGAGGACTCGTGTCCGCCCGGATCGACGGGCTGCACCCCGATCACGCTGAAGGACCTGCAGGAAGGTGGTCGCAAGACCATCACCGCGGGCATCCGCAGCGACAACGGGATCGACGGCGCGCGCGCTGCCGTGCGGTTGCTGCGCACGGAGCACCTGCTGCCGTTGTGCAAGGACACGTCGTCGACGTCGAGCACTACGACGACGACCACGCCGCCGAGCAGCACGTCGGGCACGAGCACCCCGCCGGCGAACGGTTCGCCGAACCCGGACACCGGGGTCACCGAGCCGTCGCCCACCCCGACCGGGCAGAAGGTCGGCGTGGAATGCCGGGAGGGTCCGTAGTTGATGGGCTCGTCCGTCCCCGTCGGGGAAGGTTCACCAGGCGCGTCGGTGGCGACGAGCACGTCGCCGGGACTGCGAGCGCCGACTCGGCGCGGCACCGAGCTGGTGATGCTCGCGTTCGCGGCGGGAATCGTGACGCTGGCGCTGATCCTGGTCGAACTCAACCAGGAGCGGTCGCTCAGCCTGAGGATTCTCTGGCTCGGTCTCGCGTACCTCGGGCTCTTCGCCTGTGCCCACCTCGCCGTGCGCAGGTGGGCGCCCTACGCCGACCCGGCGATCCTGCCGTGCGTCGCGTTGCTCAACGGCCTCGGTCTGGTGGTCATCCACCGGATCGACCTCGCGCTCGAAGGCGTCCCGTTCCCGGACGGCTCGGTGTGGGACCCGGTGGCGTTCAAGCAGGTCATCTGGACCGGAATCGGGTTGCTGCTGTTCGCGGCGACGCTGAAGTTCCTCTCCGACCACCGCACGCTGGCGCGGTTCGGCTACACGTTCGGCCTCGTCGGGCTGGTCGCCCTGATGCTGCCCGGTGTGCTGCCCGGCTTCATCGCGCCGGAGATCAACGGCGCGAAGATCTGGCTGCGCATCGGCCCGCTGTCGATCCAGCCGGGTGAGTTCGCCAAGGTTCTGCTGATGGTCTTCTTCGCCGCGTTCCTGGTGTCGAAGCGGGACCTCTTCACGACGGCGGGCCGCCGGTTCCTCGGCATGGACCTGCCCCGCGCGCGTGACCTCGGCCCGCTGTTCGCGGCCTGGGGCGTCGCGGTCGCGGTCATGGTGCTGCAGAAGGACCTCGGCTCCTCGCTGCTGTTCTTCGGCATCGTGCTGGTGCTGCTCTACGTCGCCACCGAACGCGCGGCGTGGGTCGTGCTCGGCATCGGCCTGTTCTCCGGTGGCGCGGTCATCGCGTGGAAGCTCTTCACGCACGTCCAGCAGCGCGTGGCCAACTGGCAGGACCCGATCGGCCGCTACGACATCCTCGGCGGCGGGTACCAGATCTCGCAGTCGCTCTTCGGGCTCGCGACCGGCGGCATCGGTGGTGCCGGGCTCGGCGCCGGCCGGCCGGAGATGATCCCCGAGGCGAACACCGACTTCATCACCGCCGTGATCGGCGAGGAGCTCGGGTTCGTCGGCCTCGCCGCGGTCATCCTGATCTACATGGTCCTCGCGCTGCGCGGCCTGCGCGGCGCCATCTCGGTGCGCGACAGCTTCGGCAAACTGCTGGGCGGCGGTCTCGCGTTCGCGCTCTGCTTCCAGGTGTTCATCATCATCGGCGGTGTCACCAAGCTGATCCCGATGACGGGTATCACCGCACCGTTCCTGTCCTACGGCGGTTCGTCACTGCTCGCGAACTACATCCTGGTCGCGTTGCTACTGCGAATTTCTGCCGCGGCGAGGGCCCCGCAGAGGGCTCCCAAGCCGAAACCGCAACAACCGGCTATCGCCGACCAGCACACTGTGATGGTGGAGCGTCCCAAATGAACACACCGCTCCGCCGTGTCGGCATGGCAATGATGGTGATGATCGTGCTGCTCCTGGGCAATGCGACCTGGGTCCAGGTGATCAACGCCGACGAGTGGCGCAAGAACCCGTACAACAAGCGCGTGCTGCTCGACGAGTACGCCCGCAAGCGCGGTCTGATCACGGTCGCGGACGGCACGGTGATCGCGGACGTCAAGGAGACGACGGACCGTCTCCGGTACCTGCGCACCTACACCGCGGGTCCCGCGTACGCCCAGGTGACCGGCTACCTGTCCGTCACCTACGGCACGTCGGGCATGGAGCGCGCCGAGAACGACCTGCTCAACGGCTCGGACGACCGGCTGTTCGCCCGCCGCGTCTCCGCGTTGATCACCGGCCGCGACCCGGTGGGCGGCAACGTCCAGCTCACGCTCGACTCGAAGGTGCAGCAGGTCGCCTACGACCAGCTGACCTCGAAGGGCTTCACCGGCTCCGTCGTCGCGATGAAGCCGAGCACCGGCGAGATCCTCGCGATGGTGAGCACGCCGTCCTACGACCCGAACCGGCTCGCGAGCCACGACGGTGAAGAGCAGCAGGCGGCCTGGAAAGAGCTGACCGCCAAGGACAACGGCAACCCGCTGATCAACCGCGCGACGCAGGGGCTCTACCCGCCCGGCTCGACGTACAAGGTCATCGTCGCGGCCGCCGCGCTCGCCGACGGCAAGAACAAGGACAGCCAGTACACGTCCAAGGGCTCGATCATCCTGCCCGGCACGGCCTCCGCGGCGTTCCCGAACTTCAACGGAATCCCCTGCGGCCCCGGTGACACGGTGTCGATGGAGACCGCGCTCGCGAAGTCGTGCAACACGGCGTTCGGCGAGATGGCGGCGCAGGTCGGCAAGTCGAAGCTGAACGCGCAGTCGGACAAGTTCGGCTTCAACGACAACGACCTCAACGTGCCGCTGGCGGTCGAGACGTCGACCCTGGGCGCGATCCCGGACGAGGCTGCGCTGTACCAGAGCGGCATCGGCCAGCGCGACGTCCGCGTGACGCCGCTGCAGAACGCGATGGTCGCGGCGACGATCGCCAACGGCGGCAAGCGGATGCACCCGTACCTGGTGTCGAAGGCGCTGGGTCCGGACCTGAAGCCGATCGACGAGACCAAGCCCGACGAGATCAACACCGCGATGAGCTCGGCGAACGCGGCCGTGCTGCGCGACATGATGATCCAGTCGGAGATCAACACCGGCGGCGAGGGCCGTCTGTCGAACATCCAGGTGGCGTCGAAGACCGGTACCGCCGAGGTCGGTGGTACCCAGCAGCAGACCCAGCCGCCGCACGCCTGGTACATCGCCTTCGCGCCGGCGCAGAAGCCGGAGATCGCGATCGCGGTGATCGTGGAGAACGGTGGCGACCGCGGTCTGGGTGCCACCGGCGGCAAGGTCGCCGCACCGATCGGGCGCGCCGTGATGAACGCGTACCTGGCGGGTCGCTGATGCTCACCACGGGCCAGCTCCTCGCCGACCGCTACCGCCTCACCAGGCGGATCGCGGTCGGTGGCATGGGCGAGGTCTGGGAAGGCGCCGACGAGCGGCTCGACCGGCGAGTGGCCGTGAAGGTCCTCAAGGCCGAGCTCTCCGGCGATCCCGAGTTCCTGCACCGCTTCCGCACCGAGGCGCGGATGACGGCGTCGCTCAACCACCCCGGCATCGCGTCGGTGCACGACTACGGCGAGACCGCGTCCGTCACCGACGGACCGGAGGACACGGCGTACCTCGTGATGGAGCTCGTCGAGGGCGAACCGCTCGCGACGATCATCTCGCGCGGCCGGCTGACCGCCGAGGTGACGCTCGATCTGCTGGAGCAGACCGGAAACGCGTTGCAGGCCGCCCACGAACGCGGGCTCGTGCACCGGGACGTGAAGCCGGGCAACATCATGGTCACGCCGTCGGGGAAGGTGAAGATCACCGACTTCGGCATCGCGAAGGCCGTGGACGCGGCACCCGTGACGCGGTCCGGCATGGTCATGGGAACCGCGCACTACATCGCGCCAGAGCAGGCTCTTGGCGGAGAGGCCGAACCGGCGAGCGACGTTTACTCGTTGGCAGTGTGTGGCTACGAATGCCTTGCGGGACACCGGCCGTTCCTGTCGGACAACGCGGTGACCGTCGCGATGATGCACATCCGCGACATCGCGCCGCCGTTGCCGCCGGACGTGCCGCCGGGTGCGCGGGCGCTGATCGAGGCGACGCTGGTGAAGGACCCGCGGCAGCGCTACCGGACGGGTGGCGAGTTCGCCGCCGCCGTGAGCGCGGTGCGGGTGGGTCAGCCGCTGCCGACGCCGTCCGGGTTCACGATGCCGCAGATGGTGCCGGTGCCCCAGAACGTGCCACCGCAGATGGCTCCCCAGGTACCTCCGCAGATGGTGGTTCCGCCGCCTCCGCCACCTCCCCAGGTGTCGCAGCCGCTGCCGGTTCCGCCGCAGATGCAGCACCATCCGACAGGACCGGGACGTCCCGGAACCCATCCCGCGATGCAACCGGCGCACCAGACCGGAACCTTCGCACCGATGCAGCCACCACCGGGGAGAAACCGGACCGTGGTCTGGGTTATGGTCGCTTTCCTGGTGACCGTGCTGCTGGTGCTCGGCGTGGTCGTCCTGTGGAAGTTCGTCGTGAAGCCGAACGACGGCAACGGGCAAGGTGGCCGAACAACGACCTCCAGCTCAGTGACCCCGAACGACTCCGCAGATCGGATTCCGGGCAACGCGCTGAAGCAGCTCGACGAGGACGACTACATCGGTCGTTCCGGCGAAGAGGTCAGGACAGACCTGATCGACCACGGCTTGGAGCCCAGGGTGCAGAGCCCGCAGGGCACAGCGCCGGGCGACCTGAAGAAGTGCCGGGTCACCGCCATAGCGCCGACAGGCGCGGTGGCGGCCGGCTCGCAGGTGAAGGTGACGTGCGCGCCATGAGCAAGACCAGAACCGAGTTGGGAACACCGTCGACGAGGAGCGGGACGAAGCACCGATGAGCACTCCGCGACTGCTCTCAAACCGCTACGAACTGGGTGAGACCCTCGGCTACGGCGGCATGTCCGAGGTCCACAAGGGGCGGGACGTCCGTCTCGGCAGAGACGTGGCGATCAAGGTGCTGCGCGCTGACCTCGCCCGCGACACCCAGTTCCAGGAACGCTTCCGGCGCGAGGCGCAGAACTCGGCCGCCCTGAACCACCCGGCCATCGTCGCCGTCTACGACACCGGCGAGACGCAGACCGAGTACGGCCCGCTGCCGTACATCGTCATGGAGTTCGTCGACGGCCGGACGCTGCGCGACATCGTGAAGACGCAGGGCCCGCTGTCGGGCAAGCGCGCGATGGAGGTCATGGCCGACGTCTCGGCCGCGCTCGACTTCAGCCACCGGCACGGCATCGTCCACCGCGACGTGAAGCCCGCGAACGTGATGATCACGAAGTCCGGCGCCGTGAAGGTGATGGACTTCGGCATCGCCCGTGCGATACACGACGGCCAGGCCGCGGTCACCCAGACCGCCGCGGTGATCGGCACCGCCCAGTACCTCTCGCCGGAGCAGGCGCGCGGTGAGTCCGTCGACGCCCGTTCCGACGTCTACGCGGCCGGTTGTGTGCTGTTCGAGCTGCTGACCGGCGAGCCGCCGTTCACCGGTGACTCCCCCGTCGCGGTCGCGTACCAGCACGTGCGGGAGGACCCGAAGGCGCCGTCGCAGCTGAACCCGAAGGTGTCGCCGCAGCTCGACGCGATCGTGCTGAAGGCGATGTCCAAGGGCCCGGCGAACCGCTACCAGTCGGCCGCCGAGATGCGTGCGGACCTGGTGCGCGTGCTCTCGGGTCAGCGTCCGTCCGCGCCGGCCGTGATGACGGCCGAGGATCGCACCGCCGTGATGAACGAGCAGGCGCGCACCCCTCGCACGCAGGTGATGTCCGGCGGCGGCAGGCACCGTCCCGCGGCGTTGAAGTCGGAGCCGGACGACGACTACGACCCGATCGCCGACGAGGAAGAAGAGCGGCGCGCCAAGCGCAAGAAGGCCATCATGATCACGTTGGTGGTGATCCTGTGCGTGGCCGTGCTCGGCCTCGCCGCGTGGATCACCAACAACATCATGAACACCGGCAGCACGACCAACGACAAGGTCTCGGTTCCGTCGCTCACCGGCCGCAGCCCGTTGGAGGCCAAGGAGCTGGTCACGAAGGCCGGCCTCGTGCCGCAGCTGCAGGACCTCGCCTGCGAGCCGGGTGCGAACGGCGCGGCGGCCCCGTGCACGTCGGACCAGATCAACAAGGTCGTCCGCAACGACCCGCCGGACGGCACGCAGGTGGCCAAGGGCACGCAGGTCACGATCTACGTCGGCCAGCCGCCCGGCGAGGCGACCGTGCCGGACCTCAAGGGCAAGACGCCCCAGGAGGCTCAGGCGATCGCCGACAAGGAGGGCTTCAAGCTCGTTCAGGCCTCCGAGTCGATCGAGGTCGACGACACCAAGCTGCAGGGCAAGGTGGCGACGCAGAACCCGGAGGCCGGCCTGAAGCTGAAGAAGGGCGGCACGATCAACTTCCAGCTCGGCAAGGCACCGGAGAAGCAGAACGTGCCGAACGTCGTGGGAGATGACGAGGACGACGCCCGTCAGACGCTGCAGGGCTCGGGCTTCAAGGTCAACGTGCGCCAGGTAGACAGCGCGAAGCCGGAGGGTCAGGTCGTCGCGCAGAACCCGGCCGGCAACAGCAAGGCGGCCAAGGACACGATCATCACGCTGGACGTCTCGCGCGGCAACCAGATCGAGATGCCCGACCTGACCGGCCTGACCGAGAAGCAGGCGGGGGACAAGCTGAAGTCGCTGGGCTGGAACGGCAACCTCAACGTCGACCAGCAGCAGGTCAGCAACCCGTCCCAGGACAAGTCCGTGATCTCGCAGAACCCCGGCAAGGGTCAGGCGATCACCAAGGGCGCCACGGTGACGATCGTCGTGGGCAAGTTCGGGATCGTGACCACTTAAGCAGTGGAAAGCGCAAGGGGCGGCTTCCGTGCGGAAGCCGCCCCTTTTGCTTGGTACCGCTTACTGGCGAGCAGCCGCGGCGAGCGTGCGCATGCCGTTCTCGAGCTGCGCGACCGTCGCCTCCGGAACCTCGAAGCCGCAGACCCTGAGCCAGTTGGCGAGCATCCGGTGGCCGCCGTCGGTCAGCACCGACTCGGGGTGGAACTGCACACCCTCGACCGGAAGTTCCTTGTGGCGCATGGCCATCACGATGCCGGTCTCGGTCTTGCCGGTGACCTCGAACTCCGCGGGGATCGTCTCCGGCAGCACCGTCAGCGAGTGGTAGCGCGTGGCGATGAACGGCTTCGGAACGCCGTCGAGCACACCCTTGCCCTCGTGGAAGACGATGCTCGTCTTGCCGTGCAGGAGTTCTGGCGCGCGGTCGACCGTGCCGCCCCACACCACGCCGATGGCCTGATGGCCGAGGCACACGCCGAAGACCGGCTTACCGGTGTCGGCACACGTCTTGATGACGTCGATGCTGGAACCCGCGCGCTCCGGCGTACCGGGGCCGGGGCTCACGAGCACGCCGTCGACGTTCTTGATCTCGTCGAGGTCCACCTCGTCGTTGCGCCGCACGACGCACTCGGCCCCGAGCTGGGCGAGGTACTGGACGAGGTTGTAGACGAAGCTGTCGTAGTTGTCGACCACGAGCACGCGCATGCACGAAGCCTAGTCGGTCGAGTCGAGTGAGTTAGCTCTCGTCTGGACAGAGGTAAGGCTACCCTAAAATAGGTGTCATGAGTTCCTTGCGCGTCGCCGTAGTCGGTGCCGGCCCTGCCGGTGTGTACGCGGCCGACATCCTGACCAAGTCCGACGTCGACGTGCAGATCGACCTCTTCGAGAAGCTGCCGGCGCCCTACGGCCTCGTCCGCTACGGCGTCGCGCCCGACCACCCCCGCATCAAGGGGATCGTGGGCGCGTTGCAGAAGGTGCTCGACAAACCGTCCGTCCGCTTCTTCGGCAACGTCGAGTACGGCGTCGACATCAAGCTCGACGACCTGCGCTCGTTCTACGACGCGGTCATCTTCTCGACGGGTGCTTCTTGTGACCGCCCGCTCGACATCCCCGGCATCGACCTGCCCGGCAGCTACGGCGCCGCGGACTTCGTGTCCTGGTACGACGGCCACCCGGACGTCCCCCGCACCTGGCCGCTCGAAGCACGGTCCGTCGCGGTACTCGGCGTCGGCAACGTGGCTCTGGACGTGGCGCGCATCCTGGCGAAGACCGCGGACGAGCTGCTGGTGACCGAGATTCCCCAGAACGTCTACGAGGGCTTGGCCGGTTCGCCGGTCACCGACGTGCACGTGTTCGGCCGCCGCGGCCCTGCCCAGGCGAAGTTCACGCCGATGGAGCTCCGCGAGCTCGACCACTCGCCGAACGTCGAGGTGATCGTCCACGCCGAGGGCATCGAGTTCGACGAGGCGTCGATGGCCGCGATCCGTTCGGACAAGCAGGTCTCCATGATCGTGAAGACCCTGCAGGAATGGGCGATCCGCGACGTCGGCTCCCGCCCGCGCCGCCTGCACCTGCACTTCCTGGAAGCGCCGGTCGAGGTGCTCGGTTCCGACCGTGTCGCAGGCCTGCGCACCGAAACCCAGGAGCTGACCGGCGACGGCAACGTCCGAGGCACCGGCGTCTTCACCGACTGGGACGTCCAGGCCGTCTACCGCGCCGTCGGCTACCTCTCGACGCACCTGGCCGACATCCCGTTCGACCACGTCTCGGGCACCATCCCGCACCTCGCCGGCCGCGTGCTGGACCTGGACGAGGTGCCGATCCCCGGCGTCTACACCACCGGCTGGATCAAGCGCGGCCCGATCGGCCTCATCGGCCACACCAAGGGCGACGCGCTGGAGACCATCACCAGCCTGCTGGACGACGCCGCGTCGCTCCCCCGCTGCACGTCGCCCGCCCCGGACTCGGTGGTCGAGTTCCTCTCGCAGCGCGGCGTGCCGTTCGTGACCAACGAGGGCTGGGGCCGGCTCGACCTGCACGAAGCTGCGTTGGGTGCCGCGCAGGGACGTGAGCGCGTGAAGGTCGTCTCGCGCGAGGAGATGACCACGATCTCGAACGGCTGACGCCGTTCCCTGATGAAGCCGCCAACGTGTGTGGGCACGGTGGCGGCTTCACTTATTCGATCGCTCTCGCACGGACACTTGTCCCGTGAGCCCCGAACTGACCGACATGGTGCTGCGACTCAACGTGGCCCTCGCCGACCACGCGGTCGAGCCCGACCAGGCGGTGTGGCTCGCGTGCGACCTGCTGGTCGCGGGCGTCGACACCCCCGCACTGCGCGAGCTCGCGGGAGAATCGCCGACCCGTCTGGCAACGGGCGACGCCACCGCGCTGGTGAAGCAGGTGCTGGTCGAGCTCGGCAGCACGCTGATGACCGAGGAAGAAGCCGACTGGTTCATCGGCCGCGAAGCCGCCCGCAAAATCCTGGACGGGCGGCCGCCGTCCGAGTGGACCGACGCCACCTGGCGCATCAACATCAGGATGAGTGAGGACGCAGACGACATCTACGTCGCGTTCGCGCTGTTCGACACGAATCCGGAGCCGTACTTCCGCTACGTCCGCGAGTACGTGCGACTCGCGGACGAGCAGCTCACTGCGTGGTGACGTTGTTGAACGGCAGCTTCGGCTCCGCCCACGGGAACACGACGAACATCAGCAGCGCGATGATGCCCGCGGTCAGCACGACGGCCTCGACGATCCGCAGATACAGCGGGCCCGGCAGGTGCCGCCAGATCCAGCCGTACATCAGCCCTCCGTCATCTCTGGCGGCACGAAGCCGTCGGCCACCGGGTAGCTCTTGGTCTCGATGGCGTGCACGATCAGGCGCTGCTTGTCGGAGAACCGGGGGTGGCAGGTCGTCAGGGTGAGCAGGCGGGCCTGCTTGTCGGCCGGGACGGTGGTGTTCACCTGGTGCGGGATCGGGGCGATGACCTCGCCCTGGGTCGGCACCACGATCTCCTGGCCCACGGTCTTGGCGTAGGCGTCGCCGAGCGTGGTGGACAGCGGGGCGACGCCGGTGCAGGCCGCTTCCTTCGAGCGAGCGTTGGCAGCCCAGCCGGCGACCTCGCTGCTCATCGGGAGCACCCGGTAGACGAACCACTGGGTCTGGGTCTGCACGACGATGGCGTTGCAGGACTGGAGCAGGTCGAGGTCGTTGAACGGCGCGCCCTTGCCGACGCGGTGGCCGGCGATGGCGAAGTTGCCGGCCTCGCCCGGCTGCGCGGTGTCCTTGTAGTGGCCGGGGCCGATCTCGAGGTGCTTGTCGGTGGTGCCCTCGACGACCGAGAACTTCCAGTCGTTGCCGAAGACCGGGATGTACATCTTCGCGAAGGCCTTGCCCTCGACCAGCGACACCTTGTTCTGGCGGTTCGGGTCGGACGGGGGCGGCGCCACGACGTTCGAGCTCCACTCGGAGTCGAGCGCGGCGGTGGCGTCTGCCTGCTTCTCCGCGGAGAGCAGGTCCGTCACGTAGACCTCGTAGACGACGAACAGCAGCACGACCAGGCCCATCGTGATGAGGCCTTCGCCAACACCGCGGACGGCTTTGCGCGCGAAGCTCTCCGGCGGCAGTTCGGGCTTGGCCTCCGGCTCGTCGCCGTAGTAGTCGTCGTCTTCGTCGTAGTACTCGTCGTCGTAATCGTCCTCGACGCGCGGGATCACCTCGGTGGGCGGATCGACCGGGCGGGGACGACGCGGTGGCATTGCGCGTGGGGGCTGGCCCTGCATTGGCGCGCCTTGTGGCGGCATTCCGCGCGGCGGTGTTCCTGGAGGCGGCGTCGGGCCTGCGGGAGGCGGTCCCTGAGGCGGGCCAGGGCGGCGCGGTGGAGCACCGGACGGCGGCAGGCTGCCGGAGAAAGCGCTGGTGAACTGGGTCGCCTCCGGCGGAGGCAACGGGCGTGGCGACGGGGTGGCCCGCACGTGATGCAGGTCGTCACGACGGGGTGCAGGACGCCTAGGAGGCGGCTGCGGCGGTCCCGAGTTCACGTGAGTACCTCCGCGCGGACTGTGAACTGAAAACAACTGCGTCTGCCAGGTGGTTCGCTGACCACCTCCGCTACGTTAACGTGTTCCCCGAGTAGTGCACGTAAACTTGCGTCACTGAGGGATATCCACGTCAGGCGAGGACAGCATGCCCAAGTCCAAGGTCCGGAAGAAGGCGGCCTACACCGCACCGACTGACCGCCGCACGCCGGTCAAGGTCAAGGCAGCGGGACCGTCTCACCCGGTCTACGTCGTCATCATGCTCGGCTTCATGCTGCTGGGCCTCGCATGGCTGGTCGTCAACTACATCGCGGCCGAGAAGATCCCGTTCATGCTCGAGCTGGGCGCGTGGAACTTCGCCATCGGCTTCGCGCTGATGATCATCGGCCTGCTGATGACGATGCGCTGGCGCTAGAGCGCACCAGCCACTCGCAGCCTGCGGCTGCTCACTGTTCGTCGAGGTCGGCCCGGACGTCACACGTCCGGGCCGACCTTTGTCATCTCCAGGTTCACCTGGTTCATCCGAGCGTCACCGAAGCACACGGCTGTAAGTCATCCCCATTGGGGACAAGTCCTGTGGACAACTTTGCGAGAAAATGCACAAGCGCGAGTTTTCCCTCATGCGAAGACGTTCAGCTGTCCACATTCAATGCGGGACACTCGACGGTGTGACTCGCACCTGGTCCACTCCCGCCCCGGTCGTCGCCGGCGCGTGGGTGCTCGCCCTCCTGCTCGCGTTCGCCACGATCATCACGAGCGACAACGCGGGCCGTCTTCTCGTCGGACTGGCAACGCTGCTGGTCACGTACCTCGCGGCGTTCGCGACGATCGCCAGGCCGCGGCTCTCCGCGGACGTCGACGGCCTCGCCGTGCGCGGGTTCGCCAACACCACGCACCTGCCGTGGCACGAGGTGAAGGTCAAGCTGCAGACCACCCGCCGGCTCGGCAGGGAACAGCAGACATTGGAACTCGACGCCGACGACCGTCTCGTGGTGCTCACGAAACTGGACCTCGGCGCCGATCCGGAAGAAGTCGCAGGCGTCCTGCACGCACTGCGCCCTTAATTCACCGGCAGGTCCTCGCGATCTCGAGGATGACCTCCGCGTCGGTGTCGAGCTGAGCCGCGCGCAGAGCGAACATGACGCCCAGCAACACCAGGGCGGCCACCACGGCACCGATTTGGTAGAGGTTGCGGCCCTGCCGGGGCGCACGCACCATCGCGAGCGTCAGCAGCCCGCCGATCACGAACCCGCCGAGGTGCCCGAGCAGCGAGGCGTTGGTGAAGAGGTTCGACACCAGGTTGATGCCGACGACCACGACGATCGTCGAGATGTCCCGCTTCTGCCGCTTGAACACGATCAGCAGCGCACCCATCAGGCCGAACACCGCGCCGGACGCACCGGCGAGCTGCTGGCAGACGGTGCCGAAGTAGAACGCCGCCGCACTGCCGCCGAGCAACGACAGGAAGTACACGGCGGTGTACCGCAGCTTGCCCAGCTCCTGCTCGACGATGGGCCCCACCACGAAGAGCGCGGCCATGTTGAGCGCGAGGTGGATCAGGCCGAAGTGCATGAAGCCCGACGTGACGATCCGCCACCACTCGCCGTTGGCCACGGCCTCGGGGAACAGCGACGTGGCGGTGAACAGTCCCGCGCGGGAGTTGTTCATCGGGCTGCCGGACTGCACGACCGTGACCACGTAGGCGAGGACGTTGAGCGCGATCATCACCTGCGTGACGATCGGCCCGCGGTTCGAGAGCACCGCGCCCGCCGACGTGCGGGTCTGGCGCACCGAACGAGCACCGTCCTTCACGCAGTCCACGCACTGCATGCCGACCGAGGCGTCGCGCAGACAGTCCGGGCACGCCGGACGGTCGCACCTGGTACAGCGCAGCCGGGTGGGCCGATCGGAATGACGTGCGCAGACCGGGGTTTCCGGCTCCGCTCCGATCGGCCCGTCCGGTGGCACGGGTGCGTTGCTCACGCGCGTTCGATCGTGATCCGCTCGATCTTGATGTCGTTGACCGGACGGTCGCCCGCACCGGTCGTGGTGTTGCCGATCGCGTCGACGACGTCGCGCGACTCCTGGTCCGCGACCTCACCGAAGATCGTGTGCTTGAAGTTCAGCCACGTCGTCGGCGCCACAGTGACGAAGAACTGCGAGCCGTTGGTGTTGGGCCCGGCGTTCGCCATCGCGAGGATGTACGGCTTGTTGAACTGCAGTTCCGAGTGGAACTCGTCCGCGAAGCGGTAGCCGGGGCCACCGCGGCCGGTGCCGGTCGGGTCGCCGGTCTGGAGCATGAAGCCGGCGATGACGCGGTGGAACAGGGTGCCGTCGTAGAACGGGCCCGAGTTCTCACCCTTGGCATTCGCCTCGGTGTAGTTCTTCGTGCCCTCGGCGAGCCCGACGAAGTTCGCCACCGTCTTGGGGGCGTGGTCGGGGAGAAGGTTGATGCGGATGTCGCCCTGCGTGGTGTGCAGGGTCGCCGTCACCTTGGTCCCGACGAAGGATTCGTTGCTGTCAGCCACCACCCCATCGTGCCATCTACGGCGGTGATGTTCAGAAAGGGGCACGATGGGTACTCAAAGACATAACCGGACGACAAACGGGTGGAGCACAGGATGGACGAGGTGGACGTCATGACCCGCGCCGGCGAGTCCGTTGGCAAGGCTGTCGGCACCGGTCTGAAGGCCGCGCGTCAGGGTGTCGTTCGCGCTGGTCACGCCGCTGAGGTCAAGCTCGCGGAGCGCGGCATCACGACGGACCAGGTGCGCGGCGCGCTCGTGGAGCGGGCCGACACGCTCATGGGGAAGGCGGAGGACTGGGAGAAGCAGACCCGCCGCTCCCGCAAGCGCCTCGCGAAGAAGAGCGCGAAGACGCGCGCCGATCTCATGAGCAAGGCCGAAGAAGTGCGCAAGGAAGTTCGAAAGGCCGCCAAGCACGCGCGCAAGGACGCCAAGTCGCGCGCCAAGGAGATCCGCAAGGCCGCGGCGAGCATGGGTGCCGGCGCACCGAAGCGCCGCCGCTGGCCGTGGGTGATGGGTCTGCTGCTCGCGGCCGCGGTGGCCGGCTACATCGCGTTGACGCGCAGGCCGGAGGAGATCCACCTGCAGGACGACGAGGAGCAGGCCCCGTTGCCGGAGCCCGTCCTCAACGGGCAGGTGCCCACGCCGAAAGAACCTGTGAAGTAGTCAGAGCTTCAGGTTCGTGATCGCGGTCTCCGCGATGCGACGAGCCTTGATCGACTGCTTCTGGTTGCTCGTCACGACCACAGCGGCGTCGTTCTTCGCCACGGCGTAGACGACGCCGCTGTCGTTGCTCACGTACCCTCCGGTCCACCCGGCGGGCGAACTCGCGGGCTGTGAACCGTCCGGCGCCGCCTCGTTCACGATCTTCTTGGCGATCCGCTCGTCGCCCACGTACACGCGCACGGTCAGCTGGATCTCGGTCGCGTTGGCGTAGAAGAAGCACGCCGGGTGCGGCTGATCCGTTGACAGTTTCACCTTGGGCACGCGCTGACCGTTCGCCTCGGCCACGAAGGCCGTCGCCAGGTAGGGGCACGTGCCGTCCGCCGCGGGCTGGGGCGCGGGCGGCACTGTCGGAGCCGCGCTGGTCGTGGTGGTGACCTGTGTGGTCTGGGGTGCCGGCACGGGGTTGCTCTGGACGACATCGGTGCCGCACGCGGCGAGAACGCCGAGCAGGGGCAGCAACAGTGCTCGTTTCATAGGGGCAACAGTCAACCAGATGCTCCGCGGCGCATTACCGGCACACTGAAATTGGTCCATACCTTTTGTGCCCTGCCTCTGCCCCGCGACACGGAAGGACCCTGCCCATGGAGTTCCTCGAGCACCGACGAGAGCACGCCCTCGCGCTCTTCCGCATCGTCATCGGCCTCTTCTTCGTGATCCACGGGGTGCAGAAGCTGATGAAGGGAACCGACCTGCTGTCCTGGCCGGGTGGTCCGATGAGTCTCATCGAGCTCATCGGTGGCGGCCTCATCCTGATCGGCCTGTGGACGCGCTGGGCCGCACTGCTCAGCTCCGGCGCCATGGCCTACGCCTACTTCGTCGTGCACCAGCCACGCGGCCTGCTGCCCATCCAGAACGGCGGCGAGCTCGCCGCCGTCTACTCGTGGGCATTCCTGCTGCTGGCGTTCACGGGTGCTGGCGCGTGGAGCATCGACGCGCTTCGCAAGGCATCGAAGAAGTCGCTCGCCAACGCCTGACGCAAGAAACACCGGAGCCCTGTTCGCGACGGCGGCGAACAGGGCTCCGGCACCTCAAAACCTGACCCGCGATGAGGGGAAGCGCCGAGCGGGCTGGGGGTCCGGGGGCTTGCCCCCGGCGTGGGGTCTGGGGGCTCGGCCCCCAGAAAACACTTCGGGCCGAGGAGGTCTGCGCTTTTCGCAGACACTCCTCGGCCCGAGGAACGAATGGAGACGAGGGGAATCGAACCCCTAACCCCCGCCTTGCAAAGGCGGTGCTCTGCCAATTGAGCTACGTCCCCAAGCCGGGGCGACCAGCGCCCCGCAGGATCAGTCGGTGGGAGCGGTGGCCTCGCGCCACAGGTCCGCGTCGGCCTTGGCCGAACGGCTGCGCTTCACGAAGAACAGGACCGCACCGGCAACCACGACGAGTGCGATGATCTTCTTAGCCACTCTGAACCCCTCCAAAGACTGTTATGCCCCGACCTACCGGACCAGCCTACAGGCTTTTCAGGTCTTCAGCCGGGGCTCTGAAACCTCAGTTCCAGACAGAAACGATGATGATTCGAGAGAGTTCGAATCGAGTGGGCCTAGGAGGACTTGAACCTCCGACCTCTTCATTATCAGTGAAGCGCTCTAACCGCCTGAGCTATAGGCCCTCGATCAACTGTCACCCCTTGGGGCGACGAGGAGAACCTTACAGGATCGTCCTTCGCCGCCCCAAATCGGGGGTCACTCACGCTCGGAGAGCGTCAACTCCAAGCCACCGGCCAGATCCGCGGACACGTTGTAGACGAACGCGCCCACGGTCGCGAGCGCCGTGAACAGCACGATGTTGACCGCGCCGATGATCGCCGAGACGCCGAACACGCGGCCGGCGCTGATCAGCGGCTCGCCCGGCTCGTTGGCCTGGAGGAGGTCGTTCGCGGTGCTGTTGATCTTGTCCCAGACACCCATGCCGTGCAGCACGCCGTAGAGCACGCCGACCGCCACGAGCCAGACGAAGAACAACGCGACGCCCAGCACCAGGGCGAGCTTGAGCACCGACCACGGGTCGACGCGCTTCACCTGCAGCGAGGCGCGACGCGGGCCGCGGCCGGGGCGGCGGGCCGACGGGGTGGCGGCGGCAGGACGAGCGCCGGCGCCCATGTTCACCGACGTGCGGCTGCTGCCCAGGCCCACCGGCACGGCCGAGCCCGTGACCACGGGCTTCTGCACCTTGACGGTGTCCGGGTCGGTCATCGGGAAGGCCGGCGCGGACTCAGCCGCGGACGGGACGGGCGGCGCGGCCGGGGCCACGTACGCCTGGGTCGCGTCTTGAGCTGCTTCCGTGTCGTTCGTCACGCGCTGCCAGGGCGGCGGTGCGGCGACCACGACCGGCTCCTCGACGACCGCGGCCACCGGAACGACCGGCTCGGCGGCGGGTGCGGGAGCCGGTGCCGGCGTGGCGGCGGGCGCTGCCGGAGCAGGCGCGGGCGTCGCAACCGGAGCCGGAGCAGGCGCGGGCGTCGGGGCCGGAGTCGCGGCGGGAGCCGGAGCAGGCGTCGCGGCCGGTGCGGGCGTTTCAAGCGCGACGGTCTTCTGTTCCACGGCAGCGGGAGCCTCGGGAGCCGCGACGGGCTTGGTGGCTTCCGCCGCCTTCTCCGCCGACACAGGCTTGGTCTTGTCCTGCGCGTTCCCACCCGAGGAACCGGAGGCCGCCGGCGCGGCCGAGTCCGCCTTCTCCGCAGCTTTCTGGGGAGTCGGCTTGGTGATCACCGCGGTCTTGTCCGCGTCCCGACCTTCGCGGTTCTCGGGTGGAGTCACGAGCTGTCCTTAGCCTCTCGCTAGCAAAGTCCGACTACTCGGCCGAGTCGGTGGGGGTGGCTGCCTGGTCGGCGCCAGAGTCCACAACAGAGTCCTCCGCGGCAGACGTCTCACCGTTAGTGACGTCGCTGGGCTCGTCCGCGTTGCGTGCGACAGCGATCAAAGTGGTGCTTTCGCCGAGGTTCATCAGCCGCACCCCCTTCGTCTGCCGTCCAGCCTTGCGCACCTGCTCGGCTCGGGTCCTGATGACCCCGCCGCTCGAGGTGATGGCGTAGAGCTCGTCGTCGACGTCGACGATGAGCGCTCCGACCAGCCTGCCACGTCGGCGGTCGTGCTGAATCGTCAGCACACCCTTGCCGCCGCGGCCCTGGACCGGGTAGTCCTCGATCGGCGTTCGCTTCGAGTACCCACCGTCCGTCGCGACCAAAACGAACAGGCCTTCCTGCACGACACCGACCGACAGCAGCTCGTCGTCGGCGTTGAAGCGCATGCCCTGGACGCCTGACGTGGCACGACCCATCGGGCGCAGCACGTCGTCGGTCGCGTGGAAGCGGATCGACTGGCCGTCGGCGGACACCATCAGCAGGTCGTCGTCGGCCGAGCACAGCACCGCGCCGACCAGTTCGTCGTCCTCGCGCAGGTTGATGCCGATAAGACCACCCGATCGGTTGGAATCGAAGTCGGAGAGCTTCGACTTCTTGACCAGGCCCTTGCGGGTGGCGAGCACGAGGTACGGCGAGACCTCGTAGTTCTTGATCTGGATGACCTGCGCGATCTCCTCCTCCGGCTGAAACGCCAGGAGGTTCGCGACGTGCTGACCACGCGCGTTGCGGTTCGCCTCGGGCAGCTCGTACGCCTTCGTGCGGTACACGCGGCCCTTGTTCGTGAAGAACAGGATCCAGTCGTGCGTCGAGCACACGAAGAAGTGGGCGACGATGTCGTCCTGCTTGAGCTGAGCGCCCTGCACGCCCTTGCCGCCGCGCTTCTGCGCCCGGTAGAGGTCGGTCTTGGTGCGCTTCGCGTAGCCGGTGCGGGTGATCGTGACGACCACGTCCTCGACCGCGATCAGGTCCTCCATGGACACGTCGCCGTCGAACGGGATGATCTTCGTCCGGCGGTCGTCGCCGAACTTGTCCACGATCGCCGTGAGCTCGTCGCGCACGATCTTGCGCTGCCGCTCCGGCTTTTCGAGGATGTCCTTGAGGTCCGCGATCTCCAGCTCGATCTCGGCCAACTGGTCGATGATCTTCTGGCGCTCCAGGGCGGCCAGGCGGCGGAGCTGCATCTCCAGGATCGCGTTGGCCTGGATCTCGTCGACGGCGAGGAGCTCCATCAGGCCCGTGCGCGCGATGTCCGGCGTCTCGGACCGGCGGATCAACGCGATCACCTCGTCGAGGTGGTCGAGCGCCTTCACCAAGCCGCGCAAGATGTGCGCGCGCTCTTCGGCCTTGCGCAACCGGAACTTCGTGCGCCGGACGATGACCTCGATCTGGTGCTTCACGTAGTGGCGGATCATCTGGTCGATCCGCAGCGTGCGCGGCACGCCGTCGACCAGCGCCAGCATGTTGACGCCGAACGAGTACTGCAGCTGGGTGTGCTTGTAGAGGTTGTTCAGCACGACCTTCGCCACCGCGTCGCGCTTCAGGGTGAAGACGATGCGCATGCCGATGCGGCGGTTGGACTCGTCCGCGATGTTCGCGATGCCGGTCAGCTTGCCGTCGCGCACCAGACCGGCGATGTTCTCGACCAGGTTGTCGGGGTTCACCTGGTACGGCAGCTCGGTGACGACCAGGATCGTGCGGCCCTTGGAGTCCTCGTCCACCTCGATGACCGCGCGCATCCGGACCGAGCCGCGACCGGTGCGGTACGCGTCCTCGATGCCGGACGTGCCGAGGATCTGGCCGTACGTCGGGAAGTCCGGACCCTTGATCCTGGCGATCATCGCCTCGAGGGTCTCCTCGTCGGAGGCCTCGTGGTTGTCCAGCGCCCAGACGACACCTTCCGCGACCTCGCGGAGGTTGTGCGGCGGGATGTTGGTCGCCATGCCGACCGCGATGCCGGAGCTGCCGTTGATCAGCAGGTTCGGGATGCGCGACGGGAGAACCGTCGGCTCCTGGATGCGACCGTCGTAGTTGTCGCGGAACTCGACGGTGTCTTCCTCGATGTCCTGCAGCATGTGCATGGCCAACGGGGAGAGCCGGCATTCCGTGTACCGCATGGCGGCGGCGGGGTCGTTGCCGACGGAGCCGAAGTTGCCCTGGCCGTCGATCAACGGGTAGCGCAGCGCCCACGGCTGGGCGAGACGCACCAACGCGTCGTAGATCGCCGAGTCACCGTGGGGGTGGTAGTTGCCCATCACGTCGCCGACGACGCGCGCGCACTTGTTGTAGCCGCGGTCGGGGCGGAAACCGGAGTCGAACATCGAGTACAGCACCCGGACGTGCACGGGCTTGAGCCCGTCGCGAACGTCCGGCAACGCGCGTCCGACGATCACGGACATCGCGTAGTTGATGTACGAGTTCTGCATCTCCTGCTGGATCTCGACCGGCTCGATGCGGTCGTGGTCCGGGGGCAGAGTCGTCTCGGTCACTGTTCTCTTTCCTTACTCGCCAGAAACGCCAGGGTGCCGAAGAACAAGAACCGGACTCAGATGTCCAGGAACTTGATGCTCTTGGCGTTGCGGGTGATGAACGAGCGCCGTGCCTCGACGTCCTCGCCCATGAGCACGCTGAACAGCTCGTCGGCGGTGGCCGCGTCGTCCATGGTGACCTGGCGCAGGATCCGGTTCGCCGGGTCCATCGTGGTCTCCCACAGCTCCTCGGCGTTCATCTCGCCGAGACCCTTGTACCGCTGGATGTTGTCGTCCTTGCCGAGACGCTTGCCGGCCGCCAGACCGTCCCTGATCATGGCGTCCTTCTCCCGGTCGGAGTAGCAGTACTCCGGCTCGGTGCGCTGCCACTTGATCTTGTAGAGCGGCGGCTGCGCGAGGTAGACGTGGTTGTGCTCGATGAGCGGCTGCATGAAGCGGAACAGCAGCGTGAGCAGCAGCGTGCGGATGTGCTGGCCGTCGACGTCGGCGTCGGCCATCAGCACGATCTTGTGGTAGCGCAGCTTCGACAGGTCGAACTCGTCGTGGATGCCGGTGCCGAGCGCGGTGATGAGCGACTGGACCTCGGTGTTCTTGAGGACGCGGTCGATGCGGGCCTTCTCGACGTTGATGATCTTGCCGCGGATCGGCAGGATCGCCTGGTACATCGAGTCGCGGCCTTCCTTGGCCGAGCCGCCTGCCGAGTCACCCTCGACGATGTAGAGCTCGCAACGCTCCGGCTCGGTCGAACGGCAGTCCTTGAGCTTGCCCGGCAGGCCGCCGATGTCCAGCGCACCCTTGCGGCGCACCAGTTCGCGGGCCTTGCGAGCGGCGATGCGGGCCTGCGCCGACGACACCGACTTGGTGACGATCGTCTTCGCCTCGTTGGGGTGCCGCTCGAACCAGTCGGCCAGGTGCTCGTTCGTCGACTTCTGCACGAACGACTTGGCCTCGCTGTTGCCCAGCTTGGTCTTCGTCTGGCCCTCGAACTGCGGTTCCTTCAGCTTCACCGAGATGATCGCGGCGAGACCCTCGCGGATGTCGTCACCGGTGAGGTTGGCGTCCTTCTCCTTGAGCAGCTTCTTCTCGCGCGCGTACTCGTTGACGACACGCGTCAACGCGGCGCGGAAGCCCTCTTCGTGCGTGCCGCCCTCGTGCGTGTTGATCGTGTTCGCGAACGTGTAGACCGACGCGGTGTAGCCGGTGTTCCACTGCATCGCGACCTCGACCTGGAGGTCCTCACCCTGCGCCTCGAAGCCGATGACCTTCTGGTGCACGGCGTCGCGGGTGTGGTTGATGTGGCGGACGAAGTCCTCCAGACCACCGGGGTAGTGGAAGACGCGCTCCTTCACCGCGGCCTTGTGGCCCTCGGCGTCGGCCTCCTCGTCCTCCGGCGAGACCCGCTCGTCGCGCAGGATGATCGTGATCCCCTTGTTGAGGAACGCCATCTCCTGCAGGCGGCGTGCGATCGTCTCGACGTTGTACTCGGTGGTCTCGAAGATCTCCGGGTCGGCCCAGAACGTGACGCTGGTGCCGGTCTCGGACGTCGGCGCGCCCTTCTCCAGCGGCGCCGGCTTCGAGTTCTCGTAGCGCTGGGTCCAGTTGAAGCCCTTGTGCCTGATCTCGAGATCGACGGCCGTGGACAGCGCGTTGACCACCGAGATGCCGACGCCGTGCAGACCGCCGGACACCGCGTAGGAGTCGCTGTCGAACTTGCCGCCCGCGTGCAGCTTGGTCATGACGACCTCGACGGTCGGGATGCCCTCGACCGGGTGGATGTCGGTCGGGATGCCACGACCGTCGTCGATGACCCGGACACCGCCGTTGGCCAGCAGGGTGACGTCGACCGTCGTCGCGAAGCCGGCCATCGCCTCGTCGACCGAGTTGTCCACAACCTCCTGGACCAGGTGGTGCAGACCGCGCTCGCCGGTCGAGCCGATGTACATGCCCGGCCTCTTGCGCACTGCCTCAAGACCTTCGAGGACGGTGATCGAGGACGCGCCGTACTCATTCTTCTTAGCTGACACGGGCCTGGGGTCTCCTCGCTGATGCAGGCATCGCCCGCACGATGATGGGTGACGCTCCCTGTGATTCTACCGGGCCACCCCGACAGAAAGGGGGCAAGGACACCTTTGATTCAGTCACAGAGCGCCTCGTGAGGCGCAAGACGGGTCAGGACGGCTGAAACGGGGGTTCAAATCCGCAGGTGAACGCTCATTGAGCCACAGAATCGCCGCTGAGCCCTTGACAGGACCTCACCCGTAGGTGTCACGCGGACCGCGCCCAGGAACGTGCCTGGGGCCGTGTCGCCAGTTGGGAGCGTCCGGTCCCTTGATCTTGAGCCGTTTGACGACGCCGTGACCGACTCCCGCGGCAATCCTCTTGAGCAGATCGCGCTGCAGCAGGCGCAGCTGAGTGGCCCACGCCGTCGACGACGCCTGGACCGTCAGTTCCCCGTCACTGAGAGCGATCGGTTTCGCGTGCTCGGCGACGTCCTCACCTACCAATTTTGCCCAACGGCCGAAGACCTGGCCACCCTGAAGTTGCTCGACCCAGCCCCGGTCGGCGGCGATCCGCGACGCGATCCTGCCGATCATCTGGGGGTCGCGGTCGTCCGGTCCGGGACCCGACCAGCGACGGCGCCGGCGACCGACCGGACGGCCCTTCGACTTGCTGCCGGGGGTGCGGCCGCGGGCCTTCGCACTCGCCTTCGCGGCCTCCAGAGCAGCCCGCGCGAGGTCAGAACCCTTCAGTGGCTCACCCTCAGGTGTGAATGAACCTGTGGACAAGTCCGGATTTGTGACGGAGTTATCCACACCATCCACAGACTTGTCCCCAGATGTGTGGGCGGACACACCCGATCGAGCTACATCTTGGGGATCTGAGTTAGACACGCCGGACCTCCCCGCCACCGACCTCGAACCGGGCACCGCTCAGCTCGTCCGGCACGTCCTCCGCCACCGCGGCGGTGATCAGGACCTGCTCGGCGGCGGCCGCGACCTTCGCCAGCTGCTGCCGCCGGCCGCGGTCGAGCTCCGCGAACACATCGTCCAGCACGAGCACCGGTTCGATGCCGTCGACACGCATCAACTCGTACCCGCCGAGCCTCAGAGCGAGCGCGAACGACCATGACTCTCCGTGACTGGCGTAGCCCTTCGCGGGGAGCTCACCGAGCGTCAGATCGAGATCGTCGCGGTGCGGGCCGACGAGGCACACCCCTCGTTCGATCTCCTGCCGGCGCACCCGGTCGAGCTCGGCCAGCAACAGGTCCTCGATGCTCTCCCTGTCTTCCGGAAGGTCGCCGACGCTCGACCTGTAGGAGATGAGCGCCGGGCGTGACTCCGGAGCGACCTCCGCGTACGCGTTGGTCACGTGGTCCGCCATGTCGCGGACCAGCTTCAGCCGCGCGGCCAGGAGCTCCGCGCCGTGCTTGGCGAGATGCCCGTCCCAGACGTCGAGCGTCGAGAGGTCCGCCGACCGTGAATGCTTCACCGTCTTCAACAACGCGCTGCGCTGCTTGAGGACACGGTCGTAGTCGCTGCGAACGCCCGCGTACCTCGGCGCGCGCAACACCAGCATCTCGTCGAGGAACCGGCGCCGGTCGCCCGGATCGCCGCGCACAAGAGAGAGGTCCTCCGGTGCGAACAACACGGTGCGCAGAATCCCGAGCACATCGCGCGGACGGGGCACCGGACCGCGGTTGATCCGAGCCCGGTTCGCCTTGCCCGCGGTGATCTCGAGCTCCACGAGCAGCTCGCGGTCGTCGTTGACCACGGCCGCCCGCACGACGGCGCGCTGAGCACCGTGCCGGATCAGTGGTGCGTCCGTGGCGACGCGGTGCGAACCCAGCGTCGCCACGTACCCGATCGCCTCGACCAGGTTCGTCTTGCCCTGACCGTTGCGCCCGACGAGCACCGACACTCCGGGCTCGAGCTCCAGGTCCGCGAGCTCCCACGAGCGGAAGTCGCTGACCTGGAGATGTCTGACGTGCACTTATGCCTTCTGAACGGAGTGGCCACCGAACTGGTTGCGCAGCGCGGCGACCGCGCGCATCGCGGGCGAGTCCTCCTGCCGCGACTGGAACCGCGCGAACAGCGCCGCGGAGATGACGGGGAGCGGCACCGCGTTGTTGATGCCCTCCTCGACGGTCCACCGGCCCTCGCCCGAGTCCTCGACGTACCCGCGCAGGTCGTCGAGCTCGGGGTCCGACTCCAGCGCGCGCACCAACAGGTCGAGCAGCCACGACCGCACGACGGTGCCGCGCTGCCAGGCCGAGATCACCGCGGGGACGTTGTCCACGACGTCGGTCTTGTCGAGCAGCTCGAAGCCCTCGGCGTACGCCTGCATCAGGCCGTACTCGATGCCGTTGTGCACCATCTTCGAGTAGTGACCGGCGCCGACCTTGCCCGCGTGCGCGAAGCCTTCCTCGCGCGGACCCTCCGGACGGAGCGCGTCGAAGATCGGCATCGCCTGCTCGACGTGCGCGGCGTCGCCACCGACCATCAGCGCGTAGCCGTTGTCCAGACCCCACACGCCACCGGACACGCCGCAGTCGAGGTAGCCGATCTCCTTCTCCGCCAACAGGTCCGCGTGGATCCGGTCGTCGGTGAACTTGGAGTTGCCGCCGTCGACCACGAGGTCGCCGGGCGACAGCAGCTCGGACAGCTCCTTCACCGTGTTACGGGTGATCTCGCCGGCGGGCACCATCACCCACACCACGCGCGGCGCCTCGAGCTTGGACACCATGTCCGCCAACGACTCCGAGTCGCTGACCTCCGGGTTGCGGTCGTAGCCGATCACCTCGTGACCGGCTCGACGCACCCGCTCGCGCATGTTGAAACCCATCTTGCCGAGGCCGACGAGTCCGAGCTGCACGGTGTTCTCCCCTAAACGTTTCTCGTTACCCGGTAAGAGGTTTTAGCCGGGCAGGCGAACGGGCATCAGGAGGTACAGGTAACCCGGCGCCACGTTCCCATCCTCGTCCACCGGCTTGAGCAGTGCCGGGCGGCTGGGTGTGGTGAAGGACAAGTGGACACGGGGCGTGCGAACCGCTCCGAGGCCGTCGAGGAGGTACCCGGGGTTGAACGCGATCGTGACCGCGTCGCCGGTGTACTCGACCGGAAGCTCTTCCTCGGCCGAACCCTCGTCGTCGCCACCGGCGGACAGGCGCAGGCCGCCGTCCACGAACTCGAGCCGGACCTGGGTGCCGCGCTCGGCGACGAGCGACACGCGCTTGATCGCCTGGACGAGCGTGTCGACCTCGATGATCGCGGCGGCCGAGTGCTCGGTCGGCAGCAGCTGCCGGTACTTCGGGAAGTCCGCGTCGAGCAGGCGGGTCGTCGTGCGCTTGCCGGAACCGGACAGACCGAGCAGTCCGTCGTTCGCCGCGAGCGACATCTCGACCTTGCCACCGGACGAGCCGAGCGTCTTGGCCGCGTCGCCGAGCGTGCGGGCCGGGACCAGAACCGCGACCTCGCCGAGGGAAGCGTCCGGCTCCCACGGGAACTCGCGCATCGCGAGGCGGAAGCGGTCGGTGGCGACGAGGGTCAGCTTGCCGTCGCCGATCTCGACGCGCACACCGGTGAGCATCGGGAGCGTGTCGTCCTTGCCGGCCGCGACCGCGACCTGACCGACGGCCTCGCCGAAGACCTCGCCGGGAAGCTCGCCGATGAGCTGAGGCATCGACGGCAGCGCGGGGTAGTCCTCGACCGGCATCGTCGGGAGGCTGAACCTGGCGCTGCCGCAGCTGATCATCATGCGAGCGCCGTCGACCGCGATCTCGACCGGGTGGTTCGGGAGCGCCTTGGTGATGTCCGCGAGCAGACGCCCGGAGACCAGCGCGCGGCCGCCGTCGGCGATCGTCGCCGGGACACCGACCTGAGCCGAGACCTCGTAGTCGAATCCCGAGACCGTCAGCGACTCGTCCGACTCCGCGTCGAGCAGCACGCCGCCCAGCACGGGAACCGGCGGACGGGACGGAAGGCTGCGAGCGACCCAGGCGACAGCGTCGGCGAGGCCGTCGCGTTCGACGCGGATCTTCATGAGGCGTCCTTTCCTCGACAGTCGACAAGCCCAACCACAGCAACGAGCCACAGTGGGGGTTGGGGAGCCTCGTCTCTCGGCGTCGGTACCTCGACTCCGAGGGCGGAGCATCCACCGTAGAGCGTCCTGGCCCTTCTCGTCACTTCGGGGTTCGGGCACCGATCCCCAGGAGCTGTCCCCCGCTGTTTTGCTTTTGAAGTTCTTCCTAGAAGAGATCAACAGCAGTAACAGTAGGCGTTGTGGATACTGGGGACAGGCCTTAAACCTGCTGGTCAAGGTGTCACCCACCATGTGGACTAAGGGGGGATGGCACCCGGGGACAGATCGGCGCACCCGGGGACAGCCGGTTGTGCACAGCTCTCGATCCACAGATCGTCCACAGTTGTCCCCGGGTGCGTCCCCGGGTGCGGCGCAGTTGTACCCGGGTGTTCAACAGGCTTCTGTGGCCAGATCGTGGCCGGGGCCACAAGTTTTTCTAGTTGTCCCCACCCCTTCGAGTGCGGTGCGCAAACAGTAAGCCCCTCTCCGTGGCCGAGCACCCCTCGATTCCACCCGGGTTCGAGCGCGCGCGTACGGCTCGTGCGGCTGTACGCGCCGTACGGGTCTCCTTGTAAGCGAACAAAAAGAAGGGGCCCTCCGCGGTGGAGGACCCCTCGTCGTACCCAGGTTGGAATCAGGGAGCGTGGCGGGCGCGCTGCTTGATCCGCGACGTCAGCTCCTGGACCTGGTCGTAGATCCGGCGGCGCTCGGCCATCTCCTTGCGGATCTTCTTGTCCGCGTGCATGACGGTCGTGTGGTCGCGGCCGCCGAACGTCTGACCGATCTTCGGCAGCGACAGATCCGTCAGCTCGCGGCACAGGTACATGGAGATCTGCCGCGCCTGCGCGAGCGCCTTCGTCTTACCCGGGCCGCAGAGGTCGTCGATCGTGACGCCGAAGAACTCCGCGGTGACCGCCATGATCGTCGGCGCGGTGATCTCCGGAGCGTGCGAGTCGGGGATCAGGTCGCGCAGCACGATCTCGGCGAGCTGGACGTCGACCGGCTGACGGTTGAGCGACGCGAACGCCGTGACGCGGATGAGCGCGCCTTCCAGTTCGCGGATGTTCCGCTCTATGCGCGCGGCGATGAACTCCAGCACCTCGGCCGGGGCCGCGAGCCGGTCCTGCGCCGCCTTCTTGCGGAGGATCGCGATCCGGGTCTCGAGCTCGGGCGGCTGGATGTCCGTGATCAGACCCCACTCGAACCGCGTGCGCAGGCGGTCTTCCAGCGTCTCCAGCCGCTTGGGCGGCCGGTCGCTCGACACCACGATCTGCTTGTTCGTGTTGTGGAGCGTGTTGAACGTGTGGAAGAACTCCTCCTGCGTACCTTCCTTGCCCTCCAGGAACTGGATGTCGTCGACGAGAAGAACGTCGATGTCCCGGTAGCGGCGCTGGAAGGCGACCTTGCGGTCGTCGCGCAGCGAGTTGATGAAGTCGTTGGTGAACTCCTCGGTCGACACGTAGCGCACGCGCATGCCGGGGAACAGGCGCTGGGCGTAGTGCCCGACGGCGTGCAGCAGGTGCGTCTTGCCGAGGCCGCTCTCGCCCCAGATGAAGAGCGGGTTGTACGCCCGGGCGGGAGCCTCGGCCACCGCGACCGCGGCGGCGTGCGCGAACCGGTTCGAGGCGCCGATGACGAACGTGTCGAAGTTGTACTTCTCGTTCAGTCGCGTCTGCGAGGGCGACGGGTTGGCGGGCCGCGTGAACGGGGTACCGCCGTTGGGCGTCGCGCCACCGCCGGTGTTCGCGGTGTTGAACGTGGGCCAGATCTCGGTGACGGCGGCGAGCGCGTCGCCGGCTTCGTCGACCTCGTCGGAGTCCGAGCTTTCCGTTGCTGTGTCAGCGTTTGTAGCAACGGTCGCGACCGCGTCGTCCGTGATCACGGAGCCGGGCGTGTCGCCGTTGGGAAGAGGCGGCACGGGCTGGACGGCCTGCACCGGGATGGGCGTGGTCGGCGGGCTCACCGGCTCCGGCGAGTCGACCTTCACCGCGAGGGAGACAGTGCGGCCGAGCCTGCGGGACAGGGCGGCGGTGATCGGGTCGCGCAGTGCGCGTTCGATCGCCTCTTTCGCGAAGTCGCTCGGAGCCGCGAGCAGGGCGGTCCCGTCCAGAAGACCGATCGGACGGGTGACCCTCATCCACGCGCGTTGCTGAGGGGACAGGTGGCTCGTGGCGAGCTCCTGCACCACCTCGGCCCACACGAGACCAAGGTCGACCTGCTGGCTAGACACCTCCGCGCTCCCCTCCCCTCCACCGGAGCCCACAAGACTCCACATGTGGACACGGAGAATAGAGGCATCCACAGAGTTATCCACAACTGTGCACTAAACGGTGCGTTGTGTTGCCGGTACGGTGGCGGCTCCCTCGCCAGCTCCGGCATGCGCGAGGGAAGAACGGTAACAAGGCCCGGCACGCCTCACAAGACGTGGCGTCGGCCACCCCGATTTGGTCGCTGCACCCGGGCGTGCGTACCCTCGTACGAGTCTCCCGCTTGCGACGGGCGCCTTTCGCGCGCCTACGTCCACTGCCGTCGGGGACAACCACAAGGCTTTGTCAGCAGTGAAGCACCGGGAGACCGACCGTGAGCAAGGGTAAGCGCACCTTCCAGCCCAACAACCGCCGCCGCGCGAAGACGCACGGCTTCCGGCTGCGCATGCGGACCCGCGCCGGCCGCGCCATTCTGGCCGCGCGCCGCAGCAAGGGCCGTGCCACGCTGTCCGCCTGACAGCGGCTGGTTAGCGCAGCGTCGTCGTGCTTCCACCGGCCGCCCGGCTCACCCGCAGCCAGGACTTCGGCCTGGTGGTCCGCCGAGGCCGCCGCGCCGGACGACCCCGGTTGGTCGTCCACGCCTTGACGCCTGACGTGCCCACCTTGGATTCGTCCAAGGTGGGCTTCGTCGTGAGCAAGGCAGTTGGCAACTCGGTGGTCCGCCACCGCGTGTACCGGCGGTTGCGGCACGTTGTTCGTCCCTCGTTGGCCGACATGCCGCCGGGAACTCTCGTGGTCGTGCGAGCGTTGGCCCCGGCAGCAGCGGCGTCGAGTGCCGAGCTCGCTGCCGACTTCTCCTCCGCTCTGCGCAAGGTGCTGCGATGACCACGTTGCCCGCGAAGGTCGCCCTGCTGCCGGTGCACTTCTACCGGAAGTTCATCTCACCCCTGCTGCCGCCGACCTGTCGCTTCTACCCGAGCTGCAGCGCGTACGCGGTGGAAGCCCTGACCGTCCACGGTGCGTTGCGGGGAACCTGGCTGACCATCCGCCGGTTGCTGCGCTGCGGACCCTGGCACCCTGGAGGCCTGGACCCCGTTCCGCCGAGGCGGCAGGTCCCCGACGTATCCACCGAGGAGTAGCTCCGTGCTCAACTTCATCTACTACCCGGTGTCCTTCATCTTGTGGTGTTGGCACTGGGTCTTCGGCCACGTCTTCGGTGAGTCGAGCGGGTTCGCCTGGGCGCTCTCCGTCATCTTCCTGGTCTTCACCCTCCGCGCCATCCTGTTCAAGCCGTTCGTCGGCCAGGTGCGGTCCATGCGGCGAATGCAGGAGTTCGCCCCGGAGATGCAGAAGATCAAGAAGAAGTACCCGAACGACCGCCAGCGCCAGGCCCAGGAGATGCAGAAGCTCCAGTCCGAGCACGGCGTGAACCCGCTCGGCGGCTGCCTGCCGATGCTGGTGCAGATCCCGGTGTTCATCGGTCTGTTCCACGTGCTGCGCTCGTTCAAGCCCGGCTGGGGCGAGGTCTACTTCTTCGACGCGAAGGGCGTCGAGTCGTTCGTCAACGCCAAGCTCTTCGGCGCGAACCTCTCCACGTTCATCACGATGCCGGCCGAGCAGCTCGCGCAGTTCGCCACCGACCGCACGAACGTGATCCTGGTGTCCGTGCCGCTGATGATCGTGGCGTCCATCGCGACCCACTTCACGGCCCGCCACTCGGTCGCCCGCCAGAACCAGGCCGCCCTGGACAACCCCCAGACGGCGATCATGAACAAGCTGACGCTCTACATCTTCCCGCTGGGCGTCCTCGTCGGTGGCTTCTTCTTCCCCGTCGCGATCCTGCTGTACTGGCTGTCCAACAACGCCTGGACCCTCGGCCAGCAGCACATCGTCTACAAGCGCATCGACTCCGAGGAAGAGGAGAAGAAGGCCACCGCGGTGGAGACGCGGCAGGCCCTCGCCCCGAAGCCGGGCGCCAAGCCGGTCAACCCGAAGAAGCCCGCCCCAGGAGCCAAGCCCACCGCAGGCGCGAACGGCGCCAAGCGCATGCCGACCGCGGGCCCGAGCGGCCCGTCGAAGTCGACCGACGCGAACGGCAGCTCCAACACCGAGATTCCCGGCCTGATCTCAGGCCGATCCACCAGCAAGAAGCCGGGCAACAAGAAGCGCCGCTGATTTCGGGCTTCTGCCCCGGAGAGGAGACATCGTGTCGGAGACCTTGCAGGCGACCGACGACGTGGAGGCGTCGTCGCCGGCCGAGGCCGAGGCTGACACCTCGACCGAGACCGAGACCGAGACTGAGCCGCAGTCGCAGAGCAAGACCGAGGACCTGCTCGTCCAGGAAGGCGACATCGCCGGCGACTACCTCGAGCGCCTGCTCGACCTGCTCGACTACGACGGCGACATCGACCTGGACGTGGAAGGCGGCCGCGCGGTCATCAGCATCGACGGCGGCGAAGACCTTTCGAAGCTGGTCGGCCCCCGCGGCAACGTCCTCGAATCACTCCAGGAACTCACCCGCCTGGCCGTGCAGCAGGAAACCGGCGTCCGCTCCCGCCTCATGCTCGACATCGCCCAGTGGCGAGCAGGCCGCCGCGCCGAGCTCGCAGAGCTCGGCCGCTCCACCGCCGAGAAGGTGCTGGCTTCCGGCGAACGCGCCCGCCTGCACCCGATGACCCCGTTCGAGCGCAAGGTCGTCCACGACGCCGTCGCCTCGCTCGCGGGCGTGCACAGCGAGAGCGAAGGCGAAGAGCCGCAGCGTCGGGTAATCATCTTCCCGAAGCCCTGACGCTTCCTCGTTCGAGCGGCCCCTGACTCCCCCGGAGTCAGGGGCCGTTTGCTGTTCCGCCCAAGGGAGCACGACGTGGGATCGGGGTCTCGGTGCGCGGTGGCTACGGGTGTTCGGGCGTTGGCGACATGTCGATACAGCGGGGCGTCGGTAGGGCCCTCGGGATCTTGTGGCGGGTGGATGGAGCGGCGGAAGCGGGCCAGAGATGGAGCGTGCCAGGGACTGACCGCGCCACGGATAGAGGGAAGCCGGGGGTGGGCGGGAGCCAGGGACGGAGGGAAGCCGGGGATGGAAGGAAGCCGGAGACGGACGCGAGGCAGGGACGGACGCGAGGCAGGGACGGACGCGAGGCAGGGACGGACGCGAGGCAGGGACGGACGCGAGGCAGGGACGGACGCGAGGCAGGGACGGGACGGGAGCTAGGGATGGGCGGGAGGTAGGGATCGAGCGCGCGAGATCTGAGGTCGAGCGGACGGGAGGGCGAGCGGCGAGCAAAGGCGCAAACGGTAGGCGAGAGCGTGAGCGGTAGGACCCAGGGGTTCGGCCGCGTGGCGAACAACGGCCCGTCGTGAACGACCGGCCGTCGTAGCGGACGAGCGGCGGCAGAAGGAGCGGCCGCAATGGAAGAGGGCAACTCGGCGGGTACCCAGCTCTCATCGGCGACTGTGTGACGGATAGGCAGACATGGCGCTTAGAGATGGCGGTGGGCCAGCGCCATCCACCGGGTCAACTCCCCGCGATGCCGAAGGCAAGCGGCGATGGCGAAGCCGAGCCGAGAGCGGGCGAACAACGAGGCGACGGCGAAGCCGAGACCCCCAGCTGTGGGCGACGCGAAGCGAGCCCGAACGAGAGCATCGCAACGCGGCAAGCCGGTGATGACCGCCAGCTAACGACGAGACGTGCCCACGCTGCAAAGCGATCGGGCTTGACTTTGGGTGCGAGGTGCTACCGTTTCGCGGATCGGGCGGGTGCGAAGCATCCGCCCTTTTCCGTCCGACAGAGCGCCTCGCAAGGGCCCCGAAGTCAAGCCCGATCGCGATCGTCGCGAAGCGGCGATGACGGAACCAAAGCTCGTCCAGACCCGCGTGCCCACCCACGCAAGGTGAGAGAACGCCCGGCAGGCGACCACCCCGCTGGAACGCAACCAGCCAGAGCAAGCCGACCCGCACGCCACGCCCCCCAAGAGCGCATCACTGTTCCACGTGAAACCAACGCTCCCGATCCCCCCACCACGCAGACAACCACTCCTCCTGCTCCCGCGTATCCGGCACCGCAAACCCCAGAGCCTCCGAGATCAACCTCCAAGCCTCCCCAGGCGGCACGCCGTCCATCCCCAACAACAACCCGGCCAACAACGACGACCGCCCAATCCCGGCCCAACAGTGGAACACCACATGCGCCCCCTCCCGATACAGCGCATGCAGCGGCCGAACACAAGCGACAGCGTCGGACACCGACGGCACCGTCCGATCCTCAATCGGGAAGCTGACGAACTGGAGTCCACAAGCCGAGGCAACGCGCGGCTCGTCGACGAGATCGCACTCGACGCGTTCGGCGGGAGTCTGAGCTGACACGAGCACGTCGACTCCA
The DNA here is from genome assembly GCF_040681245.1 of Lentzea sp. NPDC051838. Taxonomy (NCBI): domain Bacteria; kingdom Bacillati; phylum Actinomycetota; class Actinomycetes; order Pseudonocardiales; family Pseudonocardiaceae; genus Lentzea; species Lentzea sp. NPDC051838. Next base: position 38,014 of record NZ_JBFAYI010000013.1, read on the forward strand.
AGCGACCGCAGCCCGCGCAGCTTGCCCTCCAGAAGGTCCCCGCCGGCCGGGTGACCCATCGTCGAAACCGCGCCTGGACCGGGATGAGTGACGGTGAAGATGGTTGGAAGCAACTTTCCCCCAAGTTTCACGTGAAACAGCGCTCAGGATTTGGCGGAGCGCACGGTCGATCCGTCATGATGGTCCCCTGGCATTCGCCAGCTTTTCCACCGGCCGCCGGACGTTGCAGCCGCCGCGTGGTTTCACGTGAAACGTGCACGGACGGAGAACATGGCCGGGGAATTGCCCGACAACGCGAAGCTCGTCTTCGGTGAGCACGTTGACCGTGCCGCCGAGTTCGTCCGGCTCCTCACCGAGCACGGCGTCGAGCGAGGGCTCATCGGGCCTCGCGAGGTCGACAAGATTTGGGATCGCCACGTGCTCAACTCGGCGGTGATCGAGGAGCTGTTCAACCAGAACGAGCGCGTTGTCGACGTAGGCTCGGGAGCGGGGCTGCCGGGTGTGCCGCTGGCGATCGCGCGGCCGGATCTGAGGATCACGCTTCTGGAGCCGATGGCGAGAAGGATTGCCTGGCTCGAGGAAATGAAGGAGCTTCTCCAGCTCGACAACGTCACGGTCCTCAGGGGTCGGGCGGAGGAGGGGCCGATCCGCAAGCAGCTGCTGAACTGTGACGCGGTGACGGCCAGGGCTGTGGCTCCTCTGGAGAAGCTGGCGAAGTGGTGCCTTCCGCTCCTCAAGGGTAGCGGGCGGATGGTGGCGCTCAAGGGCGAGCGCGCGCAGGAAGAGCTGGATCGCGACGGGGCTGCGGTTGAACGCCTGGGGGGCGTCAACGGAACGGTCGTCGTCGTGGGAGCGGACGTACTTGAGGTGCCTACGACGGTGCTGATCGTCGAGCGCCAGACGAGGAGGGATCGGTGAGCGTGTACCCGGAGTTTCAGGCAGCCGATGTTCCACGTGAAACCGAGCCCCCCAAAGCCAAAGCCAAGCCGACCAACAACGGAGATGACAGCGCCGTGGTGTGGACCCCGATTGCAGAAGAGGCGGCTCGTGCGGCAAGCGTGCTGCACCCCGACGAGTCACTGCTCCCCCGGCCGACTCACCGGCGGGTGATCACGGTCGCCAACCAGAAGGGTGGCGTCGGCAAGACGACGAGCACGGTGAACCTCGCCGCCGCTCTCGCCATCCACGGGCTCAAGACGCTCGTGATCGACCTCGACCCGCAGGGCAACGCCAGCACCGCGCTGGCGGTCGAGCACCGCAGCGGCACGCCGTCCGTCTACGAGGTGCTCATCGGCGAGATCTCGATCGCCGAGGCGGCTCAGGTCAGCCCGACCTCCCCAAACCTCTACTGCGTGCCGGCGACGATCGACCTCGCCGGTGCCGAGATCGAGCTCGTCTCGATGGTGGCGCGCGAGTCGCGGCTGAAGGAAGCGCTGAGCCCGGAGGCGCTCGACGCGATCAACCCCGACTACGTCTTCATCGACTGCCCGCCGAGCCTCGGTCTGCTGACCGTCAACGCGATGGTCGCGGCGCAGGAGGTGCTCATCCCGATCCAGTGCGAGTACTACGCGCTGGAAGGTCTGAGCCAGCTGCTGCGCAACATCGAGCTCGTGCAGCAGCACCTCAACCCCGACCTCGGCATCTCCACGATCCTCCTCACGATGTACGACGGGCGCACCAAGCTCGCCGACCAGGTGACGAGCGAGGTGCGCGGCCACTTCGGCGACGTCGCCCTCAAGACGGTGATTCCGCGCAGCGTGAAGGTCTCCGAGGCGCCAGGATTCGGTCAGACGGTGTTGACGTACGACCCGGGCTCGCGCGGGTCGATGAGCTACCTCGACGCCGCCAAGGAGATCGCGATCCGCGGGGCCAAGGAGGAGGGCGCATGACGGAGCAGCGCAAGGGCGGACTCGGGCGCGGCCTGGCCGCTTTGATCCCGCAGGGTCCTCCGCCCGGTGCGCCCAGCACCATCCGGCCCGCCGCGGCCGGCAACGGGGCAGCGGCGAAAGCCCAACCGGTGGGCGAGGTCGCCGGGGCGGTCTACCGAGAGGTCGCGGTCACCGCGATCAAGACCAACCCGAAGCAGCCGCGCCAGGTGTTCGACCAGGACGCGATCGACGAGCTGTCGTTCTCCATCAAGGAGTTCGGGCTCATGCAGCCGATCGTCGTGCGGGAGCTGACGCAGGACACCTACGAGCTCGTCATGGGCGAGCGCCGGTGGCGTGCCACGCAGCAGGCCGGGCTCAAGACGATCCCGGCGATCGTGCGGCAGACCGCCGACGACGTGATGCTGCGCGACGCGTTGCTGGAGAACATCCACCGCGTCCAGCTCAACCCGCTCGAAGAGGCGGCGGCGTACCAGCAGCTGCTCGAGGAGTTCGGCGTCACGCACGAGGAGCTCGCGGACCGCATCGGCCGCAGCCGCCCCGTCGTCACGAACACGATCCGCCTTCTCAAGCTCCCCCTCCCCGTCCAGCGACGGGTGGCGGCGGGTGTGCTGAGCGCGGGTCACGCGCGGGCGCTGCTCGGTCTGGACGACGCGGGCGCGCAGGAAGACCTCGCGGCCAAGATCGTTGCCGAGGGCATGTCGGTCCGCGCGACCGAGGAAGCGGTGACGCTCGCCAAGAACGAGAAGCCGAAGAAGGAGAAGGCCGCCCCGCGCAAGCAGATGCACGCGCCCGGTCTGCAGGAGCTCGCCGAGCGCCTCTCCGACAACTTCGACACCCGCGTCAAGGTCGAACTCGGGCAGCGAAAAGGCCGAATCGTGGTCGAGTTCGGGTCAGTTGACGATCTTGAAAGGATCATCGGACTGATGAGCCCAGAAGCGACAATTCGGACATCGGAGTAGGCCCATAGGATCACCCACGGGCCTTATGTCACGGTGACGATGACGCCCCGCAGTCGCAACGACTACGGGGCGTCACCTATTTGTAGATCACGTAATGCGGACGCTGACGATCGTGAAACCGCCAACCTGAACGGTCTGGCCGGGCCCGAACGCGAGACGCTCGCCCGCGCCGCCGGGACCCGTGCGGTCGACCCAGCCGAAGTTGTTGCCGGCCTCCACGCTCGACGTGCGCGGCAGACTCACCTCGAGCTGACCGACGTTGCTGTAGCAGTTGGTCCGAGGCGTTCCGGAGTTGTCGGTCCAGTGGATCTTCACCGAGCCGGCCACCGAGCAGTCGACCTGATCGGTCGCGAGCGCCGGCGTCGCAAAGCCGACAGTCATGACCGCGGCGGCGACCAACGTGACGATGCGCAAGTTGTCCCCTCTCTCCAGCCCTCTTCGGAAACGACCTTGGCAGCGCCGACTTTTCGCGGGCAAACGAAAGGCGCGGCACTTGCACAGTGCCGCGCCCTCAGAAAGAGAAACTCAGCGAGCGACTGCCCGCTCGATCAACCCGGCGTAGATCTCGCCCAACGACTGCCCTGCCGCCTCGACCGCCATCGGCAACAAAGACGTCTCCGTCAGCCCCGGCGACACGTTCACTTCGAGGAAGTAGACCGTGCCGTCCTCGGCCACCACCGCGTCCGTCCGCGACACGTCCCGCAGCCCGAGCAACCGGTGCGCCGCGACCGCGAGCTCGCCGACCGCCTTGGCCGCAGCGGCGTCCAACCGAGCAGGAGCGTGGAAGTCGGTCAGCCCCGCCGTGTACCGAGCGGTGTAGTCGTACACACCGCTCTCCGGCACGATCTCGACCGCGGGCAGCGCGGTGGGACCGTCCGCGCCGTCCACGACCGTCACCGCCACCTCCACGCCGGAGATGAACTGCTCGGCCAGCACCGTGTCGCCGTACGCCAGGCACCCGACCATCGCGGCCGGCAGCTCGGCGGCGTCCCGCACCACCTGGGCGCCGAGAGCCGAACCGCCCTGGTCCGGCTTCAGCATCAACGGCAGCCCCAACGTCGAGACCATCGCGTCCAGAACCGGCGTCGCACCCAGCTCGCGGAACGTCGCGTGCGGCAGGACGACCCACTCCGGCGTCATCAGCCCGGCGCGAGCCAGCTCGGCCTTCGCGGTCGGCTTGTCCCACGCGCGACGGCACGCCCGCGAGTCGGTGCCGACGTACGGCACACCGAACATCTCGAGGATCGCCTGCACCGACCCGTTCTCGCCCTCGCCACCGTGCAGCGCGACGACGACGGCGTCCGGGCGCGAGGAACGCAGGCGCGTCAGCAACGACGAGTCGGCGTCCCACTCCTCCACCGTCACGCCCACCGACCGCAGGGCAGCCGACAACCGACGACCAGAGCGGATCGAGACCTCGCGTTCGTGGGAGAGCCCACCGGACAGCACAGCGACCATGCGGTCAGCCACAGCAAAACTCCAAGGATCAGGCGGTGTCGGGCGACGGGGTCTGCGGACCGGACAGCTGACGGCCCGGTGTCGCCCCGAACGTCGCGTGCAGCTGCATCTCTTCCTCGATGACGTTCGCCAGGCGGCGGACGCCTTCCCGGATGCGTTCCGGCGTCGGGTAGCAGTACGAGATCCGCAGCTGGCGAGAGCCGAAGCCGTCGGCGTAGAAACCGGTGCCCGACGCGTAGGCCACGCGGGCCGTCACGGCACGGGGCAGCATCGCCTTCGTGTCGATGCCCTCGGGCACCGTCACCCAGACGTAGAAACCGCCATCGGGAATGTTCCACGTGGAACCTTGCGGCATGTGCTGCTCGAGAGCCGACACCGCCGCGTCCCGGCGCTCCCGGTACGCCTCCCGGTACGTCTTGATCTGACCCTTCCAGTCCTGGGTCGAGAGGTACCGGGACACGATCATCTGGTTCAGCGTCGGCGGGCACAGCGTGGCGGACTCGGCCGCCAGCACCAGCTTCTCGCGGACCGCGTGCGGCGCCAGCACCCAGCCGACCCGCAGGCCGGCGGCGAAAGTCTTCGAGAACGACCCCAGGTACACGACGTTGTCCGGGTCCATGGACCGCAGCGCCGGGTACGTCTGACCGTCGAAGCCCAGCAGCCCGTACGGGTTGTCCTCCACGACCAGCACGCCGTACGAGCGGCAGATCTCCAGGATCTCGGCCCGCCGCGACACCGCCAGCGTCACGCCGGCCGGGTTGTGGAAGTTCGGGATCGTGTAGAGGAACTTGACCCGCTGCCCAGCCCTGCGACAAGCCTCCAGGGCCTCTCGCAGCAACGACGGCACGAGCCCGTCGGCGTCCATCGCCACGTGGACGACCTTCGCCTGGTACGCCGTGAACGACCCGAGAGCGCCGACATAAGAAGGCCCCTCGGCGATCACCACGTCACCGGGATCGCAGAAGATCCGGGTGACCATGTCGAGACCCATCTGCGAGCCGACGGTCACCACCACGTCGTCCGGGTGGCCGTTGATGCCTTCGAGAGCCATCACGTCGCAGATCTGCTCGCGCAGCAGCGGAACACCGTGCGCCGAGCCGTACTGCAGCGCCACGAGGCCCTCGGACGCCACGAGCTGACCGATCTCCTCGGACAGCGAGTCCAGCGGAAGAGCCGCGAGGTGGGGCATGCCGCCGGCCAGCGACACGACCTCCGGACGGGACGCGACTGCGAAAAGTGCCCGGATCTCCGATGCCGTCATCCCTGCCGTGCGCGCTGCGTAGCGGCGGAGGTGGGGGTCGAGGCTTCTGGGGCCCTGCTTGGCGGGCTGTCCGGGCACAGTCATGTGGGACTCCTGTATGGGAAATGTCCCGAGCGAGTGTAACCGTCGTCCCGTTCAGGGCACGTACCTTCCCGGTTCCGTCACATTCGCCTACCCTCGTACGGGTCTACTGTGCGTACTCAGGGGTGGAGGTCGGGGTGTCGCGACGCGTTGTGGGCGTCACGCTGGACAACCTGGAGCATCTCTCCAAGCACAGCAGGACGTGCGTCTTCTGGGAACTTGCCCCTCACCTGCGTGAACAAGCCGAGGAATACGGCGACACGGAGTTCGAGAAGGAAGCCTGGGTGTCCAGCGTCCTGCTCGAATGGGGCTCGTGCGGCCGCCTCATCTACTGCGACGGCATTCCCGCTGGTTCGGTGTTCTACGCACCGCCTGCCGCCGTTCCGCGCAGTGCCGCCTTCCCCACGTCCCCGGTGAGCCCGGACGCGGTCCTCATGACGTCGCTGGACGTACTTCCCGAGTTCCGAGGGGGAGGACTCGCGCGCGTGCTCGTTCAGGCCGTGGCGAAGGATCTGACGCGTCGTGGCGTGAAGGCCATCGAGGCGTTCGGCGACATGCGCCCGGACGACGAAGAGCCGAGTTGCGTCACGCCCGCCGAGTTCCTCACGAGCGTCGGTTTCAAGACCGTGCGGCCGCACCCGCGCTGGCCCCGGTTGCGCATGGAGCTCCGCAGCTCCATCACCTGGAAGGAAGACGTCGAGGCAGCCCTCGAACGCCTCCTCAACAGCGTCACGGTCTCGACAGCGGAACCGAGCTTCCGTCCCGTCTGAGCAGCAAAAAGGCCCCCTCCACGCGGAGGGGGCCTTTTTGCGCGAACTCAGCTCTTCGACATCTCGTAGCGCAGCAGGTCGTTGAACGTGAACGTGCCCGTCGGCTGGTCGTCCTTGCCGAGCAGGTAGAGACGCTTCACGGCCACGAGGATGCCCTCGGCCACGATGTCGCGGAAACCGGGCGTGGCGAGCCGCGCGCGGTCCTCGGCATTCGTCAGGTAGCCCACCTCGACGCGGACGGCCGTGCAGCGGGTGAGCCGCAGCAGGTCCCACGTCTTCGGGTGCGAGCCGCAGTTCCGCATCGACGTGCGGGCGGCGACCTCGCGCTGGATGAACCCGGCCAGGGCCTCACCCACGGTCGACGACGTGCCGTTGCCCGTGCCGTAGTGGAACGTCGCCACGCCCTGGGCGTGCGGCGACGAGTTGCCGTCGGCGTGCAGCGACAGGATCAGGTCGGCGCCGGCCTCGTTCGCGAACCGGGCGCGCTCCGCCTCGTCCGGGCAGTTCGCCGGTCCGCGCGTGAGCAGCGCCTCCATGCCGGTGGCGGCCATCTTGCCTTCGAGGCGCCTGGCCAGGTCCAGCATCAGGTCGGCCTCGGACACGCCGTCCACGACCACGCCGCGGTCCTGGCCGCCGTGACCGGGGTCGATGACGATCCTCTTGCCCGACAGCCGGGAACCGGCGCCGCGCAGCCGTTCCTGCTCGCGCAGCAGCTGCGGACGGCCGCCGCGGACCTTCGGCTGCAGCTGGCGCAGCGCGCGCACGGTGTCGGGACCGCACATGCCGTCCACGATCAGGCCGTAGTCGCGCTGGAAGTTCTTCAGCGCCTGCTCTGTCTGCTGGCCGAACACGCCGTTCGCACGACCGGCGTCGTAGCCCAGCTCCAGCAGGCGTTCCTGCAGCATCAGCACGTCGTCGCCGGTCGTCGGCTGCGACATCAGATACGCGAGCGGGCGGTCGCCGAGTGAGAACGTGGCGTCGCGCAGCGCGCGGTAGGTCGCCGGGCCGACGATGCCGTCGATGATCAGCCCCCGCTGCTGCTGAAACGCGCGCACGGCGTGCTCGACCTGCTGGTCGAACACCGGCGGCGCCTGGGGGTCGGTAGGCGGAAGCATTCCGAGCCTGGTCAGGGTCGACCGGATCTCGGCAACATCACTTCCGACGTCCCCGCGGCGGAGCAGCTGCATGCACCCTCGCTCGACTAGGGCGCCGAATCTTGGTCGGCGCGTCAGTTGGGAAGCCCTTATTGTGCCCTGCTCCGCAGAGTGATCGATGCAGGGCTACTCACAGTCGCACCGAGATCACGTTCCCGGTACCGAACAAGCGTGACCCGCCCGTCTTATCGATAGACGGGCGGGTCACGTTGCGCGTTGCAAAGGACTTCTTAGCCCTTGCAACTTTTTTGGTCAGGCCAGGACGTCCGACAGGTCGTTCAGCAGCGCGGCCTTGGGCTTCGCGCCGACGATCTGCTTCACCGGACGGCCGCCCTGGAACAGGATCAGCGTCGGCACGGACATGATCTGGTAGTCACGGGCGATCGCCGGGTTCGCGTCGATGTCGACCTTGGCGACGGTGAGCTTCTCGCCGTGCTCCGCGGCGATCTCCTCCAGCACCGGCGCAACCATCTTGCACGGGCCGCACCAGGTCGCCCAGAAGTCGACCAGCACGGGCTTCTCGCTGGTCAGCACGTCGTCCGCGAACGACTTGTCGGTCACCGTGACGGTGGCGCCTGCCATGTTCTCTCCTAGAACTCGAAGAAACTTCAGTTGCTCTTGCCGTAGCCGCCACCGACGGCCTCAGCGGCGATCTCCGCGTGGGCTTCGCCGCGCTCGGCGAGCCACCGTTCCGCGTCGATCGCAGCGCTGCAACCGGAGCCGGCCGCGGTGATGGCCTGGCGGTACTCGTGGTCGACGAGGTCGCCTGCGGCGAACACGCCGTCCAGGTTCGTGTAGGACGACTTGTCCTTGGTCAGGACGTAGCCCTCCTCGTCCAGGTCGACCTGGCCCTTGACCAGCGCCGAACGCGGGTCGTGGCCGATCGCGAGGAAGAAACCGGTGACGGGCAGCTCGGACTCGGCGCCGGTCTGCGTGTCCTTGACCTTGATCGAGGACACGGTGCCGTCGCCCAGCACGTCGGTGACCTGGGTGTTCAGCTGCCACTTGATCTTGTCGTTGGCGCGGGCGCGCTCCAGCATGACCTTCGAGGCGCGGAACTCCTCACGGCGGTGGATGACCGTGACCGACTTGGCGAAGCGCGTCAGGAACGTCGCCTCCTCCATCGCCGTGTCACCGCCACCGACGACCGCGATGTCGTGGTCGCGGAAGAAGAAGCCGTCGCACGTCGCACAGGCGGACACACCGCGGCCGAGCAGCTCCTGCTCACCGGGGATGTTCAGGTAACGGGCGGCGGCACCCATCGCGAGGATGACGGCCTTGGCCTCGTACTCGACGCCGTTGGCGACGACCTTCTTGATCTCACCGGTCAGCTCGACCGACTCGACGTCCTCCGCCCGCAGCTCGGCGCCGAAGCGCTGCGCCTGCTCGCGCATCTGCTCCATGAGCTCGGGGCCCATGATGCCCTCGCGGAAGCCGGGGTAGTTCTCCACCTCGGTCGTCGTCATCAGGGCGCCGCCGTACTGCGAACCCTCGAAGACCAGGGGCTCCAGCTGCGCGCGTGCCGCGTAGACCGCCGCGGTGTAGCCCGCCGGTCCCGATCCAATGATGATCACGTTGCGCACGCTCACGGCTCTGCAACTCCTCGATCTCGTCGTCTGACTGGCTCAACGGATCGTAGGTGCAGCTAATTCCGTGACTCTCGCGACTACCTCGCGCCGATGGTGGTGTTCGCCAGCACACCCTCCGGCTTGTCCGGTCCGCAGGTCTTCGGATCCAGCACGACGAGCCTGAGCTGGCCCGGTGCGGCGCCGCCGGGGAGGATCGCCATCACGGCTTCTCCCCTGCCCTTGAGGTCGATCGGACTGATGCCGAGAGGCTTGGAGTCACCCTTGATGCCACCGCCGCGCAGGCAGTCGGCCAGCCGGTCAGGGGTCTCCAGCGGGCCGTAGTTCTGCGCTTTGAGCACGTCACCGACCGCGGCGCCCAGATTGTCCGGGTCGACCAGCAGATCCGGCTGCGAGTTCGCGGGAGCGGACGTCGTCGGCTTGGGCTGCGCGGCGTTGTCGTTCGACGGGCTCTGCGCGCCCGGCTGCACGGCCAGGACGATGCCGAACGCCGCGGCGGCCGCGACCAGCACGCCCGCGCCACCCAGGCCGAGCCTGCGGTTGCGGCGCTTGCGGGCGTCGTTCAGCGACACGACCGGCGCGATGCCCGGCCGGGCTTCCGCCGCCAGCGCCGCGTCGATCCGCGCCGCCACGTGGTCGGGCATGGGGATGGGCGGCAACGACGCCAGGTCCTCCAGCGTCGCGTCCAGGGCCTGCAGGATCTCGCGGGCCTCGGCGTCGGCCTCCACCCTCGGACGCAGCTGTGCGGCGACCTCAGGGGGCAGCACGCCCGCGTGCAGGTCCGCGATGAGGTCTAGCGACCACGGCGGACCCATCGGCACGCGCTCCATGCCGGTCATCGGCCCTCCCACTGACGTTGCTCTTGCACATTCACACCGTCAGCTGGGACGTTCGCATCTGCGATTCGGTTCCTGAGGTGCCCGAGAACTTTGGCGAGCTTGGCGCGACCCCGCGCACACCTGCTCTTGACCGTGCCTTCCGCGATGCCGAGGAGCTGCGCCGTTTCGGCAACGGAGTAGCCCTCGACGTCCACGAGCACGATGGGCGCCCGCTGCTCCTCCGGCAGCTCCATCAGCGCTTCCTGCACCATGAGGCTGGTCTCGCGGTCGCTCATCGCGTCACGGGGCGCGACGGGCTCGCCGGGACCGGCCTCGGGCAAGGGCACTGTCGGTCTTGTTTGTCGTCGTCTCATCCGGTCGAGGCACGCGTTCACCACGATCCGGTGAAGCCAGGTGGTGACCTGTGACTCCGCGCGAAACGACGAGGCAGCGCGGAAGGCCGAGATGAACGCCTCCTGCAGCGCGTCCGCGGCTTCCTCCGGGTCGCGCAGCGTGCGCAACGCCACCGCCCACATCCGGTCGCGGTGCCGTTTCACCAGCTCCGAGAACGCGTAGGGGTCACCTGCGGCGTGGGCCGAGATGAGATCGGCGTCCGAGCTGGCTGCGGCGGTCACGGGCAGCACTTTAGCGAGCGTGATCACAGATCACCCGGACAGGGCTACCCACAGTGCGGAGGTAGTTCTACTGGGCTCGCGTGTACAGGATCTCGCGGATCTCGGACTGGTTCTTGCCGCCACCGGTGTTCGTCAGCGTGGTGATCCAGATCAGCACGTGCGCGGTCGGCTCGTGTTCGTTGAGCTGGATCTGCGTCTGCCCGTCCGACAGGTCCGCGACCCCGATCCGCTTGGTCTCCTCCAGCGGTGCGTCCAGCGAGGACGCCGCGCGGATCTCGACGTGCGTGCCCTTGCTGGGCGAAGTGATCGTGATCGACGCCAGCCGCACCGGCTCCGCGAACGACGCCATCAGGCCGATGCCCGGCTTCAGCGTCGGGAACGGCTGGAAGTAGTTGTCGGTCCGCCAGAACGTGTTCGCGTTGTTGTCGACCGCCCGGCTCGCCTGGTTCGCGTTGTCCGGCTGGTTCGTCACGTCATAGACGCCGATCCGGCCCGGCTGCACAGGTCCGGCCGGTGGCGCGGCGGGCGCGGTCTGGCCGTTCGACCCGGGCTGGTTGATCACCACGGTCGGGCCGCCGCCGCGCGAGGGCTCGTCGCTGAAGAAGCCGACGATCTGCACGCTCAGCCACACGATCACGGTCAGCGTGGCGAGCGCGAGCACGCCGACGCTGATCCACAGCTTCTTCTTCTGCTGCTTGTCCTGCCTCGGCCGCTGCGTCGTCCAGACGACCTGCTCGTCGTCATCGTCCTCACGGGGCGCGACGGCCCGGATCAGCGAGGTCTCTGCCTCTTCGGCCGCGATCTGGTCGAGGACCTGCAGGATCGCCGCCGACGTGCGGATGCCGCCGACCGACGTGTCCTCCAGCGACCGCACCGCGACGGACGACAGCTCGTGCGGCAGGTACGGGTGCAACGCGTTCGGTGCCACGACCGAGCCGTCCGGGCCCGTCGGCGCGACCGGCACGTTGCTCGGACCGCCCGGCAGCGCCCAGCGGCCGGTGAGCAGCAGGTACAGGATCGCGCCCAGGCCCTTGACGTCGTCGCGCGCGATCGCGTCCGGCCGCGGACCGGGGAACGCGAGGCGCAGGCGGCCGTCCGAGGTGACCCGAATGCGCTGCGGGTGGTCGGCGCCCAGCACGAGGCCGGCGTGGTGCGCGCCCTCGATGGCGGCGCCCAGCGGCTCGAGCAAGCGGGTCGCGGCGCCCGCCGGCAGCGGGCCCTCCGCGATCAGGTCCATCAGGTCGGTGCCCTGGGTCCACTCGGCGATGACCATGCCGAGGATGCCTTCGTCCGGACGGATGCCGGTGCCCGGCGTGAGCACGTCGATGACCCTGGAGACACCGGGGTGCGTGAACGACGCCGCGTGCATCGCGCGTTCGACCGTCCGGCGGGCACGTGCGGCCGCGTCGTTGTCCGCCAGATCGCCCAGCAGCACGGTCAGCGCGACGTCCCGGTTGAGCTGACCGTCCCTCGCGCGCCACAGCTCGGCACGGGACCTGTCGTCCGCTCCGGACTTCGCGAGCAGCCGGTACCGGCCGTTGCCGATGACGCCACCTGGGACCAGGGCGGCGCTAACTCCGCTACTCACAGGCACGAGGGTACGGGACGACCCTCACGGATCGGCGTCACCGTCGCCGCACCAAACGGTTGATCTTGTCGATGGCCGGCTTCATCTCGGGTACCCGGAATGCCGCCAGAAGGCCGAACGCGAGTGGCAAACCGATCAACGTCACCACAACGACCTCGACCCAACTGGCTACAACCACGTTCGAGAGCCCGAGCATGTTCTGAACGAGCCAGTTCACGCTCTTGGCCACCGCGAAGGCGAGCGCGGACGCGACCACGGTCAGGCAGACGGTCCAGATGGTGAAGCCGGTGCGCAGCCGTCCGAGGCGGACCCGCAGCCACACCTGACCGACGATCGCGCCGAAGACGAAGCTGAGCGACATCGCGAGCGACACGCCGACAGCGAGCTGCTCGGGCTCGGACACCGCGAGGAAGAAGTAGAGGAGGCCGATGCGAGCCGCCACCATCAGGCCCTGGATGTACGTGGGCGTGCGGGCGTCCTTCATCGCGTAGAAGACCCGCAGCTGCAGCAACGTGATCGCGTACGGCACGAGGCCGAACGCCGAGAGCGCCAGCGCGACACCGATGCCCGTACCGCCGCTGACGCCGGACCTGCCGAAACCGAAGGCCGCGACACCGATGGCGACACCGGACACCGTCATCAGCACGCTGAACGGCATCAGCAGCACCGAGGACATCCGGTTGCCGAACAGCAGATCGCGCACGATCTGGTCGTTGTCGCCGTGCGCGGCCGACCGGCTCATCTTCGGCATCAGCGCCGTGAGCAGCGAAACGCCGAGAACGCCGTACGGGACCTGCGCGATCAGCCATTGGTAGTTGAACGCCACCAGCGCCGTGTCGGAGTGGGTCGCCACGTTCGTCAGCACGGTCATGCTGGCGAACCCGAGACCCACGTACAGGAGCACCCAGAAGGCCAGACCGCCGAACTCCGACAGCCGGGAGTCCCAGCCGAACCGCCACTTGAAGCGGAACCCGGTCCTCTTGAGCGCGGGGAACAGGACCGCGGCCTGGATCGCGACGCCGAGCGCGGTGCCGATGCCGAGCACCAGCAGTTTCGGCTCGGTCATGTGCACCGGGTTGAGCGTGATCTCGCCCGGCATCATCCAGTAGACGACCAGCACGAGGATCACGACGACGTTGTTCAGCACCGGAGCCCAGGTGGGCAGTCCGAACACGTGCCGCGCGTTGAGCACCGCGCTGAGCAGTGCGGTCAAGCCGTAGAAGACGATGCCCGGCAGCACCAGGTACGCGAACGCGGTGACCAGTGCCGGGTTCGCCTTCGGCGAGTCCGCGATGAAGAGGTCGGTGAGCAGCGGCGCACAGGCGACCGCGATGACGGTGCCGATGCCGAGGATCAGCGTGCCCATGCTGATCAACCACTGGGCGTACGACTCACCGCCGTCGCCGTCCTCTTTCTCGGCACGAACCAGCAGCGGGATCGCGACGCTGGTCAGCACGCCACCCAGCAGCAGCTCGTTGATCATCGTCGGCAGCGTGGTCGCCGCCTGGTACGACGTGTTGAGCTGCTCTGCACCCAGTGCGGCGATCAGCAGCACCTTCGACAGCAGGCCCGTGGCTCGGCTGACGATCGTCGCGATCGCCATCGAACCGCTGGCCCTGGCGACCGACGGTGCTTGCTTCTGCTGCTCTGGCTCGGTGGTCGTGGCTGTCTCGCTCACGCGCTCGACTTCTCCGGTGTGACGTTCTCGATGGACGGTGCGTCGCCGTTCTCGCCGTTGCGAGCACGGACCCGCTTGTAGATGCGTCGTCCGGAGAGCAGGACGAGCGCGATCGCGGCGATCACGGTGACGATCACCGTGATGGTGCCGTAGGCGGACGACGACACCTCCAGCTTGACAGTGTCACCGAGAGCGACGCCCTCGGGAGTGGTCAGCCGGACGTTGACCGGGAACCGGCCGGACCGCAGCACCTCGACCGGCACCCGCACGACGCGCTCACCACGGGCGGGAAGCACCTGGTCAGCGAGGTCGAGCTTGCGGATTCCGGGGGTGTCGGCGAGGACGATCCGCACGGTCACGCGGACGTCGAGCTTGTTCGTGATGGTGACGGGGATGGGGCTGTCACCGGAGCCGAGCAGGATCGGGCTCGCGGGCGGCGTCACGCCGACCATGCCGGTCAACGAGTTCAGCTCGCCCTGGCTGATGTACGCGGCGGACCGCGCGCCCTCCTCGTTCTGCCGCCACGCGCCGGACATGGCGCGCAGCAGTCCGAGCCACAGCGGGTCGGCGAGCTCGGCGGGGGCGGCGTGCTCCCTGTCCTCCTGCTGCATGGACGCGACCAGGCCGCCCAGCTCGGTGCTCTGCCTGGTAACCGAGTCGGAGATGGTCGCGGAGATCTCGCGCGCACCGGCCTCGGGCGGATAGGTGATCTTGGCCGTCGTCACCGCGGGCGTGGCCGTGGTCAGCTCCGCGAGCCCGGTCTGGGTCGCGTACCCGCTGCCGAGCAGCTTCTGGGCGGCGCTGAGGAACTCGGTCATCTCCGTGAGCGGCGCGTTCCACCGGCGCGGCGGCGTGACCAGCACGTTGCGGCCGTCGCCCTGCCAGCCGGCGCGGAACACCAGCACGGACAGCGCGTTCTGCACGGACACCGGCTGGCTCTCGACCGGCGTGGTGACACCGGACAGCGTGCGCGGCCGCGAGGCACTGCCCTGCAGCGCGTCCGAGACCATCGAGTCGATCTTCACCGCGGTCACGGGGTTCTTGCCGCCGATGCCGACCGGACCGGTGCCCGGCGCGTCGGCCAGGCCCGTCGGGTCGAGCAGGACCGACTTCATGCCCGCGTACTTCTGGTCGGGCTGCGGGGTGACCAGCTCGTCGAACGTCGACTGGTCGAGCACGCCGTCCTCGGGCCACACGAAGTCCGGCAGCGGCTGCACGCCGAGGATCTGCTGGATCAGCTTCGGGCCGTCGTTGAGCGCGAGCGTGCGCATGTTCGTGAGCTTCGCCCTGTTCAGCGCCACGAGGTCGGCGTCGGCGTACGGCAGCGCGACGACGCAGCGGCCGGTGACGGCGAGCTTGAGGCGGTCGAGCCACAGCTTGGCCTCGGCCTCGCCCCGGCCCTCACCGCCGCCGCGGACCTTGTAGCCGGTGCTCATGGCCTGGATCGTGCGCAGCAGGTCCGGGTCGAGGGCCAGGCACATCGAGGTGCTCATGGACGAGATCGCCTGCTCGTAGGCCTGGAGCAGGCCGTACAGGCGCCCGGTGGCCGTGAGCGACGTCGCGAGCTCGTCGTCGACCAGCTCGGACTCGCCCTCGCCACCGATCCTGACCAGCCGCGGCTTGTCCGCGATGGGCCACAGGACGGTGAGCTTGGCGGCCGCGCCTGGCTTGCCCTTGGTCTCGCCACCGGGCACGCCCAGCACGGGCAGCAGCGTCGAGAGGGCGGCGAGGCGCGCCTGGCCGCCGAAGTCCGGACGGCCGTTGATGTTGGCGAGGATCGGGTAGATGCCCGGCTGTTCGATCGCGAGCGACGTCGCCTCCGGCCCGCGCAGCGGAACCTCGAGCGTGAAGTCCTTCTGCTGGCCGACCTCGAGAACGTCGACGACCTTGGTGAAGTTCGGCTGGACGAACTCCGCGGCCGCGGGCTCCCGCAGCGACTTGCGCAGGTCGTCCTCGGTGTCGAGCGACTCGCCGCGCTCCAGGCGCAGCACGATGTCCGACACCTTGCGGTCGCCGACGTTGACGATCTTGCCGGTGATCTTGACCGTGCCCGGCGAGTCGCTCGTGACGAACCGGGGGGTGAGCTGGGCGATGTCGAGCCGCAGGAACTGCGGGTTCGGCTGGCCCGGCTGGGCGGCGAGCGTTCTGGTCGCCCACACCTGGGGACCGTCGGGAAGGAACGGCAGCGCGTCGGTCTGATCCGGTTGTGACTGCTCCACCGCGCTTGCGAACGGCGTGGCTGTCACCAGGAACGCGGCGACGGCGGCTGTGCAGACGAGCTTCCTCACGCTCACGCCGACTCCGCCCCGTTCCGGCAGCGGTCGGCGAGCAGTTCGGCGGCTCGGCGGACCAGACGGCGCTCATCGGCATACGCGAGTCGCTCGTCCAGCTCGCCGAGTGGCACCCACGCCACCTCGGTGACCTCCACGTCTTCGTCGGAAAGCTCTCCCCCCAGCGCTTCGAGGAGGAAGTGGTGAACCGTCTTGTGCACCCGGCGGTCGTCAGCGACGAACCAGTAGTCGATCGACCCCAACGGGCGAAGCACCCTGCTATGAATACCGGTCTCCTCGGCGACCTCGCGCACCGCGGTCTGTTCCGCGGTCTCGCCGGCCTCGATGTGACCCTTCGGCAAAGACCACAGCAACCGGCCCCGCCGGTCAAGTCTGCCGATCACCGCGGCCCGTTGCTCGCCGTCGAGCACCAGGCCACCCGCCGACGTCTCGTCGACGGTCTTCAGCCTCCGGCCCCGTCGCCTCTTCCGGCGGCCCGGCTTGGGACCTCCTCCGGAACGTGCGGCTGACGGGGGCATACGGCCGATCGTACTTACGAACCTTAAGTACGCTGGTTTCTCGTGTCTCGATCGCTCCAGCAGAATGCGGTGGTGGAACAGCCCGCCATCACACCAGTCGTCGCTGAACTCGCCCAGCGGTTCGCAGCCGAGGGCAAGCGCCTCTACCTCGTAGGTGGCAGTGTGCGCGACGCCGTGCTGGGGCGCCCGACGAACGACTTCGACTTCACCACCGACGCGCGTCCCGCGGAGATCCAGAAGCTGCTCAGCGGCTGGGCCGACGCCCAATGGGACACCGGCATCGCCTTCGGCACGGTCGGTGCCTCGAAGAAGGGCGAGATCATCGAGATCACGACCTTCCGCGCGGACGTCTACGACGGCGTGACCCGCAACCCCGAGGTGACCTTCGGCGACACGATCGACGGCGACCTGGTCCGGCGCGACTTCACGGTCAACGCCATGGCGTTCGACGTCGTGGCGGCTGAGTTCGTGGACCCGACCGGAGGCCTTGCCGCTGCCCGTGACGGAGTGCTGGACACGCCGGCGACCCCGCAGGAGTCGTTCGGCGACGACCCGTTGCGCATGCTGCGCGCCGCGCGGTTCGTCTCCCAGCTCGGCTTCACCGCCGCGCCTCGGGTGGTCGAGGCGATGCGCTCGATGGCAGGCGAAATCGCCCGCATCACGCCGGAGCGAGTGCAGGTGGAGCTCTCGAAGCTCCTGTGCGGCGCGCACCCGCGCCGCGGCATCGAGCTCATGGTCGAGACCGGGCTGGCCGACATCGTGTTGCCCGAGCTCACGGCCATGAAGCTGGAAATCGACGAACACCATCAACACAAGGACGTCTTCCACCACTCCCTGGTTGTGCTGGAACAGGCAATTGATCTTGAAGATGTTGATCAATCACCCGATCTGGTGCTGAGGATCGCCGCGCTGCTGCACGACATCGGCAAACCGGCGACCAGGAAGTTCGAGGCCGGGGGCGGTGTCTCGTTCCACCACCACGAGGTCGTGGGCGCGAAGATGGTCCGCAAGCGCTTGCGGGCGTTGCGGTACTCGAAGGAGATCACCGAGGACGTCGCCAAGCTCGTCTACCTGCACCTGAGGTTCCACGGCTACGGCAACGGCGAGTGGACCGACTCGGCCGTGCGCCGGTACGTGACGGACGCCGGCGACCTGCTGACGCGCCTGCACAAGCTCGTCCGTGCCGACTGCACGACCCGCAACAAGCGCAAGGCCAACCTGCTCAAGCGGACGTACGACTCTCTCGAGGAACGCATCGCGCGCATCGCGGCGGAGGAAGACCTCGCGCGCGTGCGGCCGGACCTCGACGGCAACGAGATCATGAAGCTGCTCGGGCTGCCGCCGGGCCGACAGGTCGGCGAGGCGTGGAAGTACCTCAAGGAGCTCCGGCTCGACCGGGGGCCGTTGGAGCGCGACGAGGCCGAGGCCGCGTTGCTCGACTGGGCGCGCGAACAAGGCATCACTCCGCCATCCGTGTGACTCATAGTGAGCGCATGAAATCCCCGCGTTAGCGAACTGACAGCGCGGGGCGGCACCATGGGTACTGCTCATGGGGGTGATGCAGATGTTCACTTGGGGACTTTCCGCAGGTCCTGCGGTACACGACCTGGAAGTGCTGACCGACGGCCAACGGGCCGTGCTGCGCTGTCTCGCACGTGGTCACGCCGATCACGAGATCGCGCGGGTGCTCGGCATCGGGCAGCAGGAGGTGGCCGCAGAGGTGGCCGAGATCCTGCGGCGGCTGGACCTACCCGATCGGGTTGGTGCCGTCGTTTTCGCGCACGAGGCCGGGATGCTGCACCTGCCGTTTCCGCGGTAGCAGGCACAGGTAGGCGGCCAGGCCGACCAGGTAGAGGCCGGCGGCGGTGATCAGGAGACCGGGCGAGCGCCCGTCGAGGGGGACCACCGCCGCCGTGATGGACACCGCGGTGACCTGCGCGACGTTGAAGAGCGTGTCGTAGAGGGCGAAGACCCTTCCGCGCACCTCGTCGCCGACGTCGTGCTGCACCGCGGTGTCCACGCACAGCTTGACGATCTGACCGGCGAAGATGACCACGAACCCGGCCGCGAGGATGGTCGGCAGCGTCATCGGCAGCCCGAGCCCGATCTGCGCGGCCGCCGTCAGCAGCAACGCACCGCAGATCGTGGTCTTCACGCCGAACCTGTCGACGATCCGGTCGGTGAGCACGCCGGCCAGCAGAATGCCCGCCCCGCCCGCGACAGCGACCTCGCCCAGCCCGCCGATGCCCGCCTTGAGGATGCCGACGTCTTCGAGGCTGTAGCGCATCAGCAACAGCGTGACCATGAGGCTCACGCCGAACGCGGCCCGGTGCGCGAGCAGAGCGGCGAGTCCAGCCCGGACGCTCGGGGTGTGCCAGGTGGCCTTCGCGCCGTCCACCAGACCTCGTGCGACGGCCTTGAACGCGTTGGGCGGCTCGTCGACCTCGTCCGGCCCGAGCACCCCGGTCTTGAACCTGCTGGCGATGAACGCGCTGGCCAGCATGCCGATCATCGCGATGCTGGTGGTCCAGCCGGAACCGCCGTCACCGGCGCCCAGCAGCGTGCGGAAGCCGATCGCACAGGCCGCACCGAAGACAGCGGTGATCGCGCCCGCGGTCGTGGCCAGCGCGTTCGCTTCGACGAGGTGGTCCTCGTCGACGACGTGAGGGAGGGATGCACTTAGGCCTGAGCCGACGAACCGGCCGATGCCCATGACCACGAGGGCAGAGATGTAGAGCGGCAGCCCGCTCAGACCCGCGCCGACAGCCAGAGCGGTGAAGAGGACGAACGCCGCGCGTGAGACGTTCGCCACGACGATGACCTTCTTGCGGTCCCACCGGTCGAGCAACGCGCCCGCGAACGGCCCGATGACCGAGTACGGCAGCAGGAGCACGGCGAACCCGGCCGCGATGGCCGCGGGATCGGCCTGACGTTCCGGGTTGAAGAGCACAGCGCCGGCGAGCCCGGCCTGGAAGAGTCCGTCACCCCACTGGGACGTGAGGCGGGTGGCGAGGAGCCTGCGGTACTCGGGGATGCCGAGGAAACGGCGTGATCCCCAGTGGTGCTTCTCCACCGCAAGCGTTGTCACCGTTGCACTCTAGGCCTGCCCCGGTGAAAACCACGAAAGCCGGACCTCTCGGTCCGGCTCCCCTGGATCGGATGCCAGGTCGCCTCACGGCGCGGTGCACTACGCGGCTCCAGCCGTACGGTATTCCGCGAAGGCGGTTGTCTGTTGAGCCCGGGGGACACAAAGACATCCGACACCTGAGTCTAACGGGGCGCGGCCCTGAGTTGTTCCGGCGATCACGGGTGATTTCATGGTGACGTGCGTCCCGATGCCGAAGTCGAGCCAGGCTCCCTCTTGGTTGCCGCTCCGAGCCTGAACGACCCGAACTTCACACGCACCGTCGTCTACATCATCGACCAACGTCCCGAGGGGACCCTCGGCGTCGTGCTGAACCGCCCGTCCGAGGTGGCAGTGCACGACGTGTTGCCGCCGTGGGGTTCGCACGTGACGAAGCCGCAGTGCATCTACATCGGCGGCCCGGTCGAGCAGAAGACGGCGCTGTGCCTGGCGGCCCTGAAAGCGGGCACCGACCCGTCCGCTGTGGAGGGCCTGGTCGGAGTGCAGGGCCCGGTCGCGCTGATCGACCTCGACGCCGAGCCCGACGACCTCATGCCGCTGGTGCGCGGCCTGCGGGTGTTCGCCGGGTACTCGGGCTGGGGCGAGGGTCAGCTCGCGGGTGAGATCGAGCGCGGCGACTGGATCGTCGTGACAGGACTCGCCGACGACGTGCTGGTCGGCGCGAACGTCGACCTGTGGGGACGGGTGCTGCGCCGCCAGGGCATGCCGCTGGCGCTGCTGTCCACCTATCCCAAGGACGTCCGCGAGAACTGATAGCGGGAATTCCACGATGCTGACCGGACGGAAGTACCGGCTCGCCTTTGCTCCTGAGCAGGCCGAGTTCGCTCAGACCATTGGCGACGTCTGCCGATCAGTGTGGAACACCGCTCTGGAGCAGCGGCGGGAGTACTGCCGTCGCGGCGCGTGGATCAACTATCGGCAGCAGGCAGGCGAACTCGCGGACGCCAAAAACGAGCACGAGTGGCTCAAAGCCGCTCCGTCGCATGTATTGCAGCAGACCCTCATGGACCTCGATCGGGCGTGCCGCGAGCGCGGCACGAAGCGGATCAGGTGGCGGTCGAAGTCGCGGTGGTCGCCGTCGTTCAGGTTCCCGGACCCGAAACAGGTCACCGTCCAGCGGCTCGGGAAGAAGTGGGGCCAGGTAAAACTGCCGAAGTTCGGGTGGGTGCGTTTTCGCTGGTCCCGCCCGCTCGATGGCCACGTCCGGTCAGTCACGGTGTCCCGAGATGGTCAGGCCTGGTTCGTGTCGTTTCTCGTCGACGATGGCCGGATCACGCCGACGCAGCACGTCAGCTCTGAGGCTTTGGGAGTGGACCGCGGTGTGACAGTGGCGGTCGCATGCTCTGACGGGACGATGCGCAACCGGGAAGTTCAGACTCCTGGTGAACGCCAGCGCTACCTGAAGCTGCAGAAGCGTCTTGCCCGACGGACGCGCGGTTCGGCGAACTGGAAGAAGACCATCGTCGGGATGAACCGGATCAAGCGTCAGGAGCGTGACCGTCGTCGCGACTTCGTGTCCTGGACCGCCAACCGGATCGCCACCAGCCACTGCACGGTTGTGCTTGAAGACTTGAAGATCCGCAACATGACTCGGTCGGCCAGGGGGTCTCTTGCTGAACCGGGTGTGCGGGTGGCGCAGAAAGCCGGGTTGAACAGATTCATCCTCAGCAAGGGTTGGCACCAGTTGGAGTTGGCCCTGCTCAACGTGGCCCGTTACACGGGTTGCCGCATCGTGAAAGTACCTGCCGCGTACACGTCGCAACGTTGCTCTGCGTGCCGCGCTGTGGACCCGAAAAGCCGCAAGAGCCAAGCGGTCTTTCTGTGCACCACCTGCGGATACCAGGTCAACGCGGACGTGAACGCGGCCAAGAACGTACTGGCGGACGGGCTGTCCGTGTCAGCCTGTGGAGACCTCGGGGTTGCCCGGTCTACGAAGCAGGAACCAGCGAGAAACCGTGAGGCGGTACCGCACCGACCACCACTGGTTGGAATCCCCCGGAGTTGACCCTGGGGAGGACGTCAATCACGTGAAACGTCGGGTTCACGTGAAACATCCGGCCTTACAGGCCGGCGAGCGGCGAGCAACCGCCGCCACCGCAGGCGCAGCCACCGCAGCCCTTGGGCTTGACCGGCTCCGGCACGAGCGCCGCCGCCCGGCTGCCCACAACGCCACCGGCAAAGGCGATCGCAAGGGCGCCGATCAGTCCGATGATCCCAGCGGTGACGGCCAGGTCGGCCATGACGAACGCCATCGCGCCGGACACGATCGCCACGACACCGGCCGCCACGTTCGGAACACCGGCGACCCGGTTGGCCAGCGCGAACGTCTCCTCGTCGCGCACAGCCGCCGCCGTGCGCACGCCGACGTAGCGGTTGCGCCGCAGCTTGCCCTGCAGACCCAGCAGACCGACCGCGCCGAGAGCGACGCCGAGCACACCCAGGACGACCGACAGCACGATGTTCACCCCATGAGGGTAAGGCGAATCCTCGGTTCACCTGGCAGTCACCCCGGTCAGGTGTGCTGTGCGCCATGCTCAGACGACTTCTGCTCGTCCCCGTGCTGCTCGGTCTGTGTGCGACTCCCGCGTAGGCGCACGAGGCCCCCGGTCCGCTACCTCGCCGAGCACGTCGTGCCGAAAGGCCTGGTCGTGGGCGGTACGACGGTCGGTGGCATGGCCTGGGGCCTGGACGGCACGTTGTGGCTGGTCTCGGACGACAACTTCTCCGCGAGCCAGGTCACCCAGTTCATCGCGCTTGCGGTGCGCTGATACCGTTGACGACATGAGCACGGCCCGCCTGCTCCTTATCTAGCCGCGCAGACCTGATCGCAAGACGGTCGGCGCGGCAGCCCCCATGCCCTCTCTGGGCTGGGGGTTTCGTCATGTCAGGGGCAGGAACAGACGTGAGAGGGACGTTGAGATGAGCACGGACGCGGCGGAGATTCCCGCCTACCGCTACACCGCCGACCTGGCGAACCAGATCGAGGAGCGGTGGCAGCGGTACTGGGAGCAGCACGGCACCTACTACGCGCCCAACCCCGTCGGTGCGCTCAAGGGCGACGTCCCGAACGACAAGCTGTTCGTGCAGGACATGTTCCCGTACCCGAGCGGCGCGGGCCTGCACGTCGGCCACCCGCTGGGCTTCATCGGCACGGACGTCTTCGCGCGCTACCACCGCATGAACGGCCGCAACGTCCTGCACACCATGGGCTTCGACGCGTTCGGCCTGCCCGCTGAGCAGTACGCGGTCAAGACCGGTCAGCACCCGCGCAAGACCACCGAAGAGAACATCAACACGTACCTGCGCCAGATCCGCAGGCTGGGGCTGGGCCACGACGAGCGGCGCCGCATCTCGACGATCGACCCCGAGTACTACAAGTGGACCCAGTGGATCTTCCTGCAGATCTTCAACTCCTGGTACGACGTCGACGCGCGCAAGGCCCGTCCGATCGCCGAGTTGATCTCGCAGTTCGAGTCCGGCGAGCGCTTGATCGACGACGGTCGCAAGTGGTCTGAGCTGTCTTTTGCCGACCAGCAAAGGATCTTGGGCGAATTCCGCCTGGCCTACTTGTCGGAGGCGCCCGTCAACTGGTGTCCCGGACTGGGTACTGTCTTGGCGAACGAAGAGGTCACCGCGGACGGTCGCAGTGAGCGTGGCAACTTCCCCGTGTTCAGGAAAAACCTGCGCCAGTGGATGATGCGCATCACCGCGTACTCGGACCGGCTGATCGACGACCTGGACCGGCTGGACTGGCCGGACAAGGTCAAAGCCATGCAGCGCAACTGGATCGGGCGCTCGCACGGTGCCCGAGTCCGATTTGCGGTGGGAGACGAGAACATTGAGGTCTTCACGACCCGTCCGGACACGCTGTTCGGCGCGACCTACATGGTCCTGGCACCGGAACACGAGCTGGTGGACCAGATTGCGACGCCCGATCGCGTGGCAGACATCGCCGCGTACCGGCGCGCGGCGTCCCTGAAGTCCGAACTGGACCGTCAGGAGAACAAGGAGAAGACCGGCGTCTTCATCGGGGCGTACGCCACGAACCCGGTGAACGGCAAGGAAATCCCCGTCTACATCGCCGACTACGTGCTGATGGGCTACGGCACCGGCGCGATCATGGCCGTCCCGGGCCAGGACCAGCGCGACTGGGACTTCGCCACGAAGTTCGAGCTGCCGATCATCCGCACGGTCCAGCCGTCGGAAGGCTTCGAGGGCGACGCCTACACCGGCGACGGACCTGCCGTGAACTCCGGCTTCTTGGACGGCATGGCTATCGACGACGCCAAGAAGACGATCATCGGGTGGCTGGAGGAGAACGGCCACGGCCACGGCACCGTCCAGTTCAAGCTGCGCGACTGGCTGTTCAGCCGTCAGCGCTACTGGGGCGAGCCGTTCCCTGTCGTCTACGACGAGGCCGGCACCGCCATCGCGCTGCCCGAGTCGATGCTGCCGATCGAGCTGCCGGACGTCGACGACTACTCGCCGCGCACGTTCGACCCGGAGGACGCGGACACCGAGCCGTCGCCGCCGCTGTCGCGCGCCGGTGAGTGGACGACGGTCGAACTGGACCTGGGCGACGGTGTGAAGACCTACCGCCGCGACACGAACACCATGCCCAACTGGGCGGGTTCGTGCTGGTACCAGCTGCGCTACGTCGACCCGGTCGAGACCGAGCGGTTCGTCAACCCGGAGAACGAGAAGTACTGGCTGGGCCCGCGCACGGCCGAGCACGGCCCGACCGACCCCGGCGGCGTCGACCTGTACATCGGCGGCGTCGAGCACGCGGTGCTGCACCTGCTGTACTCGCGCTTCTGGCAGAAGGTCCTGTTCGACCTGGGCCACCTGACCGGCGACGAGCCGTACCGCCGCCTGTTCAACCAGGGCTACATCCAGGCGTACGCGTACACCGACGAGCGTGGCATCTACGTGCCCGCGGCCGAGGTCGTGGAGGAGAACGGCAAGTTCTTCCACAACGGCCAGGAGGTCAACCGCGAGTACGGCAAGATGGGCAAGAGCCTGAACAACGTCGTCACGCCGGACGAGATGTGCGAGAAGTACGGCGCCGACACCTTCCGGTTCTACGAGATGTCGATGGGCCCGATGGACGTCTCCCGCCCGTGGGCGACCAAGGACGTCGTTGGCGCACAACGGTTCCTGCAGCGTCTGTGGCGCAACCTGGTGGACGAGACCGACGGCTCTCTGCGCGTCACCTCCGAGGAACCTTCGGTGGAAGCCCTGCGCCTGCTGCACAAGACGATCGCGGGCGTGCACGACGACTACGCCAACCTGCGATACAACACGGCGGGCGCGAAGCTGATCGAGCTGAACAACTACGTCACCAAGCACTACTCCGGCGGCACCCCCCGGACGCTGGCCGAGCCGCTGGTCCTGATGCTGGCCCCGCAGGCCCCGCACGTGGCCGAGGAACTGTGGACCCGCCTGGGTCACGACGGCACGCTGGCGCACGGCCCGTTCCCGGCCGCCGACGAGCAGTACCTGGTCGAGGACACGGTCGAGTACCCGATCCAGGTCAACGGCAAGGTCCGCTCGCGGGTCGTCGTCTCCGCTTCTGCCTCGCAGGACGAGATCAAGGCGGCGGCACTGGCCGAGGAGAAGATCGCCGAGCTGGTCGCCGGTGGTGAGCCGCGCAAGGTGATCGTGGTGCCCGGCCGCCTGGTGAACGTAGTTCTGTAGTTCTGTCGGGCTGGCGCTGTCTCAGGGACAGCGCCAGCCCCTGCTTTTTCGCCCGGTAACAGATTCTCCACGCCAAGCGACGTGATGCCTGACGGCTGATGGCGGCATCGGAGGCTGCGGCGTGGGCTTCTTCAGCGGTGGAATCGGATTCAACCTGGTCACATTGCTGGTGGCCGTTGTGGGAATTTCGGTGACGGGTATCGGTGTGTACTACGCCCGAAAGGCGGTTTTTCCGCCGAAGCGGAGGCTCACCTACTTCGTCCTGCCTCCCGTGTCATTGCTGTCCGGAGATTCCGGGAGTACGAAGGACATCGAGGTCAGATATCAGGGCGAGGATCTGAAGGATCCCTATCTGGTGACGATCTCCGTTGAGAACACCGGCAGTCACGCCGTCATGTCCTCTCAGTTCGACAAGTCGCGGCCCGCTGTGATCGACCTAGGTGTTCCGATCAAGGCAGTGCCGAAGATCGTCGTCACGCCCGGTGCGGGAGCCGGCTTCGAGCACTCGGTGTCGGGGGCGGAGCTCCGGCTCGGTCCAGACCTGCTCAATCCTGGTCAGTCCGTGGTGGTTCAGCTTCTCACCGAGGGGCTCCCGGACGTCGGGGGCTTGGAGGAGCGGACCGTTCACCACCTGGGTGAAACCAAGATCGAGTTCAAGGACCGCCAGCCAACGGTTCGGGAGCAGGTCCGTTCGTCCAAGGTGTGGACCCTCGTCGGTGCCCTCATCGGGGTGGCTTCACTCGTGGCGTCGCTGGTCGCCCTCTACAACGCGGCTGGAATCTCCGTTTCACTCTCGCCGGACAACGGCCCACCGGGCACTCGAGTCGTCCTCAGCGGAAAAGGCGCCGAAAGGTTTGCAGTGATCTCCGTCTACACCAACGACGGAGAGACCTCGACAACGACCTCCAACGTGACGCGAACAGTCGGTACCTCAACTGCGACGGAAAAAGTCACCATCTACGACGACACACTTGAGCTCGGGCAAGGCCAAGCAGATCAAGACGGACGATTTCAAGTGTCGTTCACCGTTCCAGAGGGCATCGCAAAGGGTGCGATGGAACTCATCGTGACAGTTCGGCAGAGCGGTTCGACGTCATTCGGCTACGAAGACTTTTTCATCCGATAGTCATTCCGCGAGCTCTTTCAACACCTGCTCCACATCGAGCGACGGGTCGGCCATCCGTGCCGCCCGCAACGCTCCGGCGAGCACAGTCATGAGCATCTCCACGACCACGTCCTGGTCGAACGGGTGCTCGCCCAGCAGATAGTCGCGCGCCAGCTGATCGGCCGCTGTCGTGTACATCCGCAGCACGGCCCTCACCGCCGGACGCTCGAAGTCCAGGCCCAGGTTCTCGCACAGGCTCCGGTTGCCGTCGTCCCGCACCTGGTCGAACGGCTCCTCCGCACCCCACGGCCGCAGCACCAGGTTCAACGCCAGGTCCCGGTGCGCCGCCAGGTAGGCCAGATGTGCCGCGTGCGACTGGCGGACGCGCTTCCCCAACGGCACTGCCGGGTCGCTGACGTGCAGGTCCAGCATCTCGCGCCCGATGGAGCACACGACCTCCTGGTAGAGGCCCTGCTTGCTGCCGAAGTGGTGGAACACCAACCCGTGCGCGACGCCGGCTGCCCGTGCGATGTCCGCTGCCTTCACCTCGTCGTACGGAGACGTGATGAACAGCTCACGTGCCGCTACCAGCACTTTTTCGCGAGTGGCTGCGGCGGTGGCGGCTCGGGTCATGCCCCAACGCTAGCACTCGTTGACTGCGAGTCAGCGAAGGAGTATTCGTTGATTAGCAGTCATTGACTTAAAGTCAACGGAGGGGAACATGACCAAGGCACTGATCATCGGAGCCACCGGAACCGTGGGTGGCCTGGTGCTGAAGGAGGCGTTGAGCCGAGGGGTGGACGTGCGCGCGTTGGTGCGCGACAAGGAACGGGCGAACCTGCCTGACACCGTCGAGGTCGTGCAGGGCGACCTGGCCGACCGCGACGCCGTGCGCAGCGCCGTCAAAGGTGTCGACTCGGCGTTCTACGTGTCACCGCACGAGACGAACGAGATCGAGATCGCCACGACGTTCGGCCAGGAGGTCGAACGGGCCGGGGCTCGGCTGGTCTTCGGCGGCTTCCACATCGAGGACCCGGCCGCGCGCGAGGCGGCGTTCCAGGCGATTCCCGCCTACGTCGGCAAGCTGAAGCTGGCGGCGTTCCTGGCTGGCACCGACACCAAGCCGGCCATGGTCAGCCTGATGAACTTCGACCAGAACGACGAGGTGTTCCTGGAGGACATCCTCGCCGGGACGTTCCCGACGCCCCTGCATCCCGAGGGCGTCAACCGGGTCGACATCCGGGACGCGGCCGAGGTGCTGACGAACGCGCTCACCGACAGCGGTTTCGCGGCCGGCGCGTACCAGCTCGTCGGCCCCGAGTCGTTGAACGGTGTGGAGTCGGCGCGGATCTGGGGTGAGGAGCTCGGGCGCGAGGTTCGCTACACCGGTGACGACCCAGAGTGGCGCAAGGCGTTCGCGAAGAGGCTGTCGGGGCAGAAGCTCGCGGACTGGATCAGCAGCTTCGAGCTGCTGAGCGCCGCGCCGTTCCCGACGAACCCGGCCGAGGTCGAGGTGATGACCACGCTGCTCGGCCGCCCGCCACGCACGTTCCGCGAGTACGTGCGTGACTTCGTGCGCGAGAACGTCAGCTGACGTTGTCGTCCTGGGTTTGCCTGCAAGTCAGCCGAAGGCCGACTTGCAGGCAAACCCAGCTCTTGCTTCTAGGAGTCATCACTGAAGCCGATGTCCGTGAGCATCTGGTCCAGCATGCTGTCGAACATCGGCTCCGGGTTGCTCACCGCGAACGGGAACCGCCCGAACACCTCCAGCGCCACGTGCCCGTACAGCCGCACCCACGACTGCACGACGTGGTAGATCTTGCCCAGGTTGAGGATGTCCTCGCCGATCGAGACGCCGTGCTCGGACACCGCGTCCACCAGAACCTGTTGGAAACGAACCAGGTCCTCGTGCAGCACCTCGGGCACGTCGTCGTCCGCGTGGGTGGCGACCAGGTTCGAGGCGATCAGCTGCCCGGCCAGCTGCAGGAACACCGAGCCGAACTGGTCGGCGCCCAGCGGGTCTCGGGGTGAGGCGAACACCAGCGCGAACTCCTGCGGGTGTGCCAGGGCCCAGCGGCGGAAGGCTCGGCACACCGCCCTGACCTTGCATCCCACGTGTCCGGTCTCGAGCGACAGGTCCGCGTACAGGGCCGCGGCCATGTCCGCGCAGATGTCGTCGCAGAGCTGACGCAATAGCGCGTCGTGGGAGTCGTAGTAGCGGTACAAGGCGGGCGCGGTGATGCCCAGCTCGCGTGCGATCGCACGCAGGGTCACTGCGTCGCGGCCGCGTTCCACCAAAAGGGCGCGGGCCGCCTGCCGAATCTCACGCTCGGTTTCTGCGCGGAGTCGTTCTCGGCGAGTGGCCTCGGTCATATGTCACTCCATCGGGTTGTAGACCCCGTCCACGGCCCCGTACGGTTTCAGTGAACGGTGTTTACAAGAGTTCACGGGATTCACAGAACGGTAACCCAGGAGGCCGTCGTCCATGTTCGCCAAGTGGGGATCTATCGCCTATCGCCGCCGGTGGGTGGTGTTGATCGCGACCGTACTGCTCGCTGTGCTCGGCGGCGTGTGGGGCTTGGGCGTGTTCGACAAGCTCAGCCAGGGTGGTTACGAGGCTCCTTCCAGCGAGGCGGCGCGGGCCGACAAGGTAGCCGAGGAGGCGTTCGGGCGGCAGAACGGTGACGTGATCGTCATTTACTCCGGCGATTTCACCAACCCGCTCGAGCTGAAGAAGATCGCCGACCACATCAGCGGCTTCCCCAGCAAGGACGTGCTCAAGGCCAACGGGCCGGTGCCGTCGGACGACAAGAAGCAGGCGCTGGTCGTCATCACGCTCACCAGCGGTGACTCGAACGAGCAGATCAAGCAGTTCGCGGACATCGAGAAGCAGCTCGGCATCGACGGCTTCAGCCAGCAGGTCGGTGGGCTCGTGCCCACCCAGAAGGCCATCAACGACATGTCGCAGGAAGACCTGACGCGCGCGGAGATGTTCTCGCTGCCGCTGGTCCTGTTGCTGCTGGTGATCATCTTCGGTGGCCTGGTCGCGGCGTCACTCCCCGTCGTCGTCGGTGGCCTCGCGATCATGGGCGCGCTCGGCGTGCTGCACGGCATCGCGATCTTCACCGAGGTCAACTCGTTCGCCGTCAACGTCGCGTCGCTGCTCGGCCTCGGCATGGCGATCGACTACGGCCTGTTCATGGTCGGCCGGTTCCGCGAGGAGCTCGCACAAGGACGCACCACCGAGCAGGCGGTCGGCCGCACGGTCGCGTCAGCAGGCCGTACCGTCATGTTCTCCGCAACGCTGCTGGTCATCGCACTGGCCGGGTTGCTGATCTTCCCGCACGGCTTCCTGAAGTCCCTCGCGTACGGCGGCATGTCGTCGGTCGCGATCGCCGCGCTGGTGTCGCTGACGCTGCTGCCCGCGTTGCTCGGCGTGCTCGGCCACCGGGTCGACAAGCTCGCCATGCCGTGGCGCAAGAAGGAGCCGAGCGAACGCGGCTGGCGCAGCCTGAGCGGCAAGGTCATGAAGCGGCCGCTGCTGTTCGCGATCCCGCTGATCGCCGTGCTCGCGGCACTCGGCGCGCCGTTCCTGAACGTCCAGTTCGGCCAGGTCACCGAGAAGGTCCTGCCCGAGGGCAACGTCGTCCGCGTCGCCACCGAGACGATCAACCAGAACTTCTCAGCGCTCTCCAACACCGGTTTCAAGATCGTCGTCAAGGGCGGTGACCAGGCCGCTGTCAACGACTACTTGGCCAAGGTCAAGGACGTCCAAGGCGTCGGCGAGGTCCGGCCGATGGGCGCGGACAAGGGCGTCACGGTCGCGGCTGCAGGGCTGGAGCACGACGCGCTGAGCAGCGAGTCGAAGCAGGCCCTG
This sequence comes from Lentzea sp. NPDC051838, assembly GCF_040681245.1. Taxonomy (NCBI): domain Bacteria; kingdom Bacillati; phylum Actinomycetota; class Actinomycetes; order Pseudonocardiales; family Pseudonocardiaceae; genus Lentzea; species Lentzea sp. NPDC051838. The sequence continues at coordinate 68,524 of NZ_JBFAYI010000013.1, forward strand.
AAGGACGTTCGCGCACTCGAGAAGCCGGCCGGCGCCGAGGTGCTGGTCGGCGGCAACACCGCCAAGGTCAGCGACTCGCTCGACGCCATCGCGGACGGCCTGCCGTTGATGATCGGGCTGCTGGTCGGCGCGACGCTGATTCTGATGTTCCTCGCGTTCGGCTCGGTCGTGCTGCCGATCAAGGCCGTCGTGATGAGCGCGCTGTCGCTGTCCGCCACGTTCGGCGTGCTGGTGTGGATCTTCCAGGAGGGCCACGGCGCCGACCTGCTCGGTGTCACGCCGGGCCCGCTCGAGTCCGGCATCGTCGTGCTGATGGCCGCGATCGTCTTCGGCCTGTCCACGGACTACGAGGTCTTCCTGCTCAGCAGGATGGTCGAGGCCCGCGGTCAGGGCGCGACGACCGAGGAGGCGGTGAGCACGGGCCTCGCCAAGACCGGCCGGGTGATCACCTCGGCGGCACTGCTGCTGATCGTCGTCACCGGCGCGTTCGCGTTCTCGCAGGTCGCGATGATGCGGTTCGTCGGCGTCGGCATGATCCTCGCGCTGGCACTCGACGCCACCGTGGTCCGGATGCTGCTGGTGCCGGCCGTGCTCAAGCTGCTGGGCAACGCCGCGTGGTGGTCACCCGGTCCGCTCAAGAAGATCCAGGAACGCCTCGCGCTTCACGACGAGCCGGTCGACGACTTCGACGACTGGGACGACGAGATCCGCGAGCCCGTCGGCGTCGGCTGACCGGAAGCGAAGGCGATCATGGCCGCGTCGAACTGGCGCGGCCTCGTCTCCTGCAGCTCGCCCGACTTCATCCGGTACGTGGCCAGCACCGCGTTCGAGCTGTCGAGCACCGTCGTCGTCGCGCCGGTCGCGAAGAAGACCCTCGGGTCTCCCGGCGCGATGGCGACGCCCTGCGTGTCGATCGGCAACCGCGAGCGCAACGTCATCGTGGCCGCGTCGACGACGGCGACCGAGCCTTCCTTCGGCAGCGCGAGGTAGACCGTGGCGCCGTCCGGGGTGACGGCGATGCTGCCCGCTCCCCTGCCGACGGGAAGCGAACCGACGACCTCGTTCGTGGTCGTGTCGATCACCGACAGCGTGCCGGGCGTCTTCTGCCCGAGCCGCATGCTGCTCACGTAGAGGCGTTTGCCGTCCGGCGAGAGCGCCAGGAACTGGGGCAGGCCGCCGACCTGGACCGCCGAGGTCTGGAACGCGGTGGCGGTGTCGACGATGCCGACCGTGCCGTCCTGCGCGTTGGCCACGTAGAGGATCTTGTTGTTCGGGTGGACCGCGAGGCCCTCCGGCTGCCCGTTGACCTTCACCGCCGCGACCAGCCGGAAGTTCTGCGGGTCGACCACCGCGACGCCGCCGCTGGCCGAGACGTAGAGCCGCTGGCCGTCCGGGCGCATCGCCGCGTGCGAGAGCTGGACCTGGGTGAAGATCCGGTCGAGGACGGCGCCGGTGAACGGGTCGACCACGGTGATCGCGCCGGTCCAGCCGTTGATCACGTAGAGGCGCTGGCCGTCCGGGGACACCGCGACACCCGTCGCGCGGCCGCCGGTGTCCGCACGCGCGAGCACTGCGCCGCTTCTGGTGTCGACGACCTGCACGAGACCTGTCTTGCCCACCACGAACGCACGCGGCGACACCGATGCGGAACTGGTGGTCGTGTACTCGTGCCCTTGGTGAACACCCATCGCCGCGAAAGCCGCTGAGAGCGCTAGAACCGCGGCCACGAGGCGTGGCTTTGCCATACGCCCGATGGGACCACTTCCGGGTGCTTTCGATCTACTTCCGTCACCCTGTCGAGGGAAATCTTTGCCTGGTTGTAGTACGACCGTGCCCGCGACGGCGGTGCGGGCACGGTCGTCACTCAGTAGGACGGCGGAGCAGCTGGTTTGGATTCATATGAATCCGGATTTTTCACGGAGGCCACCAGTTTGGCGTAACGGGTGCCGGCGGTGAGCAGCACCAGACCGGCACCGAGGAACGCCAGCACGCGCGCCACGCCGTCGAGCGCGGCCAGGTCGAACAGCACCAGCTTGAGCACCGCCGCGCCGACCAGGATCAGGCCGGAGATCCGCAGCGCCTTGTTGTTGATGCCCTTGACCAGCAAGAACAACGCAGCCACGGTCCACGACACGGTGACGACCGAGTGTCCGAAGAGGAACCCGCTCTCGTCCGGCGACACCAGCAGCGCCGCGCACAGCACCGCACCCGCCGCGCCGTAGAGCAGCACGAGCCCGGCGAGGATCCACGGGAACGGGTGGCGGGCCGGCTGACGCAGCACCTGCATCTTCAGGGCCGCCCACGGCGCGACGGCCGCGTAGATGCCGAGCACCAGCGCCGTGACCAGGCCCGCCGCGTAGTCGCCCGAGGTGACGACGACGTAGCGGGGTTCCTCGATCAGCCACGTCAGCGGCACGGCGTCCCCGATCGCCATCAGGAACCCGACGGCACCGAACACGATCGACCCGACCAGAGCGCTCTTCTTGTTCAGGCGCGCCGCGAGGAACGCCAGCAGCACCGCCTCGGCCAGCACGATCGCCGTTCGCACGTTGCCGTCCAGAGCGATCACCGTCGTCTGGAACAACGCGAGCATGCCGGTCGCGCCGGCCGCCGTGGTGAAGCCGCGCGGCAGGTCGGGCACCATCCAGATCGCCAGCAGCACCGCGGCGACGGCACCGGCGAGGATCGAGTTGGCCGGGTCGTCGAGCAGCGTGGTCGCGAACATCGCGGGCAGCGCCGAGCCGGCGATCAGCGCGACCGCGACGATGTCGTCCGGACGCTTCCGGATGGTCAGCAGCGCGACCAGGATGCCGACGACGGTCGTGGCCCCGGCGACGCCGACGACGGTCCACTCGAAGTCGGCGGGGATGGCGTTGGCGGTCGCGAGCAGCGAGGCGATGAGCGGCGGGAAGCCACCGGCGATCGCGAGACCGGGCCAGTTGCGCTGGATCTGGACCGGCGTGCTGGCCATCTTCAGCACCAGCAGGAACGCGACCAGCATCACCGTGAAGCCGTCGGTCAAGATCGGCGAGCAGATGGCACACGCTGCGACGACACCGACCGCGAGCGTTTGCGAGTCCCACCGCAGAGCGAGCACGACACCGGAGGCCGCGACACCGAGTCCGACGACGAGACCCACGCCGGGAGGCAGGAACTCGTACAGGCTCGTGGCGGCGATGACGTCGAGGTAGAGGCCCGCGAAACCGGTGGCGGCCAAGGCGAACGCCCCGGTGCGCCCGGCCGGGTTGCGGTGCAGCCACATGCCGATGCCGATCAACGCGCCGCTGAACACCGCGCCGCCGATGACGCGCGGCATCGGGCCGAGCCAGCCGCGCTGGATGGCGAGGATCAGCAGCAGCACGAACCCGAGCACGGTGATCGCGCCACCGACCCAGGCCAGCAGCTTCGAGCCCGCGCCGTCCTTGCCGAGTTTCTCGAACAACGTCTCGCGCGGCTGGGGCGGCTGCCACGGCACCTGCGGAGGTGGTGGGGGCTGCATCCACTGCTGCTGCGGAGGCGGAGGGAACTGCGGAGGAGGCGGCAGCTGGGTGGAGGCGGCCTGCGACCACGGGTTCGGAGGCTGCGGCGCCCCACCCTGCACCGGCATCTGCTGAGGTGGCGGAGCCTGGACCGGCATCGGGGCAGGCGGTGCCACCGCCTCGGCCACGGCGGTCGCCGCGGTCGCCACCGAGCTCGAGCGAAGCTCAGAGCTGATCGTCACCAGCCGTTGCCCGATGGCAGCGAGCTCCAGCGCGAGGCGCTGCTCGTCCCCGAGGCGATCCTGTCCGTCCATGTGATCATGGTGAGGCAGGACACGCCAAGTGACATCCGTACACCTACTCATCCGGCTTGACTAGATACATGTGTAATCGATTAACTACTGCGCCGTGACGACCATGAAGGACGTTGCGCAACACGCAGGCGTCTCCACGGCGACCGTGTCGCGCGTGCTCAACGGCCATGCCGCACCGACCCCGGAGACCCGTGAGCGCGTGCTCGCGGCGATCGAGGAGCTCGGCTACCGGCCCAACGCCCTGGCGCGATCCCTCAGGACCACCAGCACCCAGACCCTCGGTCTGGTCATCAGCGATCTGCTGAACCCGTTCTTCGCCGAGATCGCCCGAGCGGTCGAGGACGAAGCCCGGTCACACGGCTACTGCGTCGTGATCGGGAACGCCGACGAGAGCGCCGAGCAGGAAGCGACCTACGTGCGCACCCTGCTCGACCGCCGGGTGGACGGCCTCCTGCTGTGCCCCGCGACCGACGACCCGAGCTTGGTCCGCGAAGTGAGCGCAGGCGGCGTACCGCTCGTCCTGCTCGACCGGACGGTCAGGGGCGCCACATGCCCCGTCGTCCGCGCCGACGGCAGTGAGGCACTGACCTCGCTCGCCCGGCGGCTCGTCGGCGCCGGCCACTCCCGCATCGGTGTGATCGCGGGACCGCCGGACACCTCCACTGGAAGAGAACGAACGGCCGTGCTCACCGCCGCCCTCGGGGGTGTCGCCAGCGTCGTGCACGGCGACTTCCGGCAGGAGAGCGGCAGCCAGGCCGCCGCGAAGCTGATCGACGACGGCGCCACCGCGCTGGTCGTGATGGACAACCTGATGGGCCTCGGCGCGTTGGGCGAGATCAGGGCCCGCGGCCTGCAGATTCCGCACGACATCGCCATCGCGGTGTTCGACGACCAGCCGTGGTTCCCGCTGCTCGACCCGCCGATCACGGTCATCGCACAGCCGACCGTGCAGATGGGCCGTGCCGCCGCCCGCAGCCTGCTCGCGCTGATCAACGGCCAGCAGCCCGACGACGTCCGCCTCACCGCGAAGCTCGTGCTGCGCGGCTCGTGCGGGGAGGCCGAGCTGTGAAGACGCTGATCACGGCCCGTGGCATTACGAAGCAGTTCGGCGCGACCAAGGCGTTGGACGGCGTCGACCTCGACATCAACGCGGGCGAGGTGCACGTCCTGCTGGGCGAGAACGGTGCCGGCAAGTCCACTTTGGTCAAAGTGCTCGCGGGCATCCACAGCCATGACGCGGGAACCATCGAGGGCAAAGCCAGTCTCGCCGTCATCCACCAGGAGCTCGCGCTCGTTCCCGAGCTGAGCGTGGCGGAGAACCTGTTCCTGAACCGGTTGCCGCGCAGGTACGGGTTCGTCGACCGCGCCGAGATGCGCCGCAGGGCACCGAAGCTGCTCGAGCGGGTCGGGCTGACCGTCGACCCGAACGCCAAGGTCAAGGACCTCGGCATCGCTCAGCAGCAGATGATCGAGATCGCCCGCGCGCTCGACAAGAACGCCGGCGTCCTGATCCTCGACGAGCCGACCGCGGTGCTCACGGAGACCGAGACCGACCGGCTACTCCAGATCATGGCCCAGCTCAGGCGCAACGGCGTCGGGCTCGTCTTCATCACCCACCACCTCGACGAGATCCAGCGCATCGCCGACCGGATCACGGTCCTGCGCGACGGCCGCAGCGTGGGCGTCCTCGGGCCTAGGGCAACGACTCAGCACATGATCGAGCTTATGGTCGGCCGTCCGATCGAGGAGCAGTACCCGCGCGCACAGCAGCGTCCGGGCCAGCCGCTCCTCCGGATCAGCAACCTCACCAAGCGCGGCCTGTTCAGCGACATCACCATCGAGGTCCACGCGGGCGAGGTCGTCGGCATCGCCGGTCTGGTCGGCGCGGGACGAACGGAAGTCGCGCGAGCGGCGTTCGGCGTCGACGGCTACGACCACGGCACGGTCGAGGTCGACGGGAAACCGTTGCCGCGCGGGAACGTCCAGGCCGCGATCAAGGCAGGTCTCGGCCTCGTGCCGGAGGACCGCAAGGGCCAGGGCCTCGTGCTGACCGCGACGGTCGGCGAGAACCTGGAGCTGGCCACGCTGGAGAACCGCGACTCCCAACGCCTGCACGACATCGCGGGCAAGCTCCGGATCAAGGGCCGCGTCGAGCAGCCCGTGAAGGAGCTCTCGGGCGGCAACCAGCAGAAGGTCGTCATCGGGAAATGGCTGCTGGCCGACCCGAAGGTGCTGATCCTCGACGAGCCCACGCGCGGCGTCGACGTCGGCGCCAAGGTCGAGATCTACGAGCTGATCAACCGGATGACCGCGCAGGGCCGGGCCGTGCTGCTCGTGTCCAGCGACCTGCCCGAGGTGATCGGGATGAGCGACCGCGTCGTCGTGATGGCCCACGGCCGAGTGGCCGGTGAGCTGCCCAAGGGCGCGACCCAAGACCAGGTGATGGCACTCGCCGTGCAGGAGATTTCGGCATGACCACGATCAGCATTCGCAAGTACGCGAGCGAGAACGGCGCCCTCGCAGGGCTGCTGATCCTCGCTCTGGTCATCGCGATCCTGCAGCCGGCGTTCCTCAACGCGCAGAACCTCCTCAACGTCGGCGTGCAGGCCGCGGTCATCGCGATCATGGCGTTCGGCATGACGTTCGTGGTGGTCGCGGGCGGTATTGACCTTTCAGTGGGCAGCATCGCCGCGTTGGCCGCGATGGTCGGCGCGCTCACCGCCGGACCGATCGGCCTCGTCGTCGGTGCGTTGTGCGGACTCGTGAACGGCGCGTTGGTCAGCTACGGCAAGCTGCCGCCGTTCATCGCCACGCTGGCCATGCTGAGCGTCGCCCGCGGTCTGACGCTGGTGTTCTCCGAAGGCCAGCCGCACGAGACCGACGCGCTGGTCACGTTCCTCGGCTCGAACCTCGCGCCGATGGTTCCGCTGCCGTTGCTGCTGATGCTCGCGTTCTTCGGCGTCACCGGCCTGATCCTGACCCGCACCAACCTCGGCCGTCGCATGTACGCGATCGGCGGCAACGAGGAAGCGGCCAAGCTCAGCGGGATCGACGTCCGCAAGCAGAAGCTCTGGATCTACGCACTCAGTGGCCTGTTCGCCGCCGCCGCGGGCCTCGTGCTCGCCGGACGGCTCGGGTCCGCCGGTCCGCAGGCAGCGGTCGGCTACGAGCTCGACGCCATCGCCGCGGTTGTCATCGGCGGTGCGTCGTTGTCCGGTGGCGTTGGCCGCGCCACCGGGACGTTGGTCGGCGCACTTGTGCTCGCCGTCCTGCGCAACGGCCTCAACCTGCTGCAAGTGCCGCCGTTCTGGCAGCAGGTCGTCATCGGTGTGGTGATCGCTCTCGCCGCATTGCTCGACTCACTTCGCCGTCGCTGAGAAATCCCGGAACAGGTAAGGAACACACCAATGAAGGTGACCCGACGGATCGCGCTGACGCTCGGTGCCGCTGCTCTGCTGGCGACCGGGTGCAGCGGTACAGGGGCGTCCGGAGGAAGCGGCATCACGATCGGCCTCGCGGTGTCCACTTTGAACAACCCGTTCTTCGTGCAGCTGCAGCAGGGTGCGCAGGAGATGGCCGACCAGCTCGGCGCCAAGCTCATCGTGGTCGACGCGCAGAACGACGCCACGAACCAGGTCAACCAGGTGCAGACGCTGGTGACCCAGGGCGTCAAGGCGATCATCATCAACCCGGTCGACTCCAAGCAGTCCGCACCGGCCGCCAAGGCCGCCGAGACGGCGAACATCCCGCTGATCTCGGTGGACCGCGCGGTCGACGGCAAGGTCGCCGCCGAGGTCGCCTCGAACAACGTCTCCGGTGGCAGCCTCGCGGCCATCGAGCTCGGCCGCTCCACGTCCGGCGAGGTCGCGCACCTCAAGGGCATCCCGGGCGCGTCGGCGTCGCGTGACCGCGGCCAGGGCTTCGAGCAGGGTCTGAACAGCGGCAACATCAAGGTCGCGGCCACCGCCGTCGCGGACTTCGACCGCGCCAAGGGCCTCAACGAGACCACGAACCTGCTGCAGGGCCACCCCGCTCTCAAGGGCATCTTCGCCGAGAACGACGAGATGGCGCTCGGTGCGATCAAGGCTCTCGGCGCCCGTGCCGGCAAGGACGTCATGGTCGTCGGCTTCGACGGCACGCCGGACGGCCTCAAGGCGATCCAGGACGGCACCATGGTCGCGACCATCGCGCAGCAGCCCAAGCTGCTCGGCTCGAAGTCGGTCGAGCAGGCGGTCAAGGCCGCCAAGGGCGAGCCCGTTCAGCAGGTCGTGGACGTCGAGGTGAAGGTCATCACGAAGCAGAACGTGGCAGAGTTCCTGAAGTGACGAAGCCTCTGCTTGTTCTCGGGTCCGCCAACGCCGACCTCGTGGTCGAGGTCGGCAGGCGGCCCGGCGGCGGTGAGACCGCGCTCGGCGGTGACACCGTCGTGCTGCCCGGTGGCAAGGGCGCGAACACCGCCGTCGCCGCGGCTCGCGTCGGTGCTTCCGTTGCGCTCATCGGTGCCCTTGGTGGCGACGGGTATGGCGCGCTGCTGCGCTCGTCGCTCGAAGACTCGGGTGTCGACACCGCGCTGGTGAAGACGTCCGCGCGGCCCACCGGAATCGCGTACATCACGGTGACTCCGGACGGCGAGAACTCCATCGTCGTTTCCCCCGGTGCCAACGCCGACGTCGTCGAGTCCGATGTGGACGCTCTGTCGTTCGACGGCGCCCAGGTGTTGACGTGTTCGCTGGAAGTGCCGCTCCCGACGGTGATCCACGCGATCGACGCGGCCTCGAAGGCAGGCGTCAAGACCGTGCTGAACCTGTCGCCGGTCGCCGAACTGCCTGCCGAGACCTTGGGGCAGCTCACGACGTTGATCGTGAACGAGCACGAGGCCGCGCAGCTCGTGGACGACTGGCGCCACCTGCTCCGGCTCGGCCCGCACACGGCGATCGTCACGCTCGGCGAACGCGGTGTGGCCGTGGTTCTTCCTGCCGGCGTGAAGGAGATTCCCGGCGTCAAGGTCGACAAGGTCGTCGACACGACCGGTGCCGGCGACGCCTTCGCCGGTGCCTTCTCCGCGCGGCTGGCCGAGGGCGACCGGGTCGTCGTCGCCGCCGAGTACGCGGTGAAGGTGGCCGCGCTGTCCGTCACGAAGGCCGGTGCGCAGCCGTCCTACCCCACGGCCGCCGAGGTCAGCTCGCTAGTGGCGGGATGACCTTCACGGGTTCTTTCGACCCGGTGAAGTCGAAGACGGCGAGCTCCTCCTGGCTGCCCAGCTTGGCCTCCAGCCTGCGGAGCTTGCCGTCGGCGTCGAGCCAGTACCGGAGCCTGGCCTCCGCCGCGTCCTTCTGCTTCGGGCCTTCGAAGACGTCGACGGCCGTGTCGCCGATCTGGTCCGACCGCAGCCAGCGCGCCGAGCTCTGCAGCAGCAGCTGGGAGTTCTCCGGCCGGTCCGAGCCGAGGTTCACCAGCAACCGCAGCGCGCCGTCGAGCTCCGAACCGCGTTCCCGCAGATCGCGGACCTGCCAGTCGACCCGCTCGGTGCCCGCGGCGAACGCCATCCGGCCGAGGTTCCACTGCAGGACGCCCTTGGAGAACTCGTCGTCACGGCCGTCCGTGCGCATGCTCGCTGCGCCGAGGTGGTTCACGAAGTCGACGCGGCCGTCCAGCACGAGCTTGCCGCCGGGCGACGGCACGGACGCGGTGAACGCACTGACTCCGGTGGTGTAGTTGGAGAACCGGACCAGCGCCAGCCGTTCCGCCTCGGGGATCGAGAGCGGGCGCGGGTCGGGCGTCGAGCCGCACGCGGTCAGGACCAGCAGCAGAGCCAGGGCTTTCTTCACGACCGCACCGCCGCGCGGTCGGAGAACAGGTCCTCGGTCGGCACGCCGTACTTCTCGACGTTCGGTGCCTTGTCCGGCAACGGGTCCTTGGGCATGTCCGGCTGCAGCGGTGGTGCCGCGACCTGGTTGAACGGGATTCCGCGCGGTGCGGACGGCTTCGGCAGCGGGTCGCCCACGCCTTCGTAGCAGCGTTCGCGGTCGAAGCAGTTGTTCCTGCCGGGCGCGCGTTTCGAGGCCGCGTACAGGACGTCCTGGCCGTTGCGGGTGATCACGTTGCCCTGGAACAAGTTGTCCAGCGGCGGCAGGTCCTCGCTGGACCCCAGCGCGACGCCGGTGCCGGGGTTGCCGGTGATGAGGTTGCGCGCCACCAGGTTTCGAGTGCCGCCCGCGATGCCGAAACCGAGCCCGAACGCGCCGTCGGCCTGCGCTGGTGAAAGCGCCTCGGAGTTGTCCGAGATCAGGTTGCCGACGAACGCGGCGTCCTCCTGCGGCACGAACGCCTCCTGGTAGTCGGAGTTCGACGTCATGCCGACGCGGTTGCCGCTGAACCTGTTGCCCAGCACGTACATCTGGCCGGACGCGTTCGTGCCCTCGTAGCCGACGGCGTTGCGTTCGGCGACGTTGCCGCGCACGACGATGTCGCACGGCTTGCACTGGCCGACGTAGAAACCGGAGTCCGCGCTGCCGCTCGCGTAGCTCTGCTCGATCACTCCGTGCTGGGCGTCGAACGCGTAGATGCCGTACAGCGCGTTGTTGCTCGCCGTCACGTACGAGACGCGGAAGCCCTGCAACGGCGGGAACTTCTGGGTGTCCAGCTTGGTGTAGCCGTTGCTGCCGCGACCCATCCCGCCGTTCTCGTTCAGGCCGGTGACGAGCACGCCGTTCAGCGTGTGGTTGCGGACGGTCAGGTTCTGGATCGACACGTCCGGTGCGGTGACCACGAACCCGTTGGCGCGCTTGACCTCGCCGTCGATGATCACGCTGCCGCGCTGGGTGCCCCTGATCGTCAGGCCCTTGGTCCTGACCTGCACGGACTCCTTGTAGACGCCGGGCGACACGACGATGGTCGCGCCTTCCCGCGCCGCGTCCACGGCGGCCTGGATGGTGCTCAGCTGGGCCGGGACGGTGATCTCGGGGCCGAGCTTCGGTGATGCCGCCGACGAGCATCCGGCGACCAGCAGCAGTGCTGTGAGGGTGTACGGAGCGCGCACAGCCGGTCACCGTACTGCGCCGTTCGGCCTACTGTCACACTGCCCCTGTGGGCCAACTCTCACGCCGCCGTCTGCTGTACGGCGCTGCTGCTCTTGGGCTACTCGGCGGATGCGGCTCGCCTGAACGGCAGCCGGGCATCGCCACGCCTGCGCAGCCGCACGCCGACATCTCGGTGTGGGACGCCGACGTTCCCCCGTCTGCGCAGGTCAGCTCGTCGGTGACGGTGACGTGGGGGCACGGGATCGGCGGGTTGCCGGAGTTCCCCGGTGACGCGGTGCGGCCGCGGGAGCTTGGCGGTTCGTTGTTCCTGCAGATCTGCGGGGACGATCCCGAGGCCGTGCGCGACGCGGCCGGGCGGTTGCGGCCTGCCGGCTCGTTGCGGTGGCGTGAGCAGGGGTTTTGCAACTCCGATCGCACGAACGGGTTGGGTTTCAAGGATGGCATCGTCGTGCCGAAGACTGCTGACGAGTTCGAGCGCGAGGTCTGGCTGCCGGACGGGTCGACGATCGCGGTCGTGCGCCGGATCAAGCTCGACTTCGCGGCGTTCGAGGCGTTGCCCGTCGCCGACCAGGAGCGGGTGTTCGGGCGACGCAAGCACGACGCGGTGCCGTTGTCCGGTGGCGAGGAGGTCGACTTGTCGGCAAAGACCCCGGACGGCGAGTACGTGATCCCGGCCGACGCGCATGTCCGGCGAGCGCATCCGCTGATGGCGGGCGCGGGTCTGATGCTGCGGCGCTCCTACAACTACGCCGAGGGTCTGCTCTTCATCTCGTACCAGCGCGAGCTGGAGACGTTTGTGAACACGATGTATCGGATGGTCGATGGAGACGCACTTCTGCGTTACGCCACGACGACCAGCTCAGCCGCGTTCCGCGTTCCGCCGCTGAGTTAGTCACACTGAGCTGTCCTCGGTTCCCAGTGGAAGGGTATGGTCTAGACCATGTCGAGCGCGCGGCTGAGCGGTGTCGGTGTCAGCAGCGGCCGGGCTTCCGGCCCCGTGGTCAGGGTCGCTGAGGCCCTGCCGGAACCTCCGCTGGGACCGCGACCTGCGGATACAAAAGAAGAAGCCTCCCGGATCCGTCCGGCGACCGAGGTCGTGGCGCAGCGCCTGATGGAGCGCGCGAAGACCGTCGAGGGCGAGGCGCGTGCCGTGCTGGAGACGACGGCGGCGATGGCCGGCGACCCGTCGCTCATCAAGTCGGCCGAGAAGCTGGTCGTCGACGAAGCGCTGCCCGCCGCCCGCGCGGTGCACCAGGCCGCCGCGAAGTTCATCTCGGCACTCCAGGCCGCCGGTGGCTACATGGCCGAACGCGCCCGCGACGTCCAGGACGTCCGCGACCGGGTGGTGGCCGAGCTGCTGGGCCTGCCCGCGCCCGGCGTACCGGACCTGACCTCGCCGTCCGTGCTGGTAGCGCGTGATCTGGCGCCCGCCGACACCGCGGGTCTCGACCCGTCGAAGGTGCTCGCCCTGGTCACCGAGGAGGGCGGTCCCACCTCGCACACCGCGATTCTGGCGCGGTCCCTCGGCATTCCGGCCGTCGTCGCGTGCCGTGGCGTGCTGGCCCTGGACGTTCCCGCTCTGGAGGTCGACGGCGACACCGGCCAGGTGCGCGAGTCGGACGGCAAGGTCCGCACCGCCGGCGGCGGCAAGAAGGCGACGTGGAACGGCGTCGGTGTGCTGAAGGACGGCCACCGCGTGAAGGTGCTCGGCAACGTCGGTTCCCCTGCGGACGCCGCTGCCGCTGCCGCCGCCGGTGCGGAGGGCGTCGGCCTGTTCCGCACGGAGTTCTGCTTCCTCGACGCCGCGGAGGAGCCGACCGTTGCTGAGCAGACTGCTGCCTATGAGGCTGTGCTGGCGCCGTTTAAGGGCAAACCCGTTGTGGTGCGCACCCTCGACGCGGGCGCGGACAAGCCGCTGGCGTTTCTGAACCCGGACCCGGAGCCCAACCCGGCCCTCGGCGTCCGCGGTCTGCGTGTGGCCTTCGACCGTCCGGACGTGCTGGACCGCCAGCTCGAAGCCATCGCCGCGGCCGCTGCCTCCTCCGGCGCGGACGTCTCGGTCATGGCTCCGATGGTCGCCACCGCCGCCGAGGCCTCGTGGTTCGTCGCCCGTGCTCGTCAGGCGGGGATTTCCCGCGCCGGCGTGATGGTCGAGGTTCCGTCGGCCGCGTTGTCCGCCCGCGAGATCCTGCAGGTCGTCGACTTCATCTCCATCGGCACCAACGACCTCGCGCAGTACGTCTTCGCCGCCGACCGTCAGCTCGGTGGCGTCGCCGCGCTGAACGACCCGTGGCAGCCGGCGTTGCTGCGCCTGATCGCGCAGGTGGGCGAGGCAGCGACCGCGGCAGGCAAGCCGATCGGCGTGTGTGGCGAGGCGGCGGCCGACCCGTTGCTCGCGTGCGTGCTCATCGGCATGGGCGTCACGTCGCTCTCGATGAACCACACGGCTCTCGCGGATGTCGGCGCGAAGCTCGCGACGTCCAGCATGGACATCTGCCAGCTCGCGGCCCGTGGCGCGCTGGCCGCGGCCGACCCGGCGACCGCGAAGCTCGCCGCTAGGGCACCGCACTAGTCCGCAGCTCGTCGAGGACCGCCCGGATCAACGGGTGGTCCTCGGAGCCTTTCCGGACGGCCGCCACCACTCGCCGCATAGGTGCCACACCCGCGACCGCCTGCCGCGTCGGCGCCACGCCTGCCACCCGGACTCCACCCACGGCGTTCCTCGGTGCCAGCGCCACGCCGCCGCCGGCCGCCACCAGCGCCTCGATCGCGCGGAAGTCGTCTGACGTGTGCCGGATCCGCGGTGCGAACCCGGCCTGCGCGCACGCCATCTCGACGACGTCCCGCAGCGGGTTGCCGGGCAGCGTCACGACCCAGTCCTCGTCGGCCAGCGCGGCGAGGTCCACCGGTCCCTGCAGGGGATGTCCTGGCGGCAGCACCACGTCGAAAGGCTCGGTGTAGAGCGGGAACGACGTGAAGCGGTCGGTCGACCGGTGCTCCTCGGTGATCGCCACGTCGATCTCGCCGTCGAGCAGCAGCCGCACGCTCTCGTGCCCCTCGGCATCGCGCACCGAGAGCTCGATCGACCGTTCCTTCAACGCTTTGAGCGCGGGCGCCACCACCTGGGTGATCGCCGACGCGAAGGCCGCGACCGCGACCCGTCCGGAAGATCCGGTGGTCAGAGCGTCCAAAGTGGCCTGTGCGCGTTCCAGTTCTGCCGCAACGGCATGGGCGTGCGCGACGAGCAGCTCACCGGCGGGAGTCAGCGAGACCCGGCGTCCCTTGCGCAGCAGCAACGGGTGCCCGGCCTCCGACTCCAACGCCGCCAGCTGCTGCGACACCGCGGACGGCGTGAGGTGCAGTGCAGCAGCAGCCGCCGTCACGGTGCCGTGGTCAGCCAACGCGCGCAGCACGCGGAGCCGTCGTGGGTCGATCACCGCTCCATGATGGGGGATTCCACTTCCCCGTTCACGACGACGCCGTCCGGGATGTGCGGTTCGCCGGTGGCCGGCCCGAGGGAGAGGAACTCGGTCGACGAGATCGCGGTGCCCGCGGCGAGTCCGTGCTGAGGTGCGGTGATGACGTCCTTGATCATCAGTGGTTCGTAGGTCTTCGGGTCGACGATCAGCTGCGTCTCGACGTTCGTGAACTGGAACCGCTTCGGCGTCGGCACCACTCCGGAGAGCCCCTCGCGGCCGTTCGGCAGCGTGATCTTCTCCATGTTCCGGATGAAGAGTCCGCCGAGCACCCGCCACGCTGCGAGCTGCTGCTCAGGGGTCGTGTTCATGGCCAGCACGTCCATCGCCAGCAACGCCAGTCGGTACCGGTCCTCGTTCTGAGGCAGGCGGTCGAACCCGGAGATCATCGCGCTCAGCGCGTTCCACAGCGGGATCTGGTCTGTCGGCAGCTCTCTGAGCGCGTCGAACCGGATCCGGTCGTCGCCGGAGATCGCGAAGTCCGCGTCGTGGGTCTTCGTCACGGCCGCCGCCACCGGACCGATGCGCACGTCGTGGTTGCCGCCGACCTGACGAGCCCTGCCCGGCTTGCCCGCGGCTTCCCACTTCACGATGTCGGCGTCGGAGAACGGTGCGACCCCGCCCCCTCCCTGCCTGACCGTGGTCTGGCCGTCCCTCGAGAGCCACCTGTCGGTGACGAAGCTGTACCGCAGCACGTAGGGGTTCGCCGCGTCACCGACCACCATCAGCTCGGTCTTCCGCGTCACCACCTGCCACCGGACCGGCGTGGTCGCCAGCTCCTCCGGGCGGTCGGACGGCACCACGACGATCGCCAGCGCCATGACCAGGGCCGCCACCACGAACGGCACGAGTCGCCGGAACGACGGTGCGCCCGTCCATTCGCGGTGATGGCTAGATCGGGGCAGCGAGACGATCCGGGCGAGGTCGCGTTCCATCCGCTCGGGATCGACGTCCGGTGTGGACGGACGGGTCCTGGCGAGATCCTTCATCAGGTCCATGACTACCTCGCACGCTCGAAGGCCGGAGTCGAGAGAGCGGAGCGCAGTCTTCGTCGGGCGCGATGCAGGCGCACGAAGAACGTGGCCGTCGAGCACCCGAGGACCTGGGCTGCTTCGGCTGACGTGAGGCCGTGCCACGCGATCAGCGTCAGCACTTCCTGGTCAGCCGCGGACAGGCTGTGGAGAGCTTCCCGCAGTTCGACGACCGCGAAGTCGTCGTCGGCGGGACTGTCCACGAGCTCGTCGTGCCGTGCTTGCCGATGAGCCTCGCGTACCAAGTTGCGGGCTATGCCGAGCAGCCACGGCAGTGCGTTCGACGGCATCTGGCCGAGCTTGCGCCAGGCGATCGTGAACGTCTCGCTGGTGATGTCCTCCGCGAGTTGCTTGCCCGCGTGGCTCGCCACGTAGGCGAGCACACGGGGATAGCACTCCCGGTAGACCGCGCAGAAGTCCTCCACGACCGCCCCTCCCTCTTCACGGGGAAGTGCGCCGAACGTGCGGATTCTTACCGTTGTGTGGCGCGTGTCACATCTTGGCGCGTGCGGCGACGAACGCGTCGACCGCCCGGTTCACGTCCTCCGTGGTGTGCGCGGCCGACATCTGCGTGCGGATGCGGGCCTTGCCGTGCGGCACCACCGGGTACGAGAAGCCGATCACGTAGATGCCCTGTTCCAGCAGCAGATCCGCCAGGCGCGCCGCCTCGGCCGCGTCGCCGATCATCACCGGGATGATCGCGTGCTCGCCGGGGAGCAGGTCGAAGCCCTCCTCGGTCATCCGGCGGCGGAACAGCTCGGTGTTCTCCCTGAGCTGGGTGAGCAGGTCGGACGAGCTCGACAGCATGTCCAGCGTGGCGATCGCGGCTGCCGTGATCGACGGCGCGAGCGAGTTCGAGAACAGGTACGGCCGCGAACGCTGGCGCAGCAGTTCGACGATCTCTTTCCGGCCGGACGTGTAACCGCCGGACGCACCGCCGAGCGCCTTGCCGAGCGTGCCGGTGACGATGTCGACCCGGTCCTGCACGCCGAAGAGCTCCGGGGTGCCGCGGCCCGTCGGTCCGGTGAAGCCGACCGCGTGCGAGTCGTCGACCATGACCAGCGCGTTGTACCGCTCGGCCAGGTCGCAGATCTCGTCGAGCGGCGCGAGGTAGCCGTCCATCGAGAACACGCCGTCGGTTGCGATCAGCCGGTAGCGCGCGTCGGCCGAGTCCTTGAGCTGGCGCTCCAGGTCGTCCATGTCGCGGTTCTTGTACCGGAAGCGCTTCGCCTTGGAGAGCCGCACGCCGTCGATGATCGACGCGTGGTTCAGCTCGTCCGAGATGATCGCGTCCTCGGCGCCGAGCAGCGTCTCGAACAGACCGCCGTTCGCGTCGAAGCACGAGCTGTAGAGGATCGTGTCCTCGGTGCCGAGGAACTCGCTGAGCTTGCGCTCCAGTTCCTTGTGCGGCTCCTGGGTGCCGCAGATGAACCGCACCGACGCCATGCCGAAGCCCCACTCGTCGAGAGCGCTCTTGGCGGCCTCGATGAGCTTCGGGTGGTCGGCGAGCCCGAGGTAGTTGTTGGCGCAGAAGTTCAGGACCTCGTCACCCTGGCCGACCCGGACGGCGGCGTTCTGCGGGGTGGCGATGACGCGTTCGGACTTGTAGAGCCCGGCCTCCCTGATCTCCTCGATCGTCTTGAGGAGGTCGTTCTTCAGCTCGCCGTACATCAGGCTCCCGTCCAGTCGAGGATGACCTTGCCGCACTTGCCTTCGCGCGCGGTGGCAAACGCCTCCGCGTGCTGCGTGTGGTCGTACCGGTGCGTGATGACCGGCGCGAGGTCGAGGCCGCGCTGCAGCAGCACGGTCATCGAGTACCAGGTCTCGAACATCTCGCGGCCGTAGATCCCCTTGATGTGCAGCATCTTCAGCACGACGCTGCTCCAGTTGACGGAGAACTCCTCCGCGGGCAGCCCCAGCATCGCGATGCGACCGCCGTGCGCCATGTTCGCGATCATGCTCTGCAACGCCGACGGCTTGCCGGACATCTCCATGCCGACGTCGAAGCCCTCTGCCATGCCGAGCTCGGCCTGCGCCTGCTCGATGGTCTTCTCGGCGACGTTCACCGCGAGGTCGACGCCGACCTTGCGGGCCAGGTCCAGCCGGTGCTCGGACACGTCGGTGATCACGACGTTGCGCGCGCCCGCGTGCTTGGCCACCGCGGCGGCCATGATCCCGATCGGGCCGGCACCGGTGATGATCACGTCCTCGCCGATGACGGGGAAGCTCAACGCGGTGTGCACGGCGTTGCCGAACGGGTCGAAGATCGCGGCCACGTCCAGGTCGACCGGCGTCCGGTGCACCCACGCGTTCTGCTCGGGCAGCACGACGTACTGCGCGAACGCGCCGTTGGAGTGCACGCCGAGACCGCGCGTGTTGGCGCAGAGGTGGCGGCGTCCGGCCTTGCAGTTGCGGCAGGTCCCGCACACGAGGTGGCCCTCGCCGCTGACCAGGTCGCCGACTTTCACGCCGGTGACGCTGTTGCCGACTTCGACGACCTCGCCGACGAACTCGTGCCCGAGCGTGAGCGGCGCCTTGATGTTGGCGGCAGCCCAGTCGTCCCACGAGTCGATGTGCAGATCGGTGCCGCAGATGCCGGTCCTGAGCACCTTGACCAGCACATCTGTGGGACCCGGTGTCGGGTCGGGGACGTCGGTCAGTTCCAGGCCAGGCCCAGCGGCGACCTTGACGAGAGCCTTCATGCGGGAAGTCTCACCCTTTGCTGCTTGTGCAGTCCATCAGGACTTTCTGAAGTTCTTGTGCAGCTCAGCTTCATTGGCGATGTTGCGCACCATGCCGCCGAACACGACGCCGTGAAACGGCCAGACGACCGCCCAGTAGAGGTGCCCGGCGAGCCCTTTGGGCACGAACACGGCGCGTTGGCGGTAAGTGGACCCGCCTGGCCCACCGTCCGCCACTCGAAGCTCCAGCCACGCTTGGCCCGGCACCTTCATCTCGGCCCGCAGCCGCAGCAGCCTGCCCCGTTCGACCTCCTCGACCCGCCACCAGTCGAGGGCCTCGCCGACGTTCAACCGGTGCGGATCCCTGCGTCCTCGGCGCAGGCCCACCCCGCCGACGAGCCGATCCATCCACCCTCTGATGGCCCAGGCCAGCGGAAACGAGTACCAGCCGCGTTCGCCACCGATGCCCTCGACGACCTCCCAGAGCCGTTCGGGAGTGGCTCGCGTGTGGCGTTCGCGGTCGTCCGTGTAGACCGAACCACCGGACCAGTCGGGGTCGCTCGGCAGCGGCTCACTGGGCGCACCCGGTGTCGAAGCTCCTGACCAGCGCGTCTCCACGTCGGCGTCGCGGATCTTGGTCAACGCCAGCTCGACGGCCTTGTCGTAGCCGATGTTGTCGCCGGGGAGCAGGGCCTGGATGTCGTTCTCGCGGCACACCACCTCGTGCACCAGCGACTCGATCAACGGCCTCGCGATCGACCGCGGAACGGGCGTGACGACGTTGACCCAGTGCGAGGACAGGCCCGGCGTCAACACCGGCACGGGCAGCACGCGGCGCTTCGGCAGCCCCGCCACCTGGGCGTACCGCAGCATCATCTCCAGGTACGTCAGCACGTCCGGTCCACCGATGTCGAACGTCCGGTTCGCGTCCAGCGTCGTCGCGTCCACCAGGTACCGGAGCACGTCCCTCACCGCGATCGGCTGGATCCGGTTGTGCACCCACCGGGGCGTGACCATGACCGGCAGCCGTTCGGTCAGGTACCGAAGCATCTCGAACGACGCCGACCCGGACCCGATGATCACCGCGGCCTGGAGCACCACCGCGGGTGTCTCCGAACGCAGGAACACCTCACCGACCTCCTTGCGAGAGGCCAGGTGAGGAGACAGCTCGGTGTGCTCCGGGTGCAGTCCGCCCAGGTAGACGATCCGGCGCACGCCAGCGCGCCCGGCGGCCGCCGCGGTGTTCTCGGCGGCCTTCCGGTCAGCGTCCGCGAAGTCCTTCGAGTGCAACGAGTGCACGAGGTAGTGCACGACCTCGATGTCGCGCATGGCCTCGGAGAGGTCGCCGAGCACGTCACCGCGGACTATCTCGACGTCAGAGGCCCACGGCACGTCCCGCAGCTTCTCCGGCGACCGCACCAGGCAGCGCACCTGATGCCCGGCCGCGAGCAGCCGAGGCACGAGCCGTCCGCCGAGGTACCCGGTCGCGCCGGTCACGAGACACCGCATGCCCCGATCCTGCGCGTTGTCCCGGCGAGCCGCAGATCAGCGCTTCCGCTTGATCAGCACCGACCCGCCGCGCACGTGCCCGCGCACCTGGAAGTGGGGGTTGCCGACCGAGTTGTGGACCTTGTCCTTCAGCTCGCCGGCGGTGATCTCCACGGCGTCGATGTTCACCGACGAACCCGGAGGCAGCAGGAGCTTCACCGAGCCCAGCGACACGTCCAGGTCGACGTCGACGACCGGCGGCACGTCGGCCGCGGTGAAGTCGAGGTTGGTTGAGCCGAGGGTGTTGCGGATGACGAGCTCGCGCGGCACGACCCAGTGGCCCTTGCGGGTCGTCGTGCCCATCGTGTTCTTCAGCTCGGTCCGCGCGTGGGCCAGCTCGTTGTTGACCATGCCGGGCAGGTCGACCAGGACCGCGTTCAGGTCGGCGCGCGTTACTGCGGCCAGGGCGGTGTCCGTCCGCGTCGTGAACTCGTCGAGCGTGATCATGCCCCGGCCGACTGCCTTGTTCAGCAGGCTGACCACGTGCTCACGTTCGGGGTCGGACACGCGTAAGTCTCTCGGGTCTGTCATTTCTCTGCCTCCGGTTCGGCGTCGAGACCGTGCTCGATGGCATAACGCGCCAGCTCCACCCGGTTGTGCAGTTGAAGTTTCCGCAAAGTCGACTGGACGTGGTTCTCGACCGTGCGGTGGGAGATCACCAGGCGGTTGGCGATCTGGCGGGCGGTGAGTCCCTTGGCCACCAGCCGGAGGACCTCGGTCTCCCGGTCGGTGAGCTGCGGCTTGTCCTCCGAGTCGTCCGGAGCCGCGGCCATCCGCCGGTACTCGCCCAGCACCAGGCCGGCCAGACCCGCGGTGAACACGGCGTCTCCGGCGGCGGTGCGCGAGACGGCGTCGACCAGTTCCTCGGACGACGCGGACTTCACCAGGTAGCCGGACGCACCGGCTTTCACGGCTTGCAGCACGTCGTCGTGCTCGCCGGACGCGGACAGCACCAGCACGCGCGTGTCCGGCAGCTCGCTGGTGATCATCAGGGTCGCGTCGACGCCGGAGAGCTCGCCGAGGTTGAGGTCCATGAGCACCACGTTGGGGCGCACGGCTTTCGCGATGCGCACGGCCGAGGCCGCGTCGCCCGCGGTCGCCACGATGTCGAAGCCCCGCTCCTGCAGGTCGCGTGCCACGCCCTCGCGCCACATCGGGTGGTCGTCCACGACCATCACCGAGACCGTCACCTTGCCGCCCCCTTCCTGAACACCCGAACCTCCCATTCCGTGCCCTCCCCCGGCCCGGTCTGGAGCTCCAGCGTGCCGCCCAGCGATTCCACTCGGCCTTTGATCGACTTCTCGATCCCCATCCTGCCTTCCCGGGCCGCCGTCGCGATCCGGCCTTCCGGGATGCCAGGACCATCGTCCCGGACACTCAACACGATTTCTTCCCCGAGGTCTTCCAGCAGCACCCACGCCCGCGCGTCATCACCCGCGTGCTTGTCCACGTTGGACAGTGCCTCGCGAACGAGCGAGTGCAGTTCTCCTGCCGCTCCGGCCGCGAACATCACCTGGGTGGCGGGCGTCGACACCTGGATGCGAGGTGTGGCCAGTAACTGCAAACCGGGCCTGAGGTCGATCTCTCCGTCCACTGTGGAGTCGGTCGGCGCGGCGGCCACCAGGTTCCGCAACGCCACCTCCTGCTCACCGGCGAGCTTCGCCAGTTCCGCTGCCTCACCACCGACTTCGAGCCCACGCTTGCGCACGCGGGCGAGCACCTGCAGGACGCTGTCGTGGATCGAGCGCGCGAGGCGTTCCCGTTCCGCCGTGGCCGCTTCCGCGCGCAACGCCTGCGCGAGCAGCACCGCCGAACGCCGTGCCGTCGCGGACGCCATGCCGACGACCATGCCCGCGCCGGCCAGCAAGACGACGTCGCGCAGCAGGTCGAGGCTCGGCACACCCTTGGACAGGTAGGTGAAGAGGCCGACGGTCAGCCCGCCGGCGAACCCCGCCACCGGACCGCCGAGCGCGCCCAGCGCGACCGCGGGAACGCACGCCCAGATCGTGGTGATCAGCGGCACGTTCAGGGTCAGCAGCTGGTGGTCGGACATGATCAGCGGCGACAGCGACATGAGCCCGCACGTCAGCGCCAGGTCGATCAGCACCAAAGGCCAGCGCCTGCCCCACGGCGTGCTGTACGCGCGACTGGTGAACACGGACCACAGCGCCATCACCCCGAGCGTGATCCACGCCAGCTCCGGCCGGATGTAACCGGATTGGTTCGCGATCACGTTCGCCGCCGCGAAGAGGAATGTGACTATGCGTAGCGCGATCGTCCCGCGCCACAGCGGGGTGGCCGGGTCCTCGATCGCCTTCGTCACACGTTCGGCAGGCAGTTTGGGCACTCTGTGCTCCTTTCGGACACCATCCTGCCGCGTGAACGTGCGCTGGCTAACCCCCAGGTGGCCGTCTTCTGCCGAACGGAGGAATGTGCGACGCTCTCCGGGTTCAGGTGGGGAGGGCATACAGGTGCGCGACTGGCCGGTGTGGACACTGCGGCGGTCGGCGCTCTCCTACTGGATTTTCATCGACACGGCCGCACTGGTCCTCGTCACCTACGTCATCGTCTCGACGCCGACGCCGTCACCCTCCGAGATCGGCCGGTTCGCCGCCATCGCGGGCACAGCGGGCGCGGTGATCATCGGCAGCTCGATCTACAGCCACCGCCTCGGCGAGACCGAGCGCAACCCGTGGGCAGCGCACCTCTCCTATCTGACGGCCGGCATCCTCGCCCTGCCCCCGAACCTCCTGGTGCTCCTCCTGTTCGGCCCGGCCCTGCACTGCCTGCTGGCCCAGCGCCCGGAGACGCACCGCTGGCTGTTCACCCTGAGCGCCACTTCGCTCGCGGTGTTCGCCACCCGCTACCTGCTCGGCTGGTCCAACCCGCACGCCAGCCTCCCGGTCATGGTCTTCGGCGCCGTAGTCCTCCTCACCCTGCGAGCCGCTTTGATCGCGGCCGGCCTGAAACTGCGCCGCCCCACCGCCACCTTCGAGGAGAACGTCGGCGAACCGATCGACGCGGTCCTCGGCATCGTCGCGGTCTCCATCGGCGGCCTGATGGGCTGCGTGGCCGAGTCGAACGCCATCCACGCCCTGATCGCCGGCCCACCCCTCGCGCTGCTGGAACGCGCCGCCCAACTCCCGCAGTGGCGTCGCTCGGCCCAGCGCGACGCCAAGACGGGCCTCGCCAACGCCGTGCACTGGGACAGCCGCGCCCGCTACGAACTCACCAAGGGCTCCGGCCGCACCCGCCCGATGGCCGTGATGCTGCTCGACCTCGACCACTTCAAGAAGGTCAACGACGAGGTAGGCCACCTCGCCGGAGACGCCGCCCTCGCCGCCATCTCCTTGCTGCTGCGCGGCACCGTTCGTCGTGGCGATCTCGTCGGCCGGTTCGGTGGTGAGGAGTTCGTGGTGCTGCTCCCCGAAGCTTCACCCAACGAAGCGGAGTCGGTCGCCGAACGCGTCCGCAAGGCGGTAGCGGCGTTGCGGGTGCCGACCATGGCCACCGACGGCAAACCGCACGAGTTGCGCGGCCTCACCGTGTCGATCGGGGTCGCGACCACGACGAGGTTCGGCTACGAGCTGCCGGACCTGCTGGTGGCGGCCGACGCGGCACTGTTGGCAGCGAAGGCGTACGGCCGCAACCTGGTCTCGATGGCCTAGAGCTCTTTGACCCGCTCGCTCTTGTCGTCCTTCGGCGCCGTGTCCTGCGGATCCAGCACGTCGACCTGCGACGGGTCCTCCTCGGCGTCGGCGTCCGACACCAGCGACCGGATCCCGGAGTTCAGCACCGCCAGCAACGGCACCGCCAGCAGAGCCCCCGCGATCCCACCCACGACCAACCCACCGGCGATCGCGATCACGACCGCCAACGGGTGCAGCTTCACCGCGCGACCCAACAACAACGGCTGCAGCACGTGCGACTCCAGCTGCATCACGCCGATGAGCACGGCCAACACCACGAGAGCGGCGATCGGCCCGTTGGTCACCAGCGCGATCAAGACGGCCACGGAGCCCGTGAACACCGCACCGACGATGGGGATGAACGCGCCGAGGAACACCAACGCGGACAACGGCACCACAAGAGGCACGCCGATGATCGCCAACCCGATGCCGACACCCACGGCGTCGACGATCGCGACCGCTGTCGTCGCGCGCACATAAGAAACGAGAGAGCCGAACCCGCGACGCCCGGCCACGTCCACACGTGCGCGCACGTCACGAGGCACCGCGCGGGTCACGAACCGCCAGATGCCGTCTCCGTCGTGCAAGAAGAAGATCAGGGTGAACAGCGCGAGCAGCAGCCCGGTCAGCACCTCGCCGAGGGTCGCCGCGGTCGTCAGCGCACCGGACGTGATCTCCGCCTGGTTCTCCTTGATCGTCTTCACGATCTCGTTGAGGTAGTTCTGCAGCTGCGCGTCCGACAGGTGGGCGGGCCCGTCCTTCAACCACTTCTGAATGGTGTCCAGCGACGCCGACACCTGCGTCTGCAGTTCGGGCAGGCCGCGGGAGAACTCGCTGATCACGAACGTCAGGACGCCGCCGAGCGCGCCGATGCCGATGATCATCATCAGCGCCGTGGCCACGCCGCGCGGCACCCGCCACTCGACGAGCTTCGTCACGCCGGGGGACAGCAGTGCGGCGAGCAGCAGCGCGATTGCGACGGGGATCACGATCGAGGCGAGGAAGCCCAGCACGTACGCGACCACGTACAACGCGGCCACCACAACCACGAACCGCCAGCTCAGCGCCGCACTGACTCGCAGCAGCAGAGGAACGCGACCGCTGATCTCCGTCTCGTTTGCGCTCACAGGCCTCACGTTAACTGTTCGGACCCTGGCAAACCCGGAACCTGATAGGGATGATCCGTTCGTCAGGGGAGGACGAGAGTGATCAAGCCGGAAGACTTGACCGACGTCGAACGCCAGGTCGCCGGGGCCTACGCGGGCGGCACCGAGATCGACCTGACCGGGCAGAGCGTGCGCGGCGAGGTGCTCACCGGGTTGCTGACCGGTATGTACCGCGTGCCGCGCAAGGGATTGCCCGCACTGCGGCTGCGAAACGCGCGGGTCACCGGCAAGTTCGAGCTCGAGGGCACCAGAGTCACGCGTGTCATCGACCTCACCCACTGCACGTTCGAGGAGTCGCTCGACCTCCGGATGGCCCGGCTGATCGGCCTCAGGCTCAGAGGAACCCGCGTCCCCGGCTTCCAGGGCCGCAACCTCAGGGTCTTCAGCGATCTGGTCCTCGAAGCCGGCTTCACCTGCACCGGCATCGTCGACCTCACCGACGCGGCGGTCGACGGCACGCTGCGACTCGCCGGATCGGTTCTCCGTTCCAACAGCGAGCACGCGTTCCTCGGCGCGCGGCTGCGGGTCAGCGGATCCGTCCAGGCCATCGCGATGCGGGCCAACGGCGAGGTGCGACTCCGAGGCGCGGCGATCGGCGGCAGCGTCCACCTGGGCGGCGCGCGGCTGATCAACACGGGCCGGGACGCGCTGGAGGCGTCCGGGATAGTCGTCGCGGGCAACGTCTTCTGCAACGCCGAGGGCGGCCGGTTCACCGCGGACGGCCGGGTGCTGCTCGACGGCGCACGGGTCGGCGGCAACCTCGAGTTCACCGGCGCCCGCCTGCACTCCACCCACCGCGTCGACAACCAGGTGCTCGTCCTGCCGCACGGCCTGGCCGACGAAGCGGCGACGCTCGTGGCCGACCGCATCAAGGTCGAGGGCAACGTCGAGCTCGACAACGGCTTCACCTCCACCGGCACGGTCCGGCTGCCGAACGCGAGCGTCGGCGGCTACCTGCGACTCTCGGGCGCGGTGATCGGACCACGCGAGGTCGCCGAGGAGCTCGCCGGTGACGTCACCAACCGCATCCCGGTGGCGATTCACGCCGACGGCCTGCAGGTCAAAGGCGATGTCGAGGCCCGCAGCGCCGCGAACAACGGCGGCACGCGCACACCACCGTTGCAGACCTACGGCCAGGTGCGGCTGTCGAACGCGCACATCATGGGCAGCGCCAGCATGTCCGGGGTGTCGTTGCACGGGCCGGGCATCGACGTCCTGTTCGCCGACCGCCTGGAGATAGGCGGCACGCTCTTCCTGCGCGAGCTGAGGGCCAAGGGTTCGATCCGCCTGCAGAACGCGAACATCGGCTCCACCCTCGACATGTCCGGCGCCGAGCTGACGTTGCCGCGCCTGCGCCCCAACGGCACGCAGAAGCCGTCGCTCGACGCCCGCGCCATCACGATCGGCAAGGACCTGCTGTGCAGCCGCGGGTTCACCGCGGTCGGCGGCGTGCGGCTGCGGCTGGGCGAGGTCGGCAAGATGGCGACGTTCAGCGACTCGCACCTCGGCTCGACCGCGGCGGACATCGCGCTCAACGCCTACGGCCTCACCGTGCACCAGTTCCGCCTGCACATCCCCGAAGGCCAGCAACCCAAGGGCAAGGTCGTGCTGAGCAGGCTCAAGGCCGTCTCGGTCACCGACGGCCCCGGCTTGTGGGACGCCGAGGGTGGCGTGGCCGTCGACGACTTCGAGTTCGCCGGCATCACCGCGGACCCGGACGTGCCGGTGGAGACCCGGCTGAAGTGGCTGCTCAAGGTGCAGCCGGACTTCGCACCCGGACCGTACGAGCAGCTCGCCGCCGTCTACCAGCAGGGAGGCGAGGAGGAGCTCGCGCAGAAGGTCCAGCTGGAGAAGCAACGGCGGCGCTACTCCGAGCTCGGTCGCGCGGGCCGGGTCTGGGGCGCGGTGCAGCGGTGGACGGTCGGCTACGGCTACCGCCCGTGGCTCGCGATCTGCTGGCTCGGCGTGTTCTGGCTGGGCGGCGCGCTCTGGTTCCACTGGCACCCGATGGTCAAGCTCAACAAGGACGAGGACCCGGTGTGGAACGCCTGGCTCCTGTCGCTCGACCTGCTGCTGCCCATCATCGACTTCGGTCACGACGGGAAGTGGCAGTTCACGGGCGCTTCCCAGTGGATCTCGGGGACTTTGGTCGCCGTGGGCTGGGTGCTGGCGTCGACCGCGGCGGCGGGTGCGGCTCGGGTGCTGAAACGAGTTTGATCTTGGACCGGCGTTACGCGTCGTCGTTCACACGATGTAGTTAACCGAGCGCTCTGAGCGTGCATTCGGGGCAGTGGGACTGGCAGAGTCGCCGACGTCGACTTGATCACTTGATCGTCGGCGAATCCCTTGAGCGCCACCGAGTAGCGAGGTTTCCTGCGTTGTC
The DNA here is from genome assembly GCF_040681245.1 of Lentzea sp. NPDC051838. Lineage (NCBI taxonomy): Bacteria > Bacillati > Actinomycetota > Actinomycetes > Pseudonocardiales > Pseudonocardiaceae > Lentzea > Lentzea sp. NPDC051838. The sequence continues at coordinate 95,331 of NZ_JBFAYI010000013.1, forward strand.
CGCTGACATGCGAGCGAAGACGGGAGCGAACGGCATCCGCCGGTTCGCCACCCGAGCGCTGCTCGCCGTCGGTGGGGCGATCGCGGGCACGGCCGTCGCCTGGGCGCTCACCACGTCGTCCGCGAACGCGGCGGAGGACGTGCAGCAGTTCGACGTCGTCAGCAAGATCGTCCACGCGGACGAGAAGCTGCCAGTCGTCGTCCCCGCTGCCAAGGCCGTCGACAAGCTCGACGAAACGCTTCGCACCGAGCAGCAGAAGGCTCGTGCGGCTCTGCCGGACGTGCAGGTCTCCAAGGCGGTCGAGCAGATCGCCGAGCAGATCCTGCCGCAGGTCTCCAGGATCGGCCAGACCCAGGCTCCCGCCACCGCGCGGTCCCTGGACGTGGTCTTCCCGGAGACTCCGGCCGTCGCCGAGGGCGAACCTGCCCCGGCGGCACCGCAGTACACCGGCCCGTCCGGTGCTTTGTGGACGGAACTGTTGCAGCACAACGACTTCGTTGTGCCCTCCCAGCAGCTCCCGTCCCTGCCCAGCACCCCGTTCCCGAAGCTGCCCGTCCCGGCCCCCGCGCCGGTGCAGTGCTCTTCGTGCAACGACGGTTCTGGCTCTGCGAAGGGCGGCACCATCGCTGCTCTCGCTGCGTCTGACAACGCCCACGGCACCTCGGTGACGCGCGCTCTGCTGCCGTCCACCGACGAGGTCACCGTGACGCCGGGCAAGCAGCCCGGTATCAACCCAGACTGATTTCAGCGCGCGGTCCGCGGCAGCCCTCTCCCCCCGGCTGTCCGGTAGGTCGACCGTCGCGCTTTTTTCTTGCGCTCCTACAGGTCGATCACCGCGTGCGACTCCCCCGGTGATGGCGCGCCTTTCCCTGCGCGCTTCGACCCCACCCCCGTGAACCCCCCTGAATCCAGGGGACTTTCAAAAAGGAGACCCAATGCAGACCTGGGCAAAGCGCGGACTTCAGACCGCGTTTGTCACTGGTGGTTTGCTGATGCTCGGTACGGGCATCGCTTCTGCCCAGGAGAACGTCGACCCGGACGCAGCGCCCCCCGCTGTCGACGTCGCGGCCGCTGTCCCGCTGAAGGCTGACCAGAACAAGCTGGCCACGCCGGTCAAGGACATCACGGTCCCCAAGGTTGACCGCACGATCAGCACGGACCGCGTCACCAGCGCGGTGCCCACCCGCACGGCCTCGCCCGTCGCGAACCCGCTGATCCGCCAGGCAGGCGAGCGCCTGCAGGGCACCGCCCTCCAGGGGTTGGTGCGCGGCAACACGGTCCAGGCGCACGTTGACGTTCCGATCAACATCTGCGGCAACGCGATCGCGGTCCTCGCGAACACCGAGGCGACCGGCGACTGCCAGCAGAGCACGCACCGCGACGGCACCATCGTCACGGACGGCGCGGGCCAGGCTCTGGCCGGCAACGTCGTCGCCGTCAACCACGTGCTGCCGGTCCAGCTGACCGGTAACGCCATCGCGGCGGGTGGCAACGCCACCACCAACACGACCGCCGAGCAGGTGTCCACCACCGGCGGCGACATCACCACCAACGGTGACAAGGGCGCCATCTCCGGCAACGTGGTTGCCGAGCAGGGTGCGACCCCGGTTCAGATCACCGGCAACGGCGTGGGCGCGGCGGGCATCGCCGAGGCCAACTCGGTCGCCGACACGTTCGCCTCCTCCGAGGGCGACACCACGACGAGCGGCAAGGCCAGCTCGATCTCCGGCAACGCCGTGCCGATCCCGCTGGCCCCGCTGGCCGAGGTCAACGGCAACGCGGCCGCCGGTGCGGGCAACGCCTCCACCGACTCGACGCAGTCCGGTGCCGCCTACGCCGGTGGCAAGACGATCACCAACGGCGACCCCGCCACGCTCGCCGGCAACATCGTCGAGCCCGCGCTCGCCGGCCCGATCACGGTGGACGACAACTCCGCCGCCGTGGGTGGCAACTCGTCCGCGACGAGCGCCACGACGAACGACTCGAACGCCGGTGGCCAGAAGAACACCAGCGGTCACAGCTCCACGGCTTCCGGCAACATCGCCGGTGCGCCGATCTCGCTGCCCGTCGCCGCTGGTGGCAACGCCGGCTCGCTCGTCGGCAACGCGCTGACCGACCACTCGAACCAGGCGACCTCGAACGCCGGTGGCCCGGTCTTCACCACGGGTGAGAAGTCGGTTCTGTCCGGCAACCTCGTCGACGCTGCCCCGGCCTCGGCCGTGGACGCGTGCGGCATCGGTGGCACCCTCGGTGGCCAGGCCGCCGGTACCTGCGAGAACGACGTCAAGTCGACCACCTCGGGCTACCAGGGCACCATCGGCAACGACTCGGTCGTCGCCGGCAACCTGGTGCAGGCGCCCGTCGCGGCTCCGGCCGAGGTCTACGGCATCGCCGGCGCGCTCGGCGGCCAGGCCTCCGGCTCGGCGGACGAGACCAAGGAGGTTCGCTCCAGCGGTCAGCCGAACACGGTCGACGACAACGGCACGGTGTCGAGCAACATCGTCACCGCGCCCACCGCCGTCGCGCCGCAGGTCTTCGCGGTCACCGCGGGCCTCGTCGGCAACACCACCTCCGAGTCGTCCAACGACACCTCGGTCAAGGCGGGCGACGACCCCAAGGCGTGGGGCAAGAAGAGCTCGGTCTCCGGCAACATCGTCCAGGCTCCGACCTCGACGCCGGCCCAGGTCTTCGCCGACGGTGCCACCCTGGTCGGCAACAACAAGACCACCGGTGACAACGCCACCGACATGGCCGCGGGCGGCGACGCTCACACCAACGGTGACGCGGGCTCCATCGCGGGCAACGTCGTCTCGGCTCCGGTCGCCACCGGCACGCAGGTGCTCGGCTGGTCGGTCGGCGGCGGCAGCAACGTCGACTCGTTCACCACGAACGACCTCGACTCCGTGGCCGGCGGCGACGTCGCCAGCAGCGGCAACAAGGGCTCGGTGTCCGGCAACCTGATCGGCGCGCAGCCGGCCGTGTCGCCGCTGCTCCCCGGCAACACCGTTGCCGCGGCGGGCATCACCAACTCCGACGCCGTCAGCGACACCAACGTGGTGGCCGGTGGCGACAGCCAGTCGCAGGCGCAGGACGCTTCGGTGTCCGGCAACCTGATCCACGTCCCCGCCAACGCCGCTGCCGCGGTGTTCGCGGACGCGGTCGCGGCTGCGGGCAACGCCTCCACGGCGACCGACGAGACGTCGTTCACCAAGGCCGGCGGCCTCATGGAGACGGACGGCAGCGGCCCGCTGACCGCCCGCGAGATGACTGTCCCGGTCGAGGCCGCGGCTGCCGTCATCTACGTGCCGATCGAGGTTCTCGGCCAGGCGACCACCGCCGGTGCCAACGAGGACGTGCAGGAGACCGGCGAGCAGCAGGGCGGCACGCTGCGTGCCACCCAGCTCAAGGGCCTCGAGCTCCCCAAGGGCGTCGACAGCCTGATGAAGGCGGACGAGGTTCCGGCGTTCCACGGCATCGACAAGCTGCCGGTGAACGCGCTGCCCAGCCCGGAAGGCCTGCAGGCCATGGCCGGCCAGCTGCCCACCCCGCAGCTGCCCGCCGTCGGTGAGCTGCCCTCGCTGCCGACCGAGCGCTCGAACGTCCCGCTGAACGGTGGCACCGCCGGCATCACGCCGAACGTCCAGGGCCTGCCCCTGGGCCAGGTGCTGGAGGCCGCGAAGGGTCTGCTCCCCGCCGGCGTTCCGGCTGCCGAGCGTTCGCTGCCGTCCGTGCCGTCGCTGCCCTTCACCGCGCCGGCCCTGCCGGTTCCGGTGCAGCTGCCCGCGCTGCCGACCGAGCGTTCGCTGCCCGCGCTGCCGCTCGACGGCCCGGCCTCGCTCTCGGGTGTCAACCTGAACCCGACCCAGGGCCTGGTTCCGGCCGCTGGTGAGCGTGCCCTCCCGCAGCTCCCGGTGAACGCCCCGGCGCTCGCCATGATCGACCCGGCCAACGTCTTCCAGACGCTGACCGGCTCGCTGTAACACCCGAAAGTTGTAACACCCTCCTCCGGTAAGAAGCTGAGCCCCGGCGACACGACGGTGTCGCCGGGGCTCAGTGCTGTTCGGCGGTGGAGAGGATGTCGTCCGGCTCGGTGTCGCCGTCGCTCGTCACCCAGTGGATCTGCGGAACATCCCCGACCAGCTGCCTGATCAGCGCCGAGATCGGGGACCCGTCGCCGAAGTCGTGCTCGGCGAGAACGGCCAGCACCGTGTCGCGATACCGGGCGACCGTGAAGTCCGGCCGCAAGCCGGCCCGCAGGACGCGAGCAGCGTCGAGCAGCGAGTCCGGCGCGGTGATCAGGACGAGCGTGACGAGAGTGCCTCGGGTCCTGGCGCGGATCAGCGACTGCTCCAGGCGGTCGAGCAGCAGTGCGTGGCCGGGCAGGCCCGTGACTGGGTCGTGCAGCACGAATCGTGTTTATCCGAGGTCACGCCTGTTGACCAGCATTGCCGCGCCGAAGAGCGTCAGCCGAATACGTGAACATCACCCTCGGACGCGGCGAAGATCTCTCCGGAGAACTGCTCGCGAGCCGCGGCCACCGCGGCGAAGCGGTCGTTGCCCGGCCAGAAGTGGGTCAGCATCAGGCGCCGCGCACCGGCTTCCCGCGCCCACGAACCAGCCGCTTCGGACGTCATCAACAGGCCCGAGGTGTCTCCCGGCCGGTCGGTCGCCTCGACGATGAAGAGATCCGCGTCCCGGCCCAGCGTCGCCAGCGCTTCGGACGGACCCGTGTCCCCGGTGTAGGCGAGAACGCGTTTCGACTCCAGGCGCACACCCGCGTTCGGGACGAAGTGCGGCAGGTCGAGACCGGTCAGCCGGAACGGGCCGACCTCCCACTCACCCGGCAGCGCGTGCACGTCGAAGACCTTCCCCAGCGGCACCTCGGGTTCGAGACCCTGCAGCCGGTCGAGCACACCCGGCGGGCAGTACAACGGCAGCCTGGCGCCCTTCCCGTAGCACCGCATGCGGAACAAACCGTGCAGGTCAGCGCAGTGATCGGGGTGCTCGTGGGTGATCACCACAGCATCCGGGCCCTCCGGCCAGAGGTCGAGCAGCCGAGGCAGCGTGCCGTAGCCGAGATCGAGGGCCACCCGGTATCCCTGGTCTTCGACGGCGAAACCGCTGCAGGCCCTGCCCGGTTCCGGATAGGCGCCGCAGGTGCCGAGAACGGTCAGTCGCATGCGAGCAGTGTGGCGAACCGGGCCATTTCGACGTGCGGATCGACCACCGGTTGAACGAGGAGCTCGCCCACCCCGGCCTGTTCCAGCGTGGCGATGCGGGCGCGGAGGTCGTCGCGGGTGCCGACGAGCGCGAGCGCGTTCATCAGCGAGGGCACGACCAGGTCCCGGTCCTGCGGTGCGATGCGGCCGAGGTAGCCGGGATAGATCTTGGTGTACCGGTCCGGCGAGGTCGCGGTGGTGCCACGCCGGTCGAGGAACCGCTGCACCACCTCTCGTTCCTCCGGCCCCAGTCGGTCGGCGAAGGCGGGCTCGTCGGCGGCGAAAGCCAGCAACGACAGGACGAGATGGCCGGTCGCGTCCCTGGCCGCGTCGCCGTGGGGATCCGAGCCGTCGTCGAGCACGTGCAGCGCGGTGACCAGGTAGGAGTCGCCGCCTTGGTGGAGCGCCTGCCAGGCGTTCGGGTCCAGCAAGCCGAACGAGATCAGACCGGTGCCGCGACGGCCGGCGACAGCGGCGGCTTTCGGACCGAGCGCGGCCACGACGAACTCGATCGGGTCCGCGGTGTTCACGTACGACCCGGTGTGCAGGAACCGGATGTCGCGACCCCTGTACTCGGTCGAACGCCCGGCACACAGGTCCTGCAGCGCTTCGACGAACTTCTCGAGCGTGGCGACCGAGTTCGGCCGCAGGCCCAGGGTGCGCCGGGCGGTGTTCCCGGTGCCGACACCGCAGATGATCCGGCCAGGTGCCAGCGCGTTCAAGCTGGTCAACGCGCTCGCGGTGGCGGGTGCCGAGCGCAGCCCAGGAGAGGTCACGCCGATGCCGAGCTTGATCCGGCGGGTGGCCTTCGCGCACAGCGCAAGGGCGACGAACGGATCGCCGTGGACCATCGGGGTGTCGTAAACCCAGAAGCTGTGCAGGCCAAGCTCTTCGGCCCGCACAGCGAGGTCTTCCACACCCGGCTGCGCGGTGACCACGACGCCTGCACGCATCACGCGTTCAGCCTCGCAGGTCGCGGCCGCGCACGTCCGCGACCACCGCTCAGACGTTCCGGATCAGGCCTGGGCCAGGTCCGTGAAGCGGCTGTAGTGCAGCTGGTGCGCCACGGTGATGGTGGCGGTCGGGCCGGCACGGTGCTTGGCGATGATCAGGTCGGCCTCGCCCGCGCGGGGGTCGTCGCGTTCCCAGGCGTCCGGACGGTTGATCATGATGACCATGTCGGCGTCCTGCTCGAGCGAGCCGGACTCACGGAGGTCGGACAGCATCGGCTTCTTGTCGGTGCGCTGTTCCGGGCCGCGGTTCAGCTGGGAGATCGCGATGACCGGGACGTGGAGCTCCTTGGCGATCAGCTTCAGGTTTCGCGAGAACTCCGAGACTTCCTGCTGGCGGGACTCGGACTTCTTGCCGGAGCTCATCAGCTGGAGGTAGTCGACGACCACCAGCCGCAGGTCGTGCCGCTGCTTGAGGCGACGGGCCTTGGCGCGGATCTCCATCATCGTGAGGTTCGGGCTGTCGTCGACGAACAGCGGCGCCTCGCTGATCTCGCTCATCCGGCGGGCGAGGCGGGTCCAGTCGTCGTCGCTCATGCGGCCACCGCGCATGTCGCCGAGGCGGATGCGGGCCTCGGCGGAGAGCATGCGCATCACGATCTCGGTGCGGCTCATTTCCAGACTGAAGATGGCGCTGGTCAGGCCGTGTTTGATGGACGCGGACCTGGCGAAGTCGAGGCCCAGCGTCGAGTTGTGGGTCGGGATCATCGTCTCGCCCGCGAGGTACAGGTGGTCGTGGTTGTCGACCTCCACGCACCGCACCGGCACGGACGCGACCGGGCGCACCGCGACGATCTCCACCTGGTCGTGGCGGCCCAGGCCGGCGATCAGCTCGTCGACGTCACGACGCAGGCGCGCGAACCTGCCGTCGATCTGCAGCGCCGCGAGCAGTTCCTCGCGCTGCTTGCGCGAGGCCCGCAGGTACGCGGCGGGGATGTGCGGGTCGTCCGCCACGTCGAGGTCCTTGGCCACGCGCAGCTCTTCGTCCGTCAGCTCCAGGTCGCCCAGGCCGGACAGGAACTTGCCGAGCGCGGTGGGCGAGAGCGGCAACGAGGCGGCGGGCAGCTCCCAGGCGGCCGACATGCGCACGAACACGCGGCACAGGCCGATCTTCTGGAACAGCTGCGCCGTCGTGCGGATGGCCCAGAAGCCACCGGTCTCGCTGCACGACTCCGTGAGCCACTGGTGCTCCGCGTCGGCCACGATCACCGCGCCGTCGGAGAACTCGACCTCGAAGCACGGGCGGCCCGTCATCACCTCGGTCGCGGCGACCACGCGAGTCGGGCGGCCGTCGGCGCCGATCAGGAAGTCGCCCGGCGCGACCGAACCCATCGTGGTCCAGCCGGACGGGGTGGGCAGCGGGGTGTCGAGGGCGAGCGCCTTGCCGACACCGGGGCGGGCGGCGACGATGATCATCTGGCCGCCGTGCAGGCCGTTCGTCAGCTCGTCGAGGTCGGCGAAGCCCGTCGGGATGCCCTGCGAGATGCCGCCGCGCGACGCGATCGCGTCGATCTCGTCCATCGTCGGCTGGAGCAGGTCCTCCAGCGCCACGTAGTCCTCTGTGGTGCGGCGGTCGGTGACCTCGTAGATCGCCGCCTGCGCGCGGTCGACCACCTCGTCGACGTCCGCGCCCTCGGCACCGTTGTACCCGAGCTGCACGATGCGCGTGCCGGCCTCGACCAGCCTCCGCAGCACGGCCTTCTCGGCCACGATCTCGGCGTAGTAGCCGGCGTTCGCTGCCGTCGGCACCGTCGCGATCAACGTGTGCAGGTACGGCGCGCCACCCACGCGCAGCAGCTCGCCGCGCCGTTCGAGCTCGGCGGAGATGGTGATCGGGTCGGCGGGCTCACCGCGGCCGTAGAGGTCGAGGATGCAGTCGTAGATCGCCTGGTGCGCCGGGCGGTAGAAGTCGTTCGGCGCGAGCGCCTCGATGACGTCCGCGATGGCGTCCTTGGACAGCAGCATGCCGCCCAGCACGGACTGCTCGGCGGCGAGGTCCTGTGGCGGCTGACGCTCGAATCCGGGTTCCGCCATACCCCGGTCGTCCACCAGCGCCACTGCCAAATCACCCCTGCGAAGAGTCGAGAGCCGGTGCGTTCCCCTAGTTGTACAGCGCTGCACCGACAATTTCGGGCGGCCACGCTGTGCGATGGTCATCGCCCGTGACGCGACGCTAGAGGGACCCGTCCGGAGCAAGCAAACCAGCGTGTGGATCGTCCTGTGGACAACTGGGGGACAACCTGTGGATGGTTGCTCACAGGGGTGGGAGCGCTGGGGACAACCTGTTGACAACCGGTGGGGTGACAGAAGTAACCGCAGCTCAGAGGCTGTGAACAAGTTGTGGAAAAAGTTGTGCGCCACACCCTCGGCGTGTCGCGAAAAACACCCTCTTCGGCGTGTCGCGAGGCGCCTGAACGCACTGTTTATCCACAGGACGTGGACAGGGCGGGCGCTGGTCCGAACGAGCGAAAGCGCCACCCTCCTGGAGCATTCCGGGAGGGCGGCGCTTCAGCAATCGCAACCAGCGTGAAGTGCCCCCGAGGAGGTCACGTCACGCGGTTCGAGTTGCGAGCTGCACTCGCGTCGGGCTAACCGAACGCGGGGGAGCTTCGCTACTACTCGCCGGCGGTAACGACCAGCGGGAGAGCGATGGTCACCTCGGGGTGGAGGCGAACCGTGATCGAGTGCTTGCCCGTGGTCTTGATGTGACCCGGCAGCTCGATGGCGCGCTTGTCCAGGACAAGACCGCCGGTGGCCTTCTTCACGGCCGCGGCGACGTCGCCGGTCGTGATCGAGCCGAACAGCTTGTTGGAGCCGGCCGCGGCCTTCGCGGTCAGCGTCACGCCGCCCAGGCCCTCGAGCTTGGCCTTGAGCTCCTTGGCGTGGTCCAGGTCGCGCACGCGGCGGGTGTCCTGCGCACGCTGGATGACCTGGATCTGCTTCTGCGCACCGCGGGTCGCGACGATCGCGAAGCCGCGCGGGAGCAGGTAGTTGCGGCCGTAGCCGTCCTTGACCTCGACGATGTCGCCGGGCGCGCCAAGGCCGGAAACGTCAGCGGTGAGGATGAGCTTCATCGCGAATGTTCCCTTCTCTTAGCGGGCGGTCGAGGTGTAGGGCAGCAGGGCCATCTCACGGGCGTTCTTCACGGCCACAGCGACGTCGCGCTGGTGCTGCGAGCAGTTGCCGGTGACGCGGCGGGCACGGATCTTGCCGCGGTCGGAGATGAACTTGCGGAGGAGCGTCGTGTCCTTGTAGTCGATCAGGGACGCGCTCTTGTCCTTGCAGAAGGCGCAGACCTTCTTCTTGGGCTTGCGCACAGGCGGCTTGGCCATGTGTCTCTAACTCCTGGATACGCAGTGAATGAAGTACTGGGTGACCGGTGCAGTTCGGTCTAGAAGGGGGGCTCGTCGGCAAAGCCGCCGGAGCCGGCCGGCGGGGCGGAACCCCACGGGTCGTCTGCCGGAGCGCCACCGCCACCGCCGCGAGACTGCTGACCGCCGCCGCCGCCGAAGCCGCCGCCACCGCCGCCGTCTCCACGGCTCACCTTGTTGACCTTCGCGGTCGCGTAGCGCAGAGAGGGGCCGATCTCGTCGACCTCCAGCTCCACCACCGTGCGCTTCTCGCCTTCCTTCGTCTCGAAGGAACGCTGGCGCAGTCGTCCGGTGACGAGCACTCGCGAACCGCGGGTGAGCGACTCGGCCACGTTCTCGGCGACCTGCCGCCACACGTTGCACCGCAGGAACAGCGCTTCGCCGTCCTTCCACTCGCCGGACTGGCGGTCGAAGGTGCGGGGCGTGGAGGCCACCGTGAAGGAGGCCACCGCGGCACCGCTCTGGGTGAAGCGGAGTTCAGGGTCAGCGGTCAGGTTTCCGACCACCGTGATCGTCGTCTCACCAGCCATGGCTTGGGAGCTCCCCTAATCGAGGTTCGTCAGGCCTTGACGGCCGACTTGGCGGGCTCGCGGCGCAGGACCTTCGTCCGGAGCACCGTCTCCTGCAGACCGAGCTGGCGGTCCAGTTCCTTCACCGCGTCGGGAGTCGAGGTCAGGTCGAGCACCGCGTAGATACCCTCGGTGTTCTTGTTGATCTCAAAGCTCAGCCGGCGCTTGCCCCACACCTCGACCTTCTCAACGTTGCCGCCCGTGGTGCGGATGACGTTGAGGAACGTGTCGAGAGACGGCGCGATCGTGCGCTCGTCAAGGCTGGGGTCGAGGATGACCATCACTTCGTAATGACGCATGAGGACCACTCACCTCCTGTGGACTCGCGGCCACGGGCTTTCCGTGGCAGGAGGGTCGTCGCGTCAGCAACTGAAAAAGGTTAACAGAGCGCGTCCGGCGACTACGCAGGGGTGCGCCGAAGCACCCAGGTCCGCACCAGCGCGCCCGTCACGCAGGCCAGCATCAGCACCGCGACCAGCACCGGGACGCCGACGCCGCCGGGACCGCCGAGCCTGGGCAGTGCCGTGGCGCGACCGGCGGCCAGCACCTCGTCGCCGTCCACGCCGTTTCCGTTGGAGGCACGGGGAACCTGCGAGCCGTAGCGCACGCCGGGCGACGGCGAGTAGAGGCCGGGCATCGCGAACGGCAGCGAGCCGTAGGTGAACAGCGGCACGCGGCCGAAGTTCCCGCCGAGCGAGTAGAGCGAGAAGTCGCGGTTGCTGGGCGCGCCCGGCGTGGCGCCAGGTGTGCCCGGATTCACACCGGGCTGACCCGGCTGAGTGCCCGGCTGCGGCTGTGGCTGACCCACTGGCGGCTTCGGCTGACCGGGCAGCTGGACGGCCTGCTGCGACGCGTCCGCGACGGCCTTGGCACCGTCCTGGACGGGAGCGGCGACCTGGTTCACGCCCGTCACGACGACCTGGCAGCCGCTGGTCAGCGCGGACCGCACGGTCTTGTCGAGGGTCCCGATGATCGGCCCGAGCAGCGGGATCTTGTAGAGCTCGGCCACCACGGCGTTGGCGATCGTGGCGCCGGAGATGGTCTGCGTACCGGCCTGGACCGCGCCGATCGGAATCGGTTTGCCCTGCGCGAACGCCTGCTTGAACGGGTCCGCGAGCGGCGGCCCGAGCAGCGGGATCGCCCTGATCAGGTCGGTGATGGGCTGGGTGACGGCCGCGGGACTGAGCGAGACGGGGGTGCCTGGCGCGCCCTGCACCGATGTGGCGCAACTGCCCACGACGATGGGATCCGCTGCCGTGGCCGGAGTCATGCCCACGGTGGCGGAGGCCAACGCCAGAAGCGTCGCGGCGGTGACGCTCAGCAGTCGCATGCCAACCCCTTTCCTACTCTCTAGTAGTAACGACCGTATGTCCTGCTCGTGACGCGGGCCACCCCCAGTTTTCGCAATTACTCCTATCGGCGGCCGCTGCGGTCGCGTTATGGCCTCCGACTACCCTCCTGCTCATGCGCATCGGGGCACATGTTCGCGACGACGACCCGGTCGGTGCCGCCGCCGAACGCGGCGCCGAGGTCGTCCAGTTCTTCCTGTCGGATCCCCAGGGTTGGAAGAAGCCCAAACCTCATCCGCAGACGGAAGCGCTGCTCGCCTCCGATCTGGACGTGTTCATCCACGCGCCGTACATGATCAACATCGCGTCGCTGAACAACAAGATCCGGATTCCGAGCCGCAAGAACGTGCTGCAGCACGCCGAGGCCGCCGCGACCGTGGGCGCGAAGGGCCTGATCGTGCACGGCGGGCACGTCACCAAGGGCGAGGACCCGGCCGACGGCTTCGCGAACTGGCGCAAGTTCTTCGAGCGCCAGGTCGCCGAGGGCGGCTTCGCGGTCCCGATCCTGATCGAGAACACCGCGGGCGGCGACGGCGCCATGGCCCGCTCGTTCGACAACCTCAAGCGCCTCTGGGACGCGGTCGGCGAGTTCGGCCAGGGCTTCTGCCTCGACACCTGCCACGCGTTCGCCGCGGGTGAGGACCTCGTCGGCATCGTCGAGCGGGTCAAGGCGATCACCGGCCGCATCGACCTCGTGCACCTCAACAGCTCGCGCGACGAGTTCGGCTCCTCGCGCGACCGGCACGACAACATCAAGACCGGCACCATCGACGCCGACCAGCTGGTAGCCGTCGTCGCCACCGCCGGCTGCCCCGTCGTGGTCGAGACGCCCGACGAGGGCCAGGCCGACGACATCGCGTTCCTCCGCGACCGCGCCGGCCGGTGACGCGGTGCACGAGGTGGTGAGCGCGCCGCCTGAGCGCGGGCGGTTCGTGACCCACTTCGGCCGCCCCGCCGCGGTCGTCCTCGTGCTGCTGTGCGGGCTCACGCTGCTGCTGGGCTTCATCAACAAGGACCGCTGCACCGGTCCGGCGTTCGACCAGTGGGGCCGCACGCAGCCCGACTACGACGAGCGCAACAAGGAAGAGGTCTGCTACTCCGACATCCAGCACCTCTGGATCGGGCGCGACATCGACCGGCACGTCTTCCCGTACGTCGACGGCGGCATCAACGACAAGGGCATCCTCGTCGGCGGCTCCGTCGAGTACCCGGTGCTGTCGGGCCTGCTCATCTGGGCGGGCGCGATCTTCGCCCACAACGACGCCGAGTACCTGCTCTACTCCTCGCTGCTGCTGATGCCGTTCGGCCTGCTCACCGGCTGGCTGCTGGGCAAACTGGCCCGCTGGCGCGCCCTGCTGTGGGCGATCGGGCCACCGCTGATCCTGTACGCGTTCCACAACTGGGACCTGCCGGTCGCGCTGTGCTCGGTGGCCGCGGTCTACGTGGTGCACCGCTGGAACCGGCCGCTGGTCGAACGGGCGACGGTCGCGTCGGTCCTGCTCGGTCTCGGGTTCGCGTTCAAGGTCTACCCGGCGGCCTTCGTGCTGCCGCTGATGCTCTTCGTCGCCACGGGTGGCTGGCGCGGCCAGGAGATGCCCGCCGGCAAGAAGGTCGACATCGCGGGTGCGGTGAGGGTCGCGCTGGCCTCGATCGTCACGGTCGTGCTGGTCAACCTGCCGTTCGCGGTCGCGGGCTACGAGGGCTGGCTCGCCTCGTTCGAGTTCCAGCAGCTGCGCCGGGTCGACATCACGACGAACTCGATCTGGTACTGGGGCCTGCGGCCGTTCATGGGCGACGACCCGATGCAGTCGCTGGTCGGCGTGCTCTCACCGATCCTGATCGTGCTCTCGTTCGTGATCGCGGCGGGCTACGGCTGGCTGCGGTTCCGGCGTGAGGGCACCTACCCGTGGATCCAGGTCTCCGGCGCGATGCTGTGCGGCTTCATGCTGCTGCACAAGGTCCACTCGCCGCAGTACACGATCTGGCTGGTGCCGTTCCTCGTGCTGATCCGGGTGCCGCTGATGTGGGCGCTCTCGTACTACGTGGTCGACCTGTTCATGGGCATCGGGATCTTCCGCTGGTTCTGGGCGATCGAGTTCGGGCAGCCCGCCGGGATCTACGACAGCTGGTCGGCGCAGGCCGTCATGATCGGCGTGTGGGGCCGGGCCGCGTTGCTGGTCGCGCTGTTCGTGGTGTTCCTCAGGTCTCGTGACGTGACAGAGGACGATCGTGCATTCGATGCGCCGGCTCGTGTCGTGAGGGCCTGACGATCCGCCGGTCCGGACTCTCCTCCATGACACCGGCCAACGGGTCGAAGTCGCCGGAGATCCGCACGACGTCGCGCTCCGGCCGGTAGATCTCCTTCAGGATCACCACGCACAGCCCGATGACGGCCGCGTCCCGCAGCAGCACCGCGCCGAGGAACCAGTCGATCGGCAGACCCTTGTTGTCGGTGCCGAGGTAGAAGTACATCCGCGGCACCCACACCAGCGCGTCGATCGTCATCCACGCCAGCAGCAGCTTCCAGCGCGGCAACGCGAGCACCGCCAGCGGCACCAGCCACAACGAGTACTGCGGGCTCCACACCTTGTTCGTCACCAGGAACGCCGCCACGACGAGGAACCCGAGCTGCGCGAGCCGCGGCCGGGTCGGTGCGGTCAGCGCCACGTAGCCGATGCCGGCACAACAGGCGATGAACAGCACCGAGCTCACGGTGTTGAGCACGGTCGGCGCCTGCCCCTGCGCCAGTCCGGGGTCGAAGCCCTGCCACCCGGTCCACTGCACCAGCACGTTGTAGATCGTGTCCGGGTCGGCGTTGCGCTCGGTGTTGAGGCGGAAGAACTCCTTCCAACCCACAGCGGAGGCCGGGTTCAACGCGATCGGCGCGTTGACGAGCGCCCACGCCCCGATGGCCGACGCGGTGGTGGTGAGGCCCGCCTTCAACCGGTCAGAACGCCAGCACAGCAACAGCAACGGCCCGAGCAGGAACAACGGGTAGAGCTTCGCCGCACCACCGAGGCCTATCAGCACACCGGCGAGCGCGGGCTTCTTCCGCGCCCACGCCAGCAGACCGGCCGTGGCGAACGCCGTCGCGATCGTGTCGAAGTTCGTGAACGCGTGGACGATGACCAGCGGCGACACCGCGACCAGAGCGGCGTCCCACATTCGTCTGCGGGCTATGCGCGCGACGGAGAACACCGTCACCAGCCACGCCACCGCCAGCCAGAACGCCGTGACGTTGAAGAACACGATCACCGTCATCGGCAGGCCGGGAACGAGCGCCACCAGCCCCTGCGCCACCCGCGCGTTGAGCCACATGAACACACCGGTGATGACCGGGTACTCCATGTACCGGACGTGCTCGGTCGGCTTGCCCTCGTCGTCCTTCCACGACGTGATGTACGGGAAGGAGCCGCGCTGGTCGAGCCGTTCCGCGGTGTAGAGCGGCACGGTGTCGGAGTAGCAGAGCGCGGTGAACTGCTTGCTGCCCCGCCAGTCGAGCTGGACCTGGCCCTTGTCGTCGACGTACTGCTGGATGCACGGCGACTTCTGCACCCACCCGGCCAGCAGCGTCAGCACGGCGAGCAGCAGCACCACCCGCAGCGCCGTCCAGAACCAGTGCCTGCCGACCTGCGCGTGTTCGCCGAGCGGACCGCCGAAAGGTCTGCTCAGGGTGCGGGCGAGCGACTCGGTCCAGGTGGGCGCCACCCGCTCCTCGTGCGTGAGCGAGTCGGTGTCCTCGGCGGGAAGCTCGGCAGGGCTGCTGGGCACGTCGCGGATGTTACGGCCAAGACCGTTTCGCCGTGGTCAACATCCCCGGACCAAAGCAAAGGGCCTGGTGCGGAGTGCACCAGGCCCTTCAGCTGTGGACGGGTACTACCCGCCGCCGGGATTTCGGATGTCTCCTGGTCCCGGGTTGGGCGTCGTCGTCTTCGTCGGCTTGGTGTTCGACGTCGGCGGGTCGGGGCACAGGAAGCCGGTGCACGGGTCGTCCGGGTTCGACGGCTTGGTGGGGCCGGTCGGACCGGTCGGACCGGTCGGGCGGTCCGGCGTGTTGGTCGGCTGGCTCGACGACGGCGCCACCGACTTCGACGGCGGGTTGTACTGGTTGAGCGGCTTGGCCTTCGGGAACTTCTCCATCTGGCTGCCGGCCAGCGCCTTGTTCATGAAGGTCGCCCAGATCCTGCCCGGCACACCGGAACCGAAGATGTTGGCGCCGGTCTTGTCGCGGATGGGCAGGTTGCCCTCGTTGCGGCCGACCCACACGGACGCCGAGATGGACGGCGTGTAGCCCACCATCCACGCCTTCGAGTTGAGGCCCACACCCTGACCGGCGCTCTCGGCCAGTTCGTGCGTACCGGTCTTGCCGGCGCACTCGCGGCCGCCCGCGCACGTGGTCCCAGCGGAGGCCTTGGGGATCTCCTTCAGCACGTCGGTGACGTTGTCGGCGATGTCCTGGCTCTTCGTCTGGTCCGGGTCGAACGCCGAGATCGGCTGGTCCGCGTGCTGGTAGAGCACGCCACCGTCGGGGCCGGTGATCTTCAGGATGAAGAACGGCGCGCGGTAGACACCGCGTGCGGCGAACGTCGCGTACGCCGAGGCCATGTCGAACGGGCGGACCACCGCCTGGTCACCACCGAGGGCGATACCACCGTTCGGGGTACCGCCGTCCTCACCGACCAGCAGCTTCTTCGGGCCGTTGCCGATGTTGACCTCGTCCGGGATGCCCGCCTGATGCGCGGCCTTCACGGTCTTCGGGACGCCGATGTCGTTCACGACCATGTCGTAGAACACGGTGTTCAACGACTTGATCATCGCCGTGCGGACCGGACACTCCTTGCCACAGGAGTTGTCGTTACCGGAGTTGCGGATCGGCACCGAGACACCGGGGAACTTGCGGGGCGACGAGCCGTCGTACACGGTGCCGAGGCCCTTGCCGTTCTGCAGTGCCGCGACCAGGTCGAACGGCTTGAACGACGAACCGGGTTCCTGGAGCGTGCCCTTCGCGTAGTCGAAGGAGCCGCGCCCGTCACGACCACCCCAGTAGGCGCGGACAGCGCCCGTCGAGGGATCGATGGCGGTCAGGGACGTCTTCAACGCCTCCGGCTGCGCACCCTTGATCATGATCTCGTCCACGGCCTCCTCGGCCGCGCCCTGCATCTTCTGGTCGATCGTCGTCTGGATGGTGACGCCGGTCTTCTGCGCCTGCTCGAACGAGACACCGGTCTTCTCGGCCTCGAGGGCCTCCTGGACCTGGTCGACGATCAGGCCGCGCGGGCCTTCGAGAGACTTCGGCTGCGTCTCGGCGAACGACTTCGGCTGCGGCCACTGCTCGGCGTCGTAGTACGCCTGGTCGATCCAGTGCTTCTGCAGCATCTGGCCCATGACGTACTTCCACTGCTTCTGCGAGTGCTCCTTGTCCTCGGACCAGGAGGGCGTCTGGATCATGGCCGCGATCAGCGCCGCCTCGGAAGGAGTGAGGTCCTTCATCTCCTTCTTGTAGTACACCTGCGCCGCGGCCTTGAAGCCGTTCGCGCCGCGGCCGAAGTACACCGTGTTGAGGTACGCGGTGAGGATCGTGTTGTGGTCCGACTCGTTGCTCATCTTGAAGGCCTTGACGACCTCCGTGAACTTGCGCGAGAGCGTCGGGTCCTCGTTGCCGGTCGCCTTCTTGATGTACTGCTGGGTCAGACCGGAACCACCACCGGAACCGCTCGTGACCTGGAACCAGGCGGCGCGCAGGATGGCCTTGGCGTCGAAGCCGGGGTTCTCGTAGAAGTCCGCGTCCTCGGCGGCCAGCACCGCGTGCTTGACGGTCTCGGGGATCTCGTCGTAGGTCAGCATCGTCCGGTTCTCACCGGGCGACGTGATCTTGGTCATCTCCTGACCGTCGGCGTACTGCAGCGTGATCGTCTTGTTCTGGGTGGCCGCGATCTCCTCGGGCTTCGGCCAGTCGAGCAGCGGGTACGCGATCGCGACCGCCACCACCGGACCGAGGATCATCAGACCGATCGCGACGAACGCACCGATCCGCACGCGCTTCCAGATCTTCTTCTTGCGCAGACGACGCTCCTCCTCTTCGGTGAGCTCCGGCTCGTCGTCGTAGTACTCGTCGTCATCGTCGATGCCGCCGGCCATGAGGAACTCGTCCTCGGGCTCGCGGTGCGTGATCAGCTCGGGCTCGCGCTGCGTCGGCCGGTTCACCGGCGGCAGCTGCGTGGTCCGCTCCTCGCCGGGGTTGCGCGGGGGTACACCGGGACGGCCGGGGCCACCCTGCGGGCCGCCGGGTCCACCGGGGCGACGGCCACCGGGAGGCGGCTGCATCGGCATGCCACCGGGAGGCGTCGGGGGACGCCCGCCAGGTCCACCGGGGCCACCCTGCGGACGGCCTGGACCGCCCTGGGGCCCACCCGGCGCACCAGGCGCTCCACCCTGCGGACCGCCTGGTCCGTTCGGGCGGCGTGGTGGCTGCTGCTGTGGGAAACCACCGGGTGGCGTGCCACCCTGGGGAGGGCGTGCGAAACCGCCGGGCGGGGTGCCCGGTCGTGGCTGATTCGGGACATCGCGCCTCGTGCCGCCGCCGTCCGGGTCGTCCCCGGTCGGCCATTGCGGCTCGCCTCCGCGCTGCCGGTCATCATGCTGGTCGTTCACGTGAAAAGGCCTCCCAGACCGGCGTACTTCAGCACGCGGTTCGGTGGTCGTACTTCATTCGGAGCAGTCTCACCCGTGGGTCATTCCGCCGCAGTCCTCCTGCGTGGCTTTTCCAGCCCACGCTTCCCCAGGACGTATGACTGCACCAGGTGGTTCCAACTGCATGTGCGACAAACTTCAACGACGTACACGGTGAACTCGTCGAAGAGGGTTGCCATCTTCACGAGTTCTTCAGCTGTCCGCGCTGAGCCTGTCGCGTGCTTGAGCTCGTCACCGTAGACCCAAGACACGTTCGTGAGGGGTTCCTTGCGGCACACAGGGCAAGGCACTTCCGTCTGCGTACCGTGGAACTTCGCAGCTCGCAGCAGGTACGGGGACGCGTCGCAGACCTCCATGGTGCCCGTGCGGCCAGAGTAGACCTCCGCCAGCAGCGCACGTCGCTGCAGCGAGTAGTCCACCACCTGCCGTTGGGTCAACACGTGACCAGAGTACGTGCCGACCGCTTTCCGATGATGGGCCGTTCAGGGCAGCGAAGTCCGACGCGATATGACGGTGTGCCACATCCCACAGTTGAGAGGGGCCATCGATGTATCGCGGCGATATAATCGCCTCACCTATCGGTGCAGGTGCGAGGAGGTGACTCGTGTTCGAGTTCGCGCTGCTCGGCCTGCTGCACGAGGCGCCCATGCACGGCTACGAGCTGCGCAAGCGCTTGCACGACCTGCTCGGAGCGTTTCGCGCGTTCTCCTACGGATCGCTGTACCCAACACTGCGGCGACTCCAACGTGCGGGCCTGATCGTGGAGGAGGGGCCGGAGGAGTCGGCCCTTTCTTGGGGACGCAGGGCACGCAAGGTTTACAAGCTGACACCGGAAGGTAAGGAACGGTTCGCCGATCTCCTCGCCAACGCGGGTCCGCAGACCTGGGACGACGACTCGTTCGGGGTTCACCTGGCGTTCTTCTCACGCACGCCGGCCGACGTCAGGATGCGCATCCTGGAAGGCCGCCGGCGGTGTGTCGAGGAACGCAGGGAAGGACTCCGCGAGCGGCTCACGCGCACGAGTGAGCAGATCGACCGCTACACCCGTGAGCTGCACAGGCAGGGCCTGGAAAGCACGGAGCGCGAGGTGCGGTGGCTCAACGAGCTCATCGCGCACGAACAGTCCGAGCAGGACGAGTAGTACTCACCGTTGATCAAGGAGGACTCGGCAATGGGCGGAAACCGCCGCACCGTTCGAGTGGCCATCGTCGGGGTTGGCAACTGCGCGGCGTCGCTGGTGCAGGGCGTCCACTACTACGCGGACGCCGATCCGAACACCCGCGTGCCCGGCCTGATGCACGTGCAGTTCGGTGACTACCACGTGCGCGATGTCGAGTTCGTCGCAGCGTTCGACGTCGACGCGAAGAAGGTCGGCGTCGACCTCGCCGAGGCGAGCGTGGCCAGCGAGAACAACACGATCAAGATCGCGGACGTGCCGCCGCTGGGCGTCGTCGTGCAGCGCGGGCACACCTACGACGGTCTCGGCCGGTTCTACCGGGAGACCATCGAGGAGTCCGACTTCGAGCCGGTCGACGTGGTCGCCGCGTTGCGCGAGGCCGAGGCCGACGTGCTCGTCTCGTACCTGCCGGTGGGCTCCGAGGAAGCGGACCGCTTCTACGCCCAGTGCGCCATCGACGCCGGTGTGGCGTTCGTCAACGCGCTGCCGGTCTTCATCGCGTCGGACCCGGAGTGGGCGGAGAAGTTCCGCGCGGCCGGTGTGCCGATCGTCGGTGACGACATCAAGTCCCAGGTCGGCGCCACCATCACGCACCGCGTGCTGGCGAAGCTCTTCGAGGACCGGGGCGTCCAGCTCGACCGCACCATGCAGCTGAACGTGGGCGGCAACATGGACTTCCTGAACATGAAGGAGATGGAGCGCCTGGAGTCCAAGAAGGTCTCCAAGACGCAGTCCGTGACGTCGCAGCTGTCCCGCGACATCGGCAAGGACAACGTCCACATCGGCCCGTCGGACTACGTGGCGTGGCTCGACGACCGCAAGTGGGCCTACGTGCGCCTTGAGGGCCGCGCGTTCGGCGACGTGCCGCTGAACCTCGAGTACAAGCTCGAGGTGTGGGACTCCCCGAACTCGGCGGGCATCATCATCGACGCGGTCCGCGCGGCGAAGATCGCCCTGGACCGGGGCATCGGCGGCCCGATCCTCTCGGCGTCGTCGTACTTCATGAAGTCCCCGCCCGTGCAGTACTCCGACCCCGAGGCGCACGAGGCCGTCGAGGCCTTCATCCGCGGCGAGTGACTTGCTGGAGGCCGCCCTCTTCTTCGAGGGCGGCCTCTTGGTCAGCGCTTCGAGAGCCGCAGCTTCTGCCAGCTGCCGTCCGCGGTCCACCCGCCGTCGACGGGCAGCGCCACACCGTTGATGTACCGCGCGTTGTCACTGGCCAGGAACCTGACGGCCTGCGCGATGTCGTCGGGCACCGCGAACCGGTTGGCCGGCACGTGGTTCGTGATGTCCTCGTCGATGTAGTAACCGCCGGCCTGCGACTCGACGTCCATCTCGGTCTTGACCCAGCCGGGGCACACGGCGTTGACCCGGATCCCCCGCCCGCCCCACTCGACGGCGAGCGTGCGAGTCAGCCCGATCAGCCCGTGCTTCGTGGTGTTGTACGCGGCCCGGTCCGCGACCCCCTGCAGCCCGGCGACGGACGCGATGTTGACGACGCTGCCGGAGTGTTGTGCCAGCATGATCTTGCCCAGCGCCTTGGTGAGCAGGAACGGCCCGGTCAGGTTGACGGCTATGATCCGCTCCCACTGCTCGAGGCTGGTGTCCTCGAACGGCACGATGCCCGCGATCCCGGCGTTGTTGACCAGCACGTCCACTCGTCCGTGGGTGCTCATGACGTGGTCGGTCAGCCGCTGCACGTCCTCGGCGCTGGCGACGTTGCCGACGACCCCGTCCTTGCTCTCCTGCAGGTCGAACCCGACGACGGCGAACCCGTCCTCGCGCAGCACGTCCGCGATCCGCAGCCCCATGCCCTGCGCCGTGCCGGTGACCACAGCAACTCGTTGCGTCATGAGCGCCACGCTAGGACCGCGTCCGCCACCAGCGATAGCACCCGTGGCTGCCTGCACGTCTGAGCCCAACTTCTGCTGTCGCTACTGGGGACCGGTCCCCGCCTCCACCCCGCACGATCGGCGCTTCCAATGGAAAGGAGCGGGCCGATGGTTCGCAAAGCACTGTTAGCGTTGGCCGGAGTCGCCTTGATCGTCGCCGGTGCCTACAGCGTTCCCGACCTCAACCGGGGCTGGAGTGTCGCGGGCTTCGAGTGGAACACCGTGAACGATCAGCGCTAACGTCCCCGGAGTGCGCACGCTTCTCGTCGCCCTCCCCGGCCTGGTCCTGGCCGGCATCGGGCTGACCCACCCGCACCACCTCGACGTGGACACCGCGCAGTGGTAGCGGGACATGCACATCATCCTGGCGGTGGTCTTCCCGCTCCTCGGTGCCGCGCAATGGGTTCTGCTCGAAGACTCCCCGAAGTGGGTGCGCTACCCGGCCAGGATCGCGGCGTTCGGATACGTCGTCTTCTACGGCGCGCTCGACGCGTTGGCGGGCATCGGTGGCGGCGCGATGACGATGAACAACGCCCGCGAGGCCGCGCAGCCCGTCTTCGCGATCGGCAACCAGCTCGGGCACGTCGGGGCGTGGTCGTTCTTCGCGGCCAGCATCGCCATAGGTGTCTGCGCGCTGTTCCAGCACAAGCTCAAGGCGATTCCAGGAGCTGCCTTCCTGCTCACAGGCAGCTTCCTGTTCCTCGACAGCCACATCTACTGGCCCAAGGGCGTCATCGCGTGCACCTGCATCGCGATCGGGATGGCCGCGATCAGCTACGTCAGCCCACGCCCGGCGCGATAGCCGTGTAGCCGCCGTCGACCGCCAGGACCGCGCCCGTCACGAACGACGCCCGGTCCGACAGCAGCCACAGCGCGGCTTCGGCGACTTCGGCGGGAGAAGCCAAGCGCTTCAAGGCGTTCCACGTTGCGGCGCGCTCGCGTTCGCCGGGGATCGAGAACCACGGCTCGGTCTGCGGAGTCTCGACGACACCCGGATTCACGGCGTTCACGCGGATGCCCGCCCGGCCGTACTCGGCGGCCGCCGTCTTGGTCAGGCCGATCACGCCGTGCTTCGCGGCCGAGTACGCCGAGGCGAAGGCCGTGCCGAAGAACGCGGCTGTGCTGGCGTTGTTGACAATCGCGCCGCCGCCTCCGGAAACCATGGCGCGGATCTCGTGCCGCATGCACTGCGCGACACCGGTCAAGTTGACTGAAAGCGTTGCGTCCCAAGCGGTGCTGTCGGTCAGCACCATGCCGTCCGGGCCGACGCCCGCGTTGTTGAACGCCACGTCGAGGCGCCCGAACCGTTCCACCGCAGTGGAAACAGCACGTGCGCAGTCCGAATCAGAAGCGACATCCGCGACGACCGCGACCCCGCCGATCTCCGAGGCCAACGAAGTGATCTTGTCCGACGACCTGGCGGCGAGCACCACCGAAGCCCCCTCGGCCGCGAACAAGCGAGCGGCGGCCGCACCGATTCCCGTTGAGGCGCCCGTGATCAGGGCGACTTTGTCCCGCAGCAGCATGCGCGGAAGTTACGTCAGCGCGCCCGGCAAGTCAGCGATAGAAGACAGAACCGTCACTTTCGACAGCACTTCCTCAGCAGGTGGGAAATGCGGGTTCGGCACGGCGAGCACGGTCATCCCTGCGGCCAGGGCGGCGCGCAGCCCGTTCGTCGAATCCTCGACGGCGTAACAAGAAGCCGCAGAAACGCCGAGCCGTGACGCCGCCAGCAGGTAGACGTCCGGCGAAGGCTTGCCGGCAGCGCACTCCTCCGACGACACCGCGACGGGCACCGGCAGCCCGGTCACGTCCAGGAACACCTTGATCAGCACGGCCGGTGCCGAAGAGGCGATCGCGACCGGAAAGCGCGCGGCCACGGCCCGAACCGCGTCCACAGCGCCAGGAATCACTGGAAGGTGTGATGCGTACGCCTTCTCCATCTCGGCGATCACGCCGGCGGAAGCCTCCGAAGCGGACAGCTGAACGCCGAGATCGACCAGGTACGCGCCCCACTCGGGCGTCGACATCCCCTGCATCGCCCGAGTCGCCTCAGGGGTCCACACGCCACCGTGCACCCGAGCGAACTCCCGGCGCACCTCGTCCCACACCTGCTCGGAGTCGATCAGCACGCCGTCGAGGTCGAAGATCACCGCATCCACGCCACGAACCGTACCCTGTGGCGCACGATACTTCGCCATGCTAACCAAAGAAGGTTAGGATAGCTAAGTGAATTTCAAAGCTCAGCCCAAGCAGGTGTGGATCACGGCGTTCGCCGCGGTCATCGCCTTCATGGGGATCGGGCTCGTGGACCCGATCCTGTTGTCCATCGCGGAGGGTCTGCACGCAACACCGTCGCAGGTCACCCTCCTCTTCTCCTCCTACCTCGGCGTCCAGGTCGTGGCGATGCTCTTCACGGGCGCCGCGACGGCCCGCTTCGGCGCCAAGCGCACGCTCGTCGGCGGGCTCGCGCTGATCGTCATCGCCACGCTGGCGTGCTCGGCGGCAGGGAGCATCGGCCAGCTCGTGGGACTGCGAGCCGTCTGGGGGCTCGGCAACGCGTTCTTCATCGCGACCGCGCTCAGCGTCATCGTCGGCGCGGCCAGCGGCGGGCAGAAGGCCGCGATCCTGCTCTACGAGGCCGCGCTCGGCCTCGGTCTGAGCGTCGGACCGCTGCTCGGCGCGCTCCTGGGCAGCTTCTCGTGGCGCGGGCCGTTCCTCGGCACCGCCGTGCTGATGGCCGTCGCGCTGATCCTTTGCGCAGTCTTCCTGGCCAGGGACTCGCACCAGGAACGTCCGAAGATCGGCTTGCTCGACCCGCTGAAGGCTCTCAAGCACCCGGTTCTGCTCAGGACCTCGATCGGTGCCGCCCTCTACACGGCCGCGTTCTTCACGGTTCTGGCCTGGTCGCCGTTCGTGCTCCAGTGGGGAGCCGTCGAGATCGGACTGATCTTCTTCGGCTGGGGCGTGTGCGTCGCGGTCTCCAGCGTCTTCCTCGCGCCGCGCCTCGCGGACCGCGTCGGCGAGAAGCACGCGATCATCGGATCGGTCCTCGCGTTCGCCCTGCTCATGCTCCTGATGGCGGTGCCGAGCAAGCCGTTGCTGGTGGTCGCCGTGATCGTGAGCGGCCTGGTCAGCGGCCTGCTGAACACCCTGTTCACCGGCACCGCGATGAGCGTGAGCGACGCGCCGCGGCCGGTCGCGAGCGCCGGGTACAACTTCCTGCGGTGGCTCGGCGGGGCGCTGGCGGCGACGTTCGTGAGCCACCTCGCGCAGCCGTTCGTCGTGGCAGCGGTCCTGTGCGCGGTCGCGGCCGTGCTGCTGACCTTCAACCGCACCGACACCCGTGAGGTCCCTACGGAAGTCGTGATTGCGAGCGAGCAGCTAGTGGGTTAACAACGGCTGAACTACGGTCGGTGGCGGTTCCCGCACCGACCGTAGGAGGCCACCACATGATCCCTCTGCCGCTCGTCAACCACCGCGTCGGCAGAGCAGCGGTGACATGCGAATACCGCTGCGGGGACGCGTGCTTCCACGACGTCCCGAACACATCCGACAACGCCTATCTCGGTGATCTGATCAGCCGCCGCACGGCGCTCAAGGCGGGCGCGGTCGTCGCAGCCGCCGCCACTGTCGCTGTTCCGGCGACCGCCGCCGCGGCACCCGAGTCCCAGGGCCGCCCACCCAGGGGACTCGACTTCAAGCCGGTCGAGGTCAACACCAAGGACGAGGTCGTCATCCCCGAGGGGTACGAGCAGGGCATCGTGATCCGCTGGGGCGACCCGCTCTTCCCCGGCGTCCCCGAGTTCGACTTCAACAACCAGACCGCCGCCAAGCAGGAGAAGCAGTTCGGCTTCAACTGCGACTTCGCCGCGATCCTGCCGCTGGACCCGTTGGAGCTGACCGGGATCATGGTCACCAACCACGAGTACACCAGCGAGCCGTTCATGTTCAGCGGCTACGACGCGAACAACCCCACCCGCAACCAGGTCGAGGTCGCCTGGGCCGCGCACGGCCTGTCCGTCTTCATGATCAAGCGGTCGCTGTTCTCCGGGCACTACAAGCCGCGCTTCAGCAGGTACAACCGCCGGATCACCCTGAACACGGCGTTCGAGGTGCGTGGCCCGGCCGCGGGCAGCGACCTGTTGAAGACCTCCGTCGACCCGACCGGCAAGAAGGTCTTCGGCACGATCAACAACTGCTCCGGCGGCGTCACGCCGTGGGGCACGATCCTGTCCGGCGAGGAGAACTTCAACCAGTACTTCGCGAACGCCGCCGGCCGCAACGACCCGAAGCTGACCCGCTACGGCGTCACCGGCACCGCGACCACCCGCAAGTGGGAGCGCTTCGACAAGCGCTGGGACCTCGCGCAGGAACCCAACGAGGTCAACAGGTTCGGCTGGATCATCGAGCTCGATCCCAACGACCCGGACTCGACGCCGATCAAGCACACGCACCTCGGCCGCTTCAAGCACGAGACCGCCAACATCCGCGTCGCGCAGGACGGCAGGGTCGTCGCGTACTCCGGTGACGACGAGCGGTTCGAGTACATCTACAAGTTCATCTCGAACGGCAAGATGAAGCACGGCAACAGCAAGGCCGCGCGCCGGCACAACATGACGCTGCTCGACGACGGCACGCTCTACGTGGCGCGCTTCAAGGGCGACAGCCCGGTGTCCGAGATCGACGGCACCGGAAAGCTGCCCAGCGACGGGAAGTTCGACGGCAGCGGCGAGTGGATTCCGCTCGCGGCGGGCAAGAAGTCCTTCGTGCCCGGGATGACCGCGGAAGAGGTGTACGTCTTCACGCGCATCGCGGCGGACAAGGTCGGCGCCACCAAGATGGACCGCCCCGAGGACATCCAGTGCCACCCGCGCACCGGCACCGTCTACTGCGCGCTGAGCAACAACGTCGAGCGCGGCGTCACGGCGGGCAAGGAAGGCCCGACCGAGCCGAACCCGCGGATCAACAACCGGCACGGCCAGGTGCTGGAGGTGACCGAACGGCGGGGTGACGCGCTCGCGTTGACGTTCAGCTGGGACCTCTTCCTGGTGTGCGGCTTCCCGGACGACCCGAACACGTACTTCGGCGGCTACGACAAGTCGCAGGTCAGCCCGATCTCCAGTCCGGACAACGTCGCGTTCGACCGGTACGGCAACCTGTGGATCTCCACCGACGCCGACGGCAAGCTCGACGGGCTGAACGACGGTCTCTACGCCGTGCCGCTGGAAGGGCCGGAACGCGGCCACCTGAAGCTCTTCCTCACGGTGCCGCGCGGTGGCGAGACGTGCGGTCCGGTGATCGGCGAGCGGGTGATCACCGTGTGCGTCCAGCACCCCGGCGAGGTGGACGGCGCGAGTGCCGACAAGCCCGCCTCCAACTGGCCGGACCGGGGTACCGCGAGGCCTCGTCCGTCGGTCGTGGCGGTGTGGCGCAAGGGTCGTCGTCAGCTGGGTGAAATCGGTTGACCACGGACCGTGTTGTGATCGTTCGGGCGTAGTACGAGTTCGCCTGCCGTTCATCTGCTGGACGGCAGGCGATCTCGTTGGGCTCTTAGGTTCGGCCAGTTCCCACACTGACCGATCTCGGAGGCCTGCGTGTCTTCATCCACCGATCGGGGCCGCCGCCTGCTGCCCCTGCTCCCGACGAACCACCCGCTCGGGCGTCAGGCCGTCACCTGCGAGTTCCGCTGCGGCAACGCGTGCGCTCACGAGGCGCCCAACACGTCGCAGAACGCGTACTTCGGTGACGTCGTCAAGGACGTCGTGAGCCGCCGCGGCATGCTGAAGGCAGGCGCCGTCTTCGCGGTCGCGGGCGCCGGTGCGGCCGCGATGGCCGGCTCGGCCGCCGCCGACCCGGTTCACGTCGACGTCGACGTCGACGTGAACATCAACGGCCGCAACCCGAACGGCCTGAACTGGAAGTCGGTGGCGCCCAACACCCTCGACCAGATCACCGTTCCCGAGGGGTTCCAGCAGGACGTCGTCATCCGCTGGGGTGACGCGGTGCTGGACGGTGCGCCGAAGTTCGACTTCGACAACCAGACGCCTGAGGCGCAGGCGCAGCAGTTCGGTTTCAACAACGACTTCTGCGGTCTCGTCCCGGTGCCCGGCGACCCGAACAGCTGGCTCATGGTGAGCAATCACGAGTACACGACCGAGTCGTTCATGTTCAAGGACTGGGCGGCCGACAAGGTCACCGAGAAGCACGCCAAGATCGCGTGGGCCGCGCACGGCCTGTCGGTCGTGATGGTCGACCGCGACCGTCGCACCGGCAAGCTCTTCGTCTGCCCGGACGACAAGGCGAAGTACAACCGCCGGATCACGCTGACCACGCCGTTCGAGGTGCGTGGCCCCGCCGCCGGTTCGAAGTACCTGCGGACCTCCGCGGACCCGTCCGGCAAGACGGTGCTGGGCACGCAGAACAACTGCTCCGGCGGCGTCACGCCGTGGGGCACGATCCTGTCCGGCGAGGAGAACTTCAACCAGTACTTCGCGAACGCGAGCCTGGTGACCGACCCGGACACCAAGGCCAAGTTCGCCCGCTACGGCATCAGCGGCGGCGCGTCGCTGCGCAAGTGGGAGAACTTCGACAAGCGCTTCGACCTGTCGAAGGAGCCCAACGAGGCGAATCGCTTCGGCTGGATCGTCGAGATCGACCCGCTCGACAAGAAGTCGACGCCGGTCAAGCACACCGCGCTCGGCCGCTTCAAGCACGAGGGCGCGAACATCATCGTCGCCAAGGACGGCCGTGTGGTCGCGTACATGGGCGACGACGAGCGCTTCGACTACATGTACAAGTTCGTCTCGGACGAGAAGATGCAGAAGGGCGACTCGAAGCGCGCCCGCGAGCACAACAAGCGCCTGCTGGACAAGGGCACGCTCTACGTCGCGCAGTTCACCGGCGACAGCCCGGCTGCCGAGATCGACGGCACCGGAAAGCTGCCCGCAGACGGCGAGTTCGACGGCACCGGCAAGTGGATCCCGCTGGCCGCCGGCGACAAGTCGTTCGTCGAGGGCTTCACCGCGGAAGAGGTCTACGTCTTCACGCGGCTGGCCGCGGACAAGGTCGGCGCCACGAAGATGGACCGCCCCGAGGACGTCGAGCCCTCGCTGCACAACCGCCGGATCTACGCCGCGCTGACGAACAACACCGACCGCGGCAAGGCGGGCAAGGAAGGCGCCACCGAGGTCGCGCCGCGCGTCGCCAACAAGCACGGCCACGTCCTGGAGATCGAGGAGCGGCGTTCGGACAACACCGCGCTGACGTTCTCGTGGAAGCTGCTGCTCGTCTGCGGTGACCCGAAGGACCCCGGCACGTACTTCGGCGGCTACGACAAGTCACAGGTCAGCCCGATCTCGTGCCCGGACAACGTCGCGTTCGACTCGCACGGCAACCTGTGGATCTCCACGGACGGCAACGCCCTGGGGTCCAACGACGGCCTGTTCGCGGTGCCGGTCGAGGGCAAGCGCCGCGGTCTCGTGAAGCAGTTCCTCACGGTGCCCAAGGGTGCGGAGACCTGCGGTCCGGTCGTCACCGAGGATTTCGTGCTGGTGTCCGTGCAGCACCCCGGTGAGCTCGACGGCGCCTCGGCGAACAACCCGATGTCGCACTGGCCGGACGGTGGCACCTCGCAGCCGCGTCCGTCCGTCGCCGTGGTGTGGCGCAAGGACCGTCGCCGCATCTGCGACTGATCTGTGGTCTGACTCACTCGTAGTTCGATTTTGAACCGGTGCGGCCATCCATCCGTGTGATGGGTGGCTGCACCGCGGACAGCCAAGGTCCACTTTGGTCTGTCTACTTTGGAGTGAGTCATGCGCAAGCTCGGACTTTTCGTTGGTACCGCTGCTCTTCTGGGTCTCGCCGCATGCGGTACCACCGCCGGCACCGCGACGCCCACCCCGGTTGCCCAGGCCTCGCCGGACGCTCCTGTCGCGGCCGCCGTCCAGGTCCCGGCCGGTCAGAAGCTGGTCGGCAAGTACCAGGCCACAGGTGTCCAGACGTACTCCTGCACCGCGAACGCGTGGAAGGGCCTGGAGCCCGCCGCGACGCTGGTGGACAAGGACGGCAAGCCGATCATCCTGCACTCCCGCGGCCCGATCTGGGTGTCCACAGTGGACGGCAGCGCGGTCGAGGCGACCCCGGTCGAGGGTGCCAAGAACGACGTCAAGGGCGCCGTTCCGGAGCTCCTGCTGAAGACCAAAGCGGTGCGCGGCGACGGCCTGTTCGGCAAGGTCAGCTACGTGCAGCGGCTCGCGACCGAGGGCGGCGTCGCCCCGTCCGGTGGCTGCACCGCCGGTGCTCAGATCTCCGTGCCTTACAAGGCCCTCTACACCTTCTTCGCTCCGGCGTCCTGACGCTGAGCGCACGCCGTCTCACTTCGTGAAGTCGTTTGAACCGGTGCGGTCGTCAGTCCGTAGGCCCTGGTGGCTGCACCGCTCAAACGAGAGACACGTCGCACTGTCTACTTTGGAGTGAGTAATGAAGCGTGCTGGTCTGCTGCTGGTTTCCGCAACTCTTCTCGGTATCGGCATCGGAGGCGCCGGCTCCACCGCGGCGCCGACCCCGTCGCTCGACACCGCCGACACGAAGGTCGCTCCCGCGGTTCAGGTTCCCGCGGGCAACAAGCTCGTCGCGAAGTTCTACGCCAAGGGTGTGCAGACGTACACCTGCACGGCGAATGCGTGGAAGGGCCTCGAACCCGCCGCCACGCTGGCAGATCGCCTCGGCCGGGCGGTCGCCCTGCACTCCCGGGGCCCGATCTGGGTGTCCACCGTCGACGGCAGCGCGGTCGAGGCCGCCCCGGTCGACGGCGCCCGCAACGAGGTTCCGGGTGCCGTGCCCGAGCTGTTGCTCAAGGCCAAGGCTGTGCGTGGTGACGGCGTGTTCGGCAAGGTCAGCTACGTGCAGCGCCTCTCGACCAAGGGCGGCCTCGCACCGGCGGGCAGCTGCCAGGAAGGCGCCCAGACGTCCGTGCACTACGAGGCGATCTACACCTTCTCCGCACCCGCTCGCTGAACCAGCGCCACCACGGCTGCCGCGACCATCGTGATGCCGACGACCCACAGCCCGGTCTTCTGCGTCCCGGTGACGTCGCGCAGCCACCCGGTGACGTAAGGGGCGACGAACCCGCTCACGTTGCCCAGCGAGTTGATCAACGCAATGCCGCCCGCCGCGGCCGTCCCTCCCAGAAAGCTCGTCGGCAACGCCCAGAACGTGGGCAGAGCAGCACAGACGCCGATCGCGCACACGCTCACCGCGACCATCGCCGCAACGGGGTTGTCGAGGTAGAGCGCGACGGGGATGGCCGCTCCACCGAGCAACATCGGCGCGGCCACGTGCCACTTCCGTTCTCCGGTGCGGTCGCCGTGCCTGGCCCACAGGATCATGGCGACCGCGCCGAGGACGTATGGAATCGCGTTGATCAGCCCGCGCTCGACGATGTTCGCTCCCGGCGCCAGGCCCTTGATGATCGTCGGCAGGAAGAAGCCCAGTGTGTACAGCCCGTAGACGATCCCGAAGTACACGAAGCTCAACGCCAGGATCCGCGGGTGTGTGAGCGCTTTCTTGAGCGGCCAGTGCTCCTTCGCCGGCTCGTCGAGGGCTTCCGAAGGCTTGTCCGGCAACCAGAACCACGTCACGAACGCCAGCGCGATCGCCGGCAGCCCCTCGATCAGGAACATCGTGCGCCAGTCCGTGACCTGGATCAGCAACCCGCTGAGCGTCGCCCCGAGCGCGGTCGAGATCGGCACCGCCACCATGAACAACGCGACGATCCGCGCGCGGTCCTTCTCCGGGAACCAGTACGTCAGGTACAGGATGATCCCGGGGAAGAACCCGGCCTCCGCCACTCCCAGCAGAAACCGCAGCACGATCAGCACGGTCCCGTTGGGCACGAACGCCATCGCGCTCGCCACGATCCCCCAGCTGATCATGATCCGCGCGATCCACCTGCGTGCGCCGAACTTGTGCAACGCCAGGTTGCTCGGCACCTCCAGGATCAGGTACCCGATGAAGAACACCCCGGACGCGAACCCGAACACGGTCGCGCTGAGTTTCAGCTCCTCGGACATCCCGTTGGGCCCGGCGAACCCGATGTTGACCCGGTCCAGGTAGTTGATGAAGTAGAGCAGGCACAAGTACGGCAGGATCAACTTCTTAGGCACGCTAATGTTCCCCCATGACTGATCGTCCGGTCGCCCTCGTCACCGGGGCATCCAGCGGAATCGGCTCGGCCATCGCCCGCAGTCTGGCCCCAACCCACGACCTGCTGCTAGGCGGACGCGACGAAACGTCCCTGTCCCTGCTGGCATCGGAACTGCCCGGCGCTCAGGCCTGGCCGTTCGACCTCACGAACGTCGCCTCGGCCGACCTCGCCCCGCTGCAGCGTCTCGACGTGCTCGTGCACAGCGCCGGTGTCGCGATGCTCGGTCCGTTGGCCGAAGCCTCGATGGACGTGTGGCGTCAGACCTTCGACGTGAACGTCTTCGCGGTCGCCGAACTGACCAACCTGGTGCTGCCCCAGCTCAGGGCCGCCTCGGGCCACATCGTCCTGATCAACTCGGGCGCCGGCCGCAACGCCAACCCGGGCTGGGGCGTGTACGCGGCCTCGAAGTTCGCTCTCCGCGCCTACGCCGACGCCCTGCGAGGCGACGAGCCGGCGTTGCGCGTGACCTCGGTCTACCCGGGCCGCACCGCCACGCCGATGCAGGAGGACGTGCGCCGCCAGGAGGGCGGCGACTACGAGCCCTCGCAGTACATCGACCCGGCCTCGGTGGGCCGGGCGGTGGCGTCAGCCGTGCTGGCGACGCCCGACGCCCACATCACCGAGCTCATCGTCCGGTCCCGGCCGAGGTGAGTTGTCCACAGCCTCATCAACAGGCTGTGGTCAGAGGTTGACGTTCCGGAGTCGCTGCGCCACCGCGGTGACTCCGGCCTGCGCCTCCTGCCGATCCACCCGAGTGGACTCCCCACCGGCGACGACGTGGTCGCCGGCCACCCACACGTCGGTGACCCGGCGCGAACCGGACCCCCACACCAGGTTCGCCAGCAGCTGCGAGTCCGGCGCGTCCAACCCGGTCGCGAACGCCGGGTCGTCAGCGGCGATGTGCACGACATCGGCCCACCGACCGGCCTCCAGCGCGCCGATGTCCGACCGGCCCAGCGCCGAAGCCCCGCCCCGAGTGGCCATCAACAACGCCTGCGCGGCGCCGAGCGCGGTCGCGTCCATCTTCGACACCCGCGCGAAGAGCCCGGCGAGCCGTGCCTCCTCGAACAGGTCCAGGTCGTCGTTGGACGCGGGCCCGTCGGTGCCGAGGCCGACCGACACCCCGGCCGCCAGCATCTCCGGCACGCGCGCGATCCCCGAGGCGAGCTTGGCGTTGGACCCGGGACAGTGCGCCACCCCGACCCCGAACGACGCGTACAGGGCAATGTCGTCGTCGGACAGATGAACGGAGTGCGCGGACAACACCCGCCCACCCAGCACGTCCGAAGCCTTCAACAACGCGGGCACCGACCCGTACTCGGCCCGCTGCGCCTCGTCCTCGAACGGCGACTCGGCGACGTGCACCATCAGCAACGCCTCGCGCGCACGAGCCTCAACAGCCACCGCGGTCAGCTGAGCAGCGGAAAGCGTGTACGCGGAGTGCGGTCCATACGCCAGCTCGATCCGGCCACCGGGTCCGAAAACGCGGCCGTCGGCGTCGATCCACGCGGAGATCTCGTCGGTCAGCGAACGCCAGTCCATCCCGGGCACGTCGAGGATCGCCCCGCCGAACACCACCCGCGACCCGGCGGCCAGCACCGAAGACACCAGCTCAGGCCCGTGGAAGTACATCTCGGCGGACGTGGTCACCCCGTGCCGCAGCATCTCCACGGCACCCAGCAACATGCCGGTGCCGACATCGGCCGCCGTCATCTGAGCCTCGTTCGGCCACATGGCCTCCTGCAGCCACCGCAGCAACGGCAGGTCGGAACCCAGGCCGCGCAGCACCGTCATCGGGCTGTGCGCGTGGGTGTTCACCAGGCCGGGCAGCAGGATCCCGGACAGCTGCCGCACCTCGCCGTCGAAGGCGGGCGCATCCGCGGCACCACCCACATAGGTGACTCGACCGTCGACCACGTCCACGACGGCATCCCGCAACACCGAGCAGGACGGGTCGCAGGGCAGGACCACCGGGGCGTGCAGGCGCAGTGACATGCGGAGAATTCTGACACTGTGACGCCGATCACAAGCATGCATGGATCCGGAAGCGCTGGGAATCCTGTCCCCGTCGGGCGCGGGCCGACCCCCAGGGTCCGCCCCGGCCACAAACTTGCCCCTGACCAAAGGGCTCGCCGAGCACGAAACCGGCGGGCCCTTTGTGCATCCCGGAGCAACCACGACACGAGCAGAGGCGTCACATGATCATGTCGAAGAAGCCGTGCACGTCCAGTGGAGACTTCCGCCGCGCACAGAAGCCCGCCACCCCCAAGCCGCCGACTCGGCGCTGAGTTGGCATGATCACACTCGCACGGGACACGGGCGTGATCATGCGGAGGCATCAGTGGCCGACATCGACCCTCAGAACGACGACCAGTTCAGCGATGTCGAGATGACGCAGGAGTTCGACGTCATCCGCGACGAACGCTAAGAGATCGGCAGTTCGGCGCGAACCGTCCACCCAGTCGGTTCGCGTCGGCCTGCGGAGAACTTCCCACCCAGCAGTTCGACGCGCTCGCGCATGCCGACGATCCCGTAACCTCCTGAGCCGCCAACGGGAACGCCCGAAGCCACGCCGTCGTCCTCGACGCGCAGGAACAGCACACCGTCGCTCGAGGACAGTGAAACGTCCACTGAGGACACGGCGGACGCGTGCTTCTGGATGTTGGTCAACGACTCCTGCACCAACCGCAGCACGGACCGGGCGAGCTCCTGCGGCACCGCGTCCTTCAGGTCGTACGACAACCGCACCGGCAGCTCGGACTCCGAAGCCAGCGAGCTCACGTCGTTCATCAACGACGAAGACGCGGCCGGCCCGGCGGACTCACCGTCCCGCATGGTCCCGACCAGACGACGCATCGCGGTCAAAGCCTCGGTGCCGGAAGCGGCAATAGAGGGCAGCACGTCGACTTCGCGGTTCAGCTGACCCGCCTGCGCGTGCACGACGATCGCCGTCACGTAGTGCGCCACGACGTCGTGCAACTCCCGCGCCAACGCCATCCGCTCCGCGTTCTGCGCCGCCGCAACGGAAGCAGCCAGTTGAGACGCACGTTCCGCGTCCCTTGCCCGGAAATACAGGCCGGTTCCCACCGAGAGCACGAGCAGGACGAACGCGGCGACCGAGAAGTTGAACGTGTCCGGGCTCCACTCGCCGTACTCGACCGGCGCCACGACCGGCCAGCCCAGCACCTCGGCGACGACCATCGCGGCGATCACCAGCAGCGTGCCGACCACCGAACGAACACGGGACGACACCCGCACCAGGGTCGCGATCGTGGCCATCGCGGCACCGGTCATCGCGATGCTCGCGCCGCTCGCGAAGATGTGCAGCTTGATGGGCACGCCGAGAAACCGCATGTAGACGGCCACGCACGCGATGGCGAAGGCCAGCGCGAGTGCCGCGTCGAACGGTCTGCGGGGTGCCAGCACGGCGATCACGCAGATCACCAGGACACCGGGAACCTGCCACCACCCGAGACCCGTCTCGATGGCTTGGGTCTCCAACAGGGCGATGACTGTGAGCGAGAGCGCCAGCGGCCACTGGCGTTTGGCGAGCAACCGCCAGTTCAAGTCCGTGCTCTCCACGCCGTACACCGTAAAGCCGGAAGGCTGATCCCGCGTCCGACTCGGGGCTACCCCGGCATCAGCCAGAAGGCTGAGTGGGCGACCTGCGGAAATACCCTCCCGGCGGATGCCGGATCACGCCCCGGTCACGGACTCTGGAGGAGCAGTCGGGGAAACGGAGGACGCCATGTTGTCAGTTGTGTTCACTTGGGCCGCCGCGGTGGTCGGCCTGTTGGTCCTTGCGCTCATGGCTCTTTCGGGCGTGATGATCGACTCGAAGCACTAGAGCCCGAACCAGCGTGTGATGGGGAAGTCAGACGCTGGTCAGGGAGTGTTGCTGGCGGAGCAGCTCCGCCAGCCTGCTCGTCGGTTGTGGACGGGTTTCGTCCAACGCGGCCGTGAAGCGCGCCGGAGAACCGTTCCGTGCGCGCGCCGCGGCTGCGGTGTCCAGCCGGAACGCCGGACGTGCGGCGGACGGTCGTTGGCGAGAGCGCAGCCACGCGAGGCGGTGCAAGGCTTCCGCGTGGTGGTCCGTGATGGTGACGGACGCCTTGTCGAACGAGTGCAGCACTGCAGCGTTCAGGTGAACGGTCGCGAAGTCCCGCCACAGCGTGCGTTCAGACGTTGTGTCCAAACCCAACGCCTCGGCAACCGAGCGCGCCACACCGTAAGCACCTTCCTCTGCCAATGAGCGCGTGCCGATCTCGGCGCCCACGAACCACGAGTTGAACGGCGCCGCGGGGTAGTTCACGCCGCCGATCGACAGCTTCATGTTCGAGATGACCGGAACCGCGTGCCAGCGCAGGCCCATCTCGCCGAACCACGGCAACGTCGGGTGCTCCAGCGGCACCTCGTGCACGATCTCGGACGGCAACGTGAACAGCCGCGGTCCCTCGTGCTCCGTCTCCACCACCAACGGCAGCAGGTCGAAGCGCGAACGACGGGCCGGTGGCCGCCATCCCATGCCCTGCATGCTTTCCGTGAACTGGGTGTAGCGACGGTCCCCCATCCCGTCGGCGTACCCGGCGTACCGGATCAGCTGCTCGTTCCAGATCACCGGCCCCGGCGAGCCGGGCGCGTCCGGCGCGAAAACCGTGACCAGCGGCCGAATCTCACCGCCGTTGGTCGCGAGCCTCAGATGCTCCACGCACTCGCCGGCGACGGCGGCCGCGTTGCGATAGCCGCGCAGATCGCGGACTTTGAGTCGTCGCCACGGAACACCTGAGGTGCACCAACCGGAATCTCGCAGCGCGATCCGCGCGCCGTACGCGAGCTCGTTGGTGGTGTGGCGGTAGGTTCCGGTCTCGGCGATCTCGGCGCGCACCTGGGCGATGCGGGCGGACAGCGAGCCTGCGTCGGAGTGCGCCGCGTGGAACATGCGGACGAACTCCTCCGCGACGGGGAGGACGTCGGGGGTCACGGAGCGGAAACCTATGGCCGGAACGGCTTCACGCGTCACTGCCACTCGGGGCATTTCGGGTGATCAACACCCGCCACCCAATTGGGTGAGAGTTAGACCCCCAGTGGCGGAACGGCCTGCTTGAGACCTCTATCAGGTGAGGTCGTTCCGCTTGAACATCAGATCGTGGGAAACGCGGTCCTCGTTCACGGCACGCTGCTCGAACTTCGTGACGGGCCGCCAGTCCGGCCGAGGCGCCCAGCCGTCGTACATGTTCGTCAGCAGCCGCTCGCCCGAGCACACCTCGAGCATCTGGTCCGCGTAGTTCTCCCAGTCCGTCGCGAGGTGCAGCACGCCACCCGGCTCCAGCCGCGACGCCAGCAACGACACGAACTCCGGCTGCACGAGCCGGCGCTTGTGGTGCTTCTTCTTCGGCCACGGGTCCGGGAAGAAGATCCGCACGCCGTGCAACGACGCGGGTGCGATGTGGGAGGTCAGCAGGTCGACGGCGTCACCGCGCAGTACGCGCAGGTTGTCGAGCCCGCCGAGGTGCTCGCCGCGCAGCAGCAGCTGGGCGAGGCCGGGCTTGTAGACCTCGACGGCCACGTAGTTGAGCTCCGGCGCGGCGGCCACGAGCTGCGACGTCGTCTCGCCCATGCCGGACCCGATCTCCAGCAGCACGGGCGCGGAACGGCCGAACCACGTGTCGAAGTCCAGGGGTCCCTCGGGCAACGACTTCACGTCGTTGCCCATCTTCTCCCAGTACGTGTCCCAGGCACGCTCCTGCCCCACGGTCATGCGCTCGCCGCGCTGGACGAAGCTGACGATGGAACGGTGGTGCTCAGGCCTGGTCACAGCCGTACAGACTAGGCGATGAGTTCGATGTCCTCGATTTGGTCACGCAGGTCGGCCACGGTGAAGTCGATGGGCTGAGGACGACCGTGCCCGCGGTGCGCGGGGACCAGGTGGACGAAACCGCGGTGCGAGTCCGTGAACTGCACCGTTGTCGGCGTGGCAGGCCCGTAGACACCGCTCTCGGACGGCACGAACTCCCAGAACCCGACCTCGCCCAGGTCGACCCACGGCACGAACACCCAGCCGGGACGGTCCGCCAGCAGTGCCGTCACGGCGTCCTCGACGGCGTGACCTTCGGCACGGGACTTCAGCTTGCCGCGGTCCAGTGCGCGCAGCCACCACGGTGCGGGCGCGTCACCCACCGCGTTCACCGCGCGGTAGGTCGCGAGGACCTGCTTCTCACTCGCCTTGTTCACCCAGGAACGACGAGCTTCTGCCGGTGTGCTGGCGAGGTCAGGAGAGTTGGGAACCTCGAGCGCGCTTGCCCACTCGAGGCTGAGCATTGCTTCGACACGAACCGCCACTGGCCACCTCCGGCACCGGGATAACCCCATTGAACGCGAACTCAAACGCCGGTGATGTCCAGAAAGTGCCATTTCATGGCTTGTTAACACCACTCTTACGCAACGTGTGACCCCAGGCACGTTGCGCTGCGGGATGGAAACACGATGTAGCTGGCGTGCCCCTCCTTCCCGCGCTCGCCGTCGTGCTGCCGTTGCTGCTCGCCGCGCAGACGATCGAGGAGCAGGAGTGGCATCTCGACGCCCTCGACATCTACTCGGCGCAGGATCAGGCGCGCGGTGACGGCGTGGTCGTCGCGGTGATCGACTCCGGTGTCGACGCCAAGCACCCCGATCTCGCCGGACGCGTCTTGCCCGGAACCGGCTTCGGCAGCTCCAAAGGCACCGACGGCACGACCGACACCGACGGCCACGGCACCGGGATGGCCGCGATCATCGCCGCGACCGGCAAGAACGGCGGTGCGCTCGGCATCGCGCCCGGCGCCAAGATCCTGCCGATCTCGAGCTCCGAGAAGGAGCAGTTCTCGCTCGACGTCGTCGCGGAGAGCATCAGGTGGGCCGCCGACCACGGCGCCAAGGTCATCAACATGTCGCTCGGCTTCTCCAGCTCGATGACGCCGTCGCTGGTCAAGGCCGTGAACTACGCGATCGAGAAGGACGTCGTGCTCGTCGCCGCCACCGGCAACGACGGCAAGGAGGTCTCCGCTCCGGCCAACATCGGTGGCGTGATCGCGGTCGCGGGGACGAACCGCGAGGGCAAGCCGTGGAAGTCGTCCAACGTCGGCGCGGACACCGTGCTCGCGGCACCTGCGGAAGGCATCGTCACGGCGGCGCCGGAAAGCGTTTACGCGAGCGGGTACGCCGAGATGGACGGCACGAGCGCGGCGTCGGCGATCGTCTCCGGCGTGGCGGCTCTGGTGCGGGCGAAGCACCCGGAGATGCCCGCGAAGGACGTCGTCAACGCGTTGATCAAGACCGCGAAGGACATGGCGGAACCCGGCCGTGACGCCACGACCGGGTTCGGCATGGTCAACCCGATGGGTGCGCTCACCGCGCAACTCCCGCCGGTGGAGCGCAACCCGTTGCTGCCGGAGCCGAAACCCTCGACCGCGCAACCGACTCCGACGCTCGCCGCCCAACGTCCGGAGCAGCGGCCGGACGTCGAGCTGAAGGACAAGCTGCCGTTCGTGGCCGGTGTGGCCGGCGGAACCGCCCTGATGACCGCACTGCTGATCGCCTTGCCCGCCATCAGGTCTCGGCGATCGCAGGTGGTCAGTGCGCGTGATATTCCACCGACTCCTTGGTGAGCTGCATGAACGCCTCCTCCAGCGACCCGCGCTGAGGGCTGAGCTCGTGCAGCACGATCTGGTTCTCCGCCGCGATCTCACCGATCTGCTGCGCCGGAACCCCGTGCACCACAAGGGCTCCGTCGACGGCGTCCTCGGTGACCGTCGCGTGCGCCACGAGAATCTCGCGCAGCTTCACGGCGTGCGGTGAGCGCACCCGGACGTGGTCCTGGGTGGCGTCGCTGATGAACTGCTCGGTGGTGGTCTGAGCGATCAGCTGACCCTTGCCGATGACGATGAGATCCTGCGCGGTCTGCGCCATCTCCGAGAGCAGGTGGCTCGACACGAACACCGTGCGGCCCTCGTCCGCGAGCCGGTGCATGAACTGCCGGATCCAGAGGATGCCCTCCGGGTCGAGGCCGTTGACGGGCTCGTCGAACAGCAGCACCTCGGGGTCGCCGAGCAGCGCGCCCGCGATGCCGAGCCGCTGGGACATGCCGAGCGAGAACCCACCGGCCTTCTTGCCGGCGACCTCGGTGAGGCCGACGATCTCCAGCACCTCGTCGACGCGGCTGACCGGGATCTTGTTGGAGACGGCCATCCACTTCAGGTGCGAGCGAGCGGAACGGTTGGGGTGCACCCACTTCGCGTCGAGCAGCGCGCCGATCTTGCGCAGCGGCTGCTTGAGCTCGGAGTAGTACTTCCCGTCGATCGTGACGTCCCCGCCGGTGGGGGTGTCGAGGCCGAGGATCATCCGCATGGTCGTGGACTTGCCGGCGCCGTTCGGGCCGAGGAAGCCCGTGACGCGACCGGGCCGCACGACGAACGACAGGTCGTCGACCGCCTTCGTCCGGCCGTACTGCTTGCGCAACCGCACTGCCTGGATCATGACCGCTCCCGTTCGCTCGAAAGACTGATCGAGGCGTTGGGCCGTCCCCCGACGGATGACCCAACGCCTCGCTCCCCCTTACTGAGTCACGCGTCCCGTCGCTTGGCGACGATCAACGCGACCACCAGCAGCGCGACAGCGATACCGGCGTAGTAGCCGAGCGAACCCCACTGGCTCAGCTTGTAGACGACTGCTCCCGCTGCCTCGGACTCGGCGCGGCTGGGCGGGTTGACCGAGAGGAAGTGGTCCGCGTTCATGAACGGCAGCCACGCCTGGATCTTCACGCCGACCTTGGGGATGATCCCGACCAGGTTCTCCAGCAGCATCGACCAGACCAGCAGGATCGCCACGGCACCGGCGGTCTGGCGAACCAGGATGCCGACCGCGACCGCGAGGATCGCGCCGATCGCGAACATCAGGCCGACACCGGCGACGTTGCGCCACTCCGCGCTGGAGTTGATCGCGAGGTCGGCACTCGGCTTGATCACCTTCGCCATCGCCCACGAACCGAACGCGACGACCTCACCGATCACACCGGCGACGAACGCGACCACCGCGGTCTTGGCGACCAGCGCGGACGTGCGGTTCGGCACCGCGAGGAACGTGGCCCGGATCGTGCCGAAGCGGTACTCGGTGGTGACCGCGAGCGCGCCCAGCACCAGCACCACGACCAGCGCGAGCCGGCTGCCGGCCTGCGTCAGGTCGACGCTCACGGTCTCGGCGTTGGCGGCGAGCAGAGCCGAGAAGCCGACGGCCATGGC
Source organism: Lentzea sp. NPDC051838 (assembly GCF_040681245.1). Lineage (NCBI taxonomy): Bacteria > Bacillati > Actinomycetota > Actinomycetes > Pseudonocardiales > Pseudonocardiaceae > Lentzea > Lentzea sp. NPDC051838. Next base: position 136,087 of record NZ_JBFAYI010000013.1, read on the forward strand.
GATCGCGAGCGCCGCGCACCAGTAGGGCGAACGGGTCGAGAAGAGCTTGATTCTCTCCACTGCCAACAGGGTCATCGCACTCACTTCCCGATCTCTGCGTGGTACTCGACAGCATCGCCGGTCAGCTGCATGAACGCCTCTTCGAGCGAACCGCGCTGCGGGCTCAGTTCGTGCAGGACAACACCGTTAGCAGCGGCGATGTCACCGATCTGGTCACTAGTCGCACCCGATACGGACAACGCGCTCTCGCCACCGTCACGAACCGTGAAGCCCTTGTCGGTCAGCAGCGGGCCGAGCTTGTAGAGCTGAGGACTGCGCACGAACACTGAGTTACCCGTCGAGCGGTCGATGAACTCCGACGTGGTGCTCTGCGTGATCAGCTTCCCCTTGCCGATCACCACGAGCTCGCTGGCCGTCAGGGCCATCTCGGACAGCAGGTGGCTCGACACCAGAACCGTGCGGCCCTCGGCGGCGAGGTTCTGCATGAACGTGCGGATCCAGAGGATGCCCTCGGGGTCCAGGCCGTTCACCGGCTCGTCGAACAGCAGCACCTTCGGGTCGCCGAGCAGTGCCGCGGCGATCCCCAGCCGCTGCGACATGCCGAGCGAGAACCCGCCCGCCTTCTTGCCCGCGACCTGCGTGAGGCCGACGGCTTCGAGCACCGCGTCCACGCGCTTGGCGGGCAGTCCGTTGGAGACGGCGAGCCACTTCAGGTGAGCGCGGGCGGACCGGTTGGGGTGCACCCACTTGGCGTCGAGCAGTGCGCCGACCGTCCGCAGTGGACGGTTGAGCTCGGCGTAGGGCTTCCCGTCGATCAGCACGCGGCCTGCCGTCGGTCGGTCGAGCCCGAGGATCATCCGCATCGTGGTGGACTTGCCGGCGCCGTTCGGACCGAGGAACCCGGTCACCCGTCCAGGTTGGACGGTGAACGACAGGTCGTCGACCGCGACCGTCCTGCCGTATCTCTTGGTGAGGCCGATTGCCTCGATCATCAGCTTTCCCCTCTCGGTGACAGGGGAAACTCTCCCGCTCGGAGGGGGTCGGCCACATCGCCCAGCAGTCCACGCCGAGCGTCAACTTCAGTCGTGCGGTGCCGCTACCTCAGTCGTAGTTGAATGCTCCTCATGGGTTACACGGAAGCTCCTGAAGGCTGGTGGCGCGAGTTCGTGCTGGCCAAGCCCGCGCGCACCGGCAAGCTCGCGGTCACCCGCAAGGACGGTTCGCCGCACGTCGCCCCTGTCTGGGTGGACCTCGACGGCCCCGACCTCGTCTTCCTGACCTCGCGCGACACGATCAAGGGCAAGTCGATCCTGCGCGACGGCCGCGTGGCCCTCTGCTTCGACGACGAGACGCCGCCGTTCAACTTCGTGACCATCACGGGCCGCGCGCAGATCGACGAGGACCCCGAACAGCTGAAGTACTGGGCGGGCCGCACCGCGGCCCGCTACATGGGCGACCACCAGGCCGACGCCTACGCCGAGCGCAACGGCGTGCCCGGCGAGATGGTCATCCGGGTGAAGATCGACAAGGTCGTCGCCAAGAACAACATCTCCGACTAGTGCCCGATCGTGGCGAGCGGGTCCACGCCGTAGTTCAGCGCGTACCCGTTCTCCACGCCGACGAGCAGGTCGACCACCTCGAAGTAGGTGTCCCAGAACGGCGTCTCCCGCAGTGCGTCCACGAGCAGTTGGTACGACTCGTGGTCGCGCGCCTCCCACATCCAGACGTCGGTCACTTTCGCGCCGTAGAACTCCGTGTCGAAGAAGCGCGATCGCACGCCTTCGATGTCCTTGAGCTTCGGCAGGATCTCCGTCTCGAACGCCTGCATGCGGTCCGGCACCGCGAGCGACAGCCACTTCGGGGTGGTCTTGATGAGCATGAACGCGGTCAGCTTCGCTTCGAATGTCATGCCAAAGACGCTATGGACCAGCACTTATTTCGTGCCACGCAACTTTGACAAGACAGAGTTGCGTACGGTGCAAACATGGACCTGAACCTGCTCCGGGTGTTCGACGCCCTGATCCAGGACGGCAGCGTCACCGCGGCGGCCGAGCGGCTTCACCTCTCCATCCCGGCCACGAGCAGAGCGCTCTCCCGGCTGCGGCGGGAGATGGAGGACCCGATCCTCGTGCGCGCCGGCCGGGGTCTCGCGCCCACTCCGTTCGCCCTCCGCATCGCGCCGCGAGTGCGGTCGTTGCTGGACGAGGCGGCGGCGCTGGTCAACGACAAAGCCGTGGACGTCGCAGAGCTGCGCCGCACGTTCACCATCCGGGTCGGCGACGGTGTGGTGACCTCGCTGGTCGGTGCGGTGGCGGAAGCGGCACCCCACGTCGTGCTCCGGTTCGTCGCGGAGGGAGACGAGAGCGTCGAGGTGCTCAGGGACGGCACCGTCGACCTGGACATCGGCGCCGGTGCCGACTCCGACGCGGACATCAGGTCCGAGGTGCTGTTCCGAGAACGGATGGTCGGCATCGTCCGCCTCGACCACCCGCTGAAGCGGCCCACGCTCAAGCAGCTCTGCAAGTACCCGCACGTCAGCGTGTCGCGCAGAGGTCGCGTGCACGGACCGTTGGACGAGGCACTGCAAGCCGAAGGTCTGCAACGCCACGTCGGCGCGGTCGTGCCGTTCTACGCGGCCGCGGCGACGTTGGTCGCCTCGACCGACTACATAGGACTGATCCCCCGGCGTCTCGCCGAGGAACACCCCAAGACCCTCCGCTGGTTCCCGATCCACGCGGACCTGCCGGAGGTCGAGGTGCGCCTGCACTGGCACGCGCGCCTCGACGCCGATCCCGCCCAGCGCTGGCTGCGCGACGTGGTCAGAAGAACCGCGAAAGCGCTTGCGCCGCCCCGTCTTCCAGCACCGTCCCGGTAACCCCGTCGGCAGCGGCCTGCACGGTCGCCGGTGCCTGACCCATCGCGATTCCGCAAGCAGCCCACCGCAGCATCTCGACGTCGTTGGTGCCGTCACCGATCGCGAGCGTGTCGTCGGCCGAGATCCCCAACGAGATCCTGAGTTCTTCCAACGCCGAGCCCTTCGTGACGTTGGGCGGCACGGCGGTCAGCCACGGCTCGGTGTGGTCGACGTGCCAGGAGACGTCGGGCAGCTCCAGCTCCCGCACGGCGAACGCCAGCTCGGCGGGCGTTCGGTCGTGCCAGCGCATCACGAGCCGCGGCGTGGGCACGGCGGTGATCTCCTCGAACGTCGCGTCGGTGACCACGCCCCACAGGTCGCCCGGCAGGAACCGGCCGAGCGAGAGGCTGCCGACACCGGTCTGCTCGGCCGAGAACACCGAGCCCGGCAGCAACGCCTGCAGCGCCTTGATCGTCGGACCGGGGTCGAACGTCGCGCGCTTGGTGATCTCGTCCAGTTTCGGGTCCCACCACACCGCGCCGTTCGAGCACAGCGCCATCGAGGCGGGTATCTGAGGTGCGATCGGGGTCGTGCCGATCAGGCTGCGGCCCGTGCACAACACGACGTGCGTGCCGTGTTCGGCAGCGCGCGCGACGGCGGCCTTCACCGCGGGCGAGATGTCGTTCGAGCCGACGTGGGTCAGGGTTCCGTCGATGTCCAGCGCGACCAGGCGCGGTCTCCAGCTCACGTGTCACCATCCTATGCGAATGTTAGTGAATTGTGGTTCACTAATGAGGTGGCACGGCCGAGAACCATCTCCGACGAGCGGATCCTCACGGCGACCGAGACCGTCATCGACCGCAAAGGGCCCGAGTTCACGGTCGCGGACGTGGCGGCGGAGGCCGGGGTGTCGGTCGGCGCGGTGGCGAAGCGGTTCGGGTCGAAGAGCGGCCTGCTGCAGGCGCTCACCAGAGCGGGCACCGAAGAGGTCGCCCGGAGGATGCGCGAGGCGGGCAACGTCAGAGAAGCGCTGCTGACCTGGTTCGACCGGCTCGCCGATCCGGCGACCGCCACGAACAACCTGGCGCAGCTGGGCGTCGACCTCATCGACCCAGAGCTCCGGGCGCTGCTGGCCAGGCACTACGCGGTGCTGGAGGCGGAGCTGGAGATCCTGTGCGCGGCGGAGAAGCTGCCGTCCAACGCGGCTCGCGTGCTGGCCGCGCTGGTGTACGGGATCGCGATGGACTGGTCGATCAGGCCACGTGGAGAGCTCGTGGCACGCATGGAAGAAGACATCGATCTGGTGCTGAAGGGGATGCGCTGATGGCTACCTGGGCCGAGTTCGCGGCCGAGCAGCCCGACCTGGCCGCGTTCGCGCAGAGCAGGTTCGCTGCGGACCGGCACGCGTTGATCGCGACCTTGCGCAAGGACGGCTCACCGCGGATCAGCGGCGTGGAGCCGGACTTCACGCGCGGCGAGCTGTGGGTCGGCATGATGCTCGACTCGCTGAAGTCGCGCGATCTGCGGCGGGACCCGCGCTTTTCGTTGCACTGCAACACGACCACGGCCTCGATGACCGCGGCGGGCGACGCGAAGATCAGCGGGACCGCGGAGTTCTGGACGGAGAAGGACGACTACCTCAAGGACCTGTACGACCGCACGGGGTGGATGCCGGAGGGCGGCGAGCTCGACCTCTTCCGGCTGAACGTCACCGAGGTCGTGTCGCTCACCGTCGAGGGTGACGGGATGGTGGTCGTGTCCTGGCACGAAGGAAGGGGAATTCGGCGTGTCACCAAGAAGTGAGCCCGACCTGAGCGGGAAGGTCGCCGTCGTCACGGGCGCCACTCGTGGGGCGGGGCGGGCCATCGCGGTGGAGCTGGGAGCAGCCGGCGCGACCGTGTTCGTGGCGGGACGCACGACGCGCACGCAGCAGTCCGAGGTCGGCCGTGCCGAGACGATCGAGGACACCGCGGACCTCGTCACCGAGGCCGGTGGCAAGGGCATCGCCGTCCGCTGCGACCTCACCGATCCGTCCGATGTGGACGCACTGGCGGCGAAGATCGACAAGCTCGACGTCTTCGTCGACAACGCGTGGGGCGGCGAGAACCTCGTCGAGTGGGGCAAGTTCTGGGAGCACGACCTCGACAAGCAGCTGCACATGTGGCGCAACGGCGTCGAGACGCACCTCGTCGCGTTGCACAAGCTGATGCCGATCCTGATCCGCTCCGACGACGGACTCGTGGTCGAGGTGACCGACGGCGAGGACGGCGAGGCGTACTTCGTGAACCTCGCCTACGACGCGGTGAAGAACACCGTGCGCAGGTTCGGAGAGGTGCTGGCGAAGGACCTCAAGGACCACCCGAACGTGACGGCGATCGCGGCCACGCCGGGGTTCCTGCGGTCAGAGCAGATGCTGGAGACGTTCGGCGTCACCGAGCAGAACTGGCGTGACGCGATCGAGAAGGTGCCGGACTACGCGATCTCCGAGACACCGCACTACCTCGGCCGCGGCATCGCACATGTCGCCGCGGACAAGGATCGCCGCAGGTTCGCCGGACAGTGCCTGTCGTCGTGGAAGCTCAAGCGCGAGTACGGCTTCACCGACCTCGACGGCACCCAGCCCGACTGGGGCCGCTGGTGGGACGACGTGGTGAAGCCGCGCATCGCCGGGACGACCGTGGAAGCGGATCCGGCGAACTACCGCTAAGCGTCGCCGGGGCGGACGAGACCGGTCTCGTAGGCCAGCACCACGGCCTGCACCCGGTCTCGCAGCTCCAGCTTGGCGAGAATCCGGCCGACGTGCGTCTTCACCGTCGCCTCCGACAGGAAGAGCTTGCGGGCGATCTCCGTGTTGGACAGGCCCTTCGCGATCAGCACGAGCACCTCGCGCTCGCGTTCGGTCAGCACGTCCAGCACGGTGGCGTCGCGCAGCTCACCGCCGCCGTCGCCGAGGAACCGGCCCAGCAGCCGCTTCGTGACGGACGGCGAGACCACCGCGTCGCCAGAGGCCACCGCCCGCAGCGCCGACACCAGGTCGGACGGCGGGGTGTCCTTCAGCAGGAAGCCGCTGGCGCCGTTGCGCAGGGCGGACAACGCGTACTCGTCCATGTCGAACGTGGTCATGACCAGCACCTTGGCCGTGTCGGCCTCGGTGATCCTCTTGGTCGCCTCCACGCCGTCCAGCACGGGCATGCGGACGTCCATCAGCACGACGTCGGGCCGCAGTTTGTCGGCCATCTGCACCGCGTCGAGACCGTCCGCGGCCTCGCCGATGACGTCGATGTCCTCCTGCGCTCCCAGCACCATGCGGAAGCCCATGCGCATGAGTTCCTGGTCGTCGACCAGCAGCACCCGAATCACTCGATCACCCTATGCGGCCAGGGGGAAGCTCGCGCGCACGCGCCAGCCCCCGCCGGGGTTGGGGCCCGCCTCGAACTCGCCGCCCAGCACCGCAGCCCTTTCCCTCATGCCGATCAGTCCGTTGCCGCCCGACACCTTGACCACGTCGTGGGGTGTGCCGAAGCCGTTGTCGATCACTTCGAGCCGCAGCTCCTCCGGTGAACGGGCGAGGCGCACCAGCGCCGTCGAACCCGTGCCGGCGTGCTTGATGGTGTTGGTCAGCGCTTCCTGCACGATCCGGTAGACGCTCAGGCCCACGCCGACGGGCAGGTCGTCCACGTCGCCGGTGATCTCCAGCCGCACCGGCACACCGGCCGCGCGGGTGTTCTCGGCGAGCTCGACGACACCGCGCGCGTCAGGCTGCGGGGCCCACTGCGTCTCGGCGTCCTCGCTGCGCAGCACGCCGAGAAGCCGGCGCATCTCGGTCAGCGCCTGACGTCCGGTGTCCGCGATCGTGCGGACCGCGTTCTCCGCGACCTCCGGCTGCGACCTGATCGTGTAGGCGGCGCCGTCCGCGTGGACGATCATGACGCTCACCGCGTGCGCCACCACGTCGTGCAGCTCGCGGGCGATGCGGGACCGCTCCTCGCCGACCGCGATCTTGGCCTGCTGGTCGAGGCCGGTCTCGAGCAGCTTGAGCCGTTGCTCCATCTCGCTCTGGTACGCGCGGCGAGCCCCGATGAACTCGCCCATCGCCCAGCTGAAGCCGAAGATCACGAAGACCATGAACACGAGGAAGATGGCCTGGAGCTCGGCGATCTGGAAGACCGCCCACAGCAGCGTGCCCGCGAGCAGCCAGCCCGAGTAGATCAACCCCGACTTGCGGCCCACGTACGCGACGAGTGTGTACAGCGCGATGGCCAGCGCGAAGTCCGACAGCCGCACCGGGATGCCGTTCTGCATGCCGCCGTGTGTGAAGAGCTGCAGGAACCCGCCGGCGAGGATCAGGTAGCTCGTGCCGACGGGGTGGTACCGCCGGAACGGGAGCGGCCCGAGCAGCAGCAACGTCACCGCGAAGAACGCCGAGAACGACACGCCCTGTTCGGCGGCCGCCACTGCCAGCCCCATGTCCGAGATCAACAAAAGCCCGGCGATCAGGGAGTCCCCGAACGCCGGGTGAGCCTTCATCCACAGGCTGAACCGCCGCACCGGACAAGGTTAGGTGCGGGTCGAACTTTCGCGCGTCGCGCCACGGGTGGACCCAGCGTACGACTTCAGTGTGAGTTATTGTGTCAAGGAGTTGATACAAAGTCGTCGGGGGTGCGCGTGCTGCTGGACATGGTGATCGCCGCTGGGGTGGGATTGCTGCTGCTCATGGCGCTGTGGCCGACGCAGTCGACCGGCAGGCGGCTGCTGAAGAGCTGGCGGGTGCAGGATCCGACGCCCGCGCAGATCGACGACGCGATCCGCTACCTGAAGCGGCGCCGGGTGCTGTACCCGGTGCTCTACGCGGTGTTGACGCTGGTGCCGCTCGTCAGCGGCCAGGGCATCGGCTCGCTCGCGGCGATCGTGCTCGCCGGCACGCTGCTCGCCGAGCTGATCGCGACGCAGCTGCACCGCGGCGGGACGCAGCGGGTGGCCTCGCTCACGCCGCGCGGCCTGTTCGACATCGCCAACCAGTACGTGTTGATCGCGTACGCGGTGATCGTGGTGATCGGGCTCGTCGTGCTGGTCGTCGACCTGCGGATCGGTCAGATACCCGCGCTCGTCGTGTCCGTCGGCGCGGTCACGCTGGTCATGTGGGCGGCGGTGGCACGACCGGCCGACGGTGACGAGACGGTCGACCGGGCCCTGCGCACCCGCAGCGTGCACGTGTCGGCGGGCCTCGGCGCGGCCGTGGTGGGCGCGCTGGCGGGTGGGGGCTTCGTCTTCGCCGGCCTGCTGGCGTGGATCGCGATGTCCAACACCAACTACGTGGCCAAGAAGATCTTCTGGTGAACCAGCTTTGGGGGAAGCGTGGACGTTCCGTGGGTTCCACTGGTCGGGTTCGTGGGGACGAGCCTGGTCGCGTTGCTGGTGCTGTGGCCGAGGGAGGGGAACGGCGAGCGCCTGCTGAAGAAGTGGGGCATCGCCGAACCGAACCAGCAGCAGGTCGAGGAGGGTGTCCGCTATCTGAAACGGCGGCGGTTGCTCTACCCGTGGCTGTACGGGGCGTTGTGGCTGCTGCCGCAGTGGGGGAACAACACCACTCAGCTCCTGGTGGTCGTGCTCACCGGCACGTTGCTGGCTGAGCTGATCGCACTGCGGCCCCGCCGGGACGCGCGTCGTGAGGCGACGCTCACCCGGCGCGGGCTCTTCGACATCGCCTCCGGGTGGGTGGTGCTGTTGTACGCGGTGATCGCGATCTGCTCCGCGGTCTACCTCGGCCTCCACCAGCGCTGGGACCTCCTGGGGTGGCTGGCGCTGTCGGTGGTGGCGGTCGCCGTGATCACCTGGGCCGCGGTTGCCCGGCCGGCGACCGGTGACGGGGTCGTCGACAAGGTTCTGCGCACTCGCAGCGTGCACGTGTCGGCAGGGCTCGGCGCGGCGGTGGCGGTCGCGGTGACCTTGGAGCCCAGAGCGGGGTTCGTCGGTCTGCTCCTGTGGATCGGGATGGCCAACACCAAGCCGGATCCGGCGAAAATCACGCCGTGAGTGCTCCCAGAATCGTCGTCGACGTCGACAACGGGGTTCCGCCCTGGCGTCAGGTGCGCGACCAGCTGATCCTGCTGATCGGCGGCGGTGTGCTGCCGGTCGGGTCGCGTTTACCCACGATCCGGCAGCTTGCCGCCGACCTGGGACTGGCAGCGGGAACCGTCGCGCGGGCGTACCGGGAGCTGGAGACCTCGGGCGTGATCACGACAGGACGAAGGCAGGGCACCGTGGTGGCCGCCCTGCCTTCGCATGCACCGGACCCGCTCTCCGCCGCCGCGGCGGAGTTCGTCGCCGTCGCTCGGTCGCTCGGCGCCAGCGAGGGGGAGGCGCTGGACGCCGTGCGTGCCCGTTACGGGGCTGAGTAAGGCGACTCGATCTTGGGCGCGGGTCGCGGTTCGCCCACGTGCGCGTGACGCTCTTCGTAGATCCGGTGTTCCTCGGCCATCTGGTCCGCGAGCTGCTGCTGCAACTGGCGATCCCGAATCCTGGCCAGGATCGCCATGGTGACGCCGTGAGCCAGTGCCAGCAGCAACAGCACGATGCCCAGCTTCACGACCACGTTCTTCACCGGATCGCCGGTCTCGATCTCGATGATCGACACCAGCGCCAGCAGGCCGAGCACGACGAGGTGGAACAGCACGGCGGTCAGCTTCATCATGCCGCCGACCTGTTCGTCGTCGTACGCAGCGCGCTTCAGATATCCCTTGCCGCTGTGGTAGATCAGCTGGCCGTCGACCACGACCAGGACGATCCCCAGCACCAGGAACGTCACGTAGCTGTCACCCATGTGGTGTGGCTACCCGCGTACGCACGCGCACAAACCGTGGCACGATCAGTGCTCGTGACGGCGTTGCAAGGACAACAACTGGCCGGACCGCTGTGCGCGGCCGTGGCCAACTTGTGTGTTGCCTTGCAACCACAGGTCTCCCAGCAGACAGCGCACGGTTTCCAGGAAGTGCTGCGGCGCCTGCACGCGCCGTTGCAGGTCGCGGTGGCCGGGCGGATCAAGTCAGGCAAGTCGACCCTGGTCAACGCGTTGATCGGGCGTCGGGTCGCGCCCACCGACGTCGGTGAGTGCACCCGGCTCGTGACGCGCTACCAGTACGGAACCGTCGACCGCATCGAAGTGGTGCTGCGGGACGGGCGACGCCAGGTGCTGCCGTTCGACGCGTCCGGCATGATCCCGGCTTCTCTTGGTGTGGAAGGCGTTTCGCACATCGAGGCGTACCTGACGAACGCCGTGCTGCGCGACTTCACCGTCATCGACACCCCTGGGCTCGGGTCGTTGGACGCTGCTTCGGTCGCACGGACCGAAGAACTGCTGGATCCCGTGTCCGCCAATGCCGTCGCGGGCGCCGAAGCTGTTCTCTACGTCGTGACGCAGGGCGTTCGTGCGGATGATCATTCGACGCTGGCCGCTTTCACCGCGGCGACCGCTTCTCGTGAGGCCGGGCCGGTCAACGCCATCGCCGCGCTGAACAAGGTCGACGCGGTGGCGCCGGAAACCGTTGAGGGCTCTGACGGTGACGTGTGGCGTGCCGCGGAGATCCTGGCGGGCAAACAGGCTCAGCTGCTGAAGCCGCGCGTTGCCGACGTCCTGCCGGTGATCAGCCTGCTCGCCGAGTCCGCGGAGACCGGTGAGTTCACCTCGGCCGACGCGGAGGCGTTGCGGCAGCTGGCGGCGCTGGACGCCGACACCCGCACGATGATGCTGATGTCCGGCGATCTCTTCACGTCGTGGGACTGCGAGGTCGCGGCCGGTGTGCGGTCGCGGTTGCTGGAGAAGCTGGACCTGTACGGCATCGGTCGCGCGCTGGCGGCTCTCGACGCCGAGCCTTCACTCACCGCGGGTGCTCTGAGGCGCGTGCTGTTCGACGCCTCTGGGTTCGCAGCGGTTCGTGGTCGGTTGGACGCGGTGTTCCGGGCCCGTGCCGACGGCATCAAGGCGGCCGCGGCGCTGGCGTCCGTCACGTCGCTGGCCTCGGGTGATCCCGGTGAACGGCAGCGCGTGCACGACGCGATCGAGGTGTTGCTGGCTCGTCCGGAGGCCCACCAGCTGCGGTTGCTGGAGGCGTTGACGCTGGTGTCGTCGGGCGCGGTTTCGCTGGCTCCGGATCTGACGGAGGAGGTACTGCGCGTCGGCAGCACTCCGGACGTACCCGGCCGACTGGGGCTGACCGGCCGTCCGTTGCCGGAACTGGTCGCGTATTCGCTGGAACGCGCTGGTTGGTGGCGTTCGTTCGCCTCCTTCGGCGCGACGCCGGCGCAGGCTCGAGTGGCGCACGTCGTCCACAGGGCGTATTTCCTCATCTGGCAGCAACTACGTGCTGGGGGCACCGATGAGCGCGAGGGGAACCGATCCCACCGGGGTGGCGTCGGATGACGGTGTGGAGACCATTGCCGACGAGCTGCTCGACCAGGCGCTGGCCGAACGCCGCGCGCTGGTGCAGCTGTGCCTGTACGCGCTGGACCGCGCCAGTTCAGGAGTGGTCGAGCGGATCGAGGAAGGCCTGTCCTCGATAGGAGTCGTGGCCGTCCGCGCGGATGGTGAGCGCTTCGACCCGTCGCAGCACGAGGCCGGCGGCACGGTGCCGACCGATGACGTCTCGCTGCTCGGATTTGTGGCGGAGACCGAGGTGCCCGGCTTCTGCGACCGCGGCCGTGTTCTGAGGGCTCCGATCGTGACGGTTTACACGGCCCGATGAGCACACTTCCGCAGACCGTCCGCCAGACGCGCGAACGTCTCACTTCTCTCGTGCGCGAGCTCGACCCGGCGCTGGCTGACTGGGTTGCCCGCAACGCCGCTCCCGAGGTGTCGTCGGTGGTGATCGTCGGCGAGACGAACCGCGGCAAGTCCTCGCTGGTCAACGCTCTGCTGGCCACGCCAGGCCTGTCCCCGGTCGACGCCGACGTGGCCACCTCCACGTACCTGGTGTTCCAGCACGGCCCGTCGTGGGCCGCCCGCGCCTGCTACCCCGGCCTGCTCGCCCCGGTGACGTTCCCGCTGCCCGCTCTGATCAACTGGGTCTCCGCCGCGCACGACCTGCCACCCGGTGAGCTCCCTCCGCGCTACGTCGAGGTCGACGCGCCGATCCCGTTGCTGGAACGCATGTCCGTTGTGGACACTCCGGGCGTCGGCGGCCTGGAGTCCGTGCACGGCGAACTGGCTCTGGAAGCAGTCACCTCCGCCACCGCCCTGGTCTTCGTCGTCGACGCCTCGTCCCCGTTCACGCGCGGCGAGCTGGACTTCCTCAAGCGCGTCGGCGACCGCGTGGAAACCGTCGTGTTCTGCCTGACCAAGACCGACCAGTACCGCGGCTGGCGCCAGGTCCTCGACGCCGACCGCGCCCTGCTCGCCGAACACGCCCCGCGCTTCGCCGAAGCGGTGTTCCACCCGGTGTCGTCCCGCATGTTCGAGATGGCGTCCGGTGCGCCGAACCCGGACGCCGCCGCCATGCTCCGCGAACGCTCGGGCATCATCGCGCTGCAGACTTCCTTGCAGGAGCTGGTGACCGGACGCGCCGGCATGCTCGCCGAGGCCAACGCCCTGCGCGCACTCTCGACCGTCCTGGACGAGCTTCGCGTGCGTTTGGAACACGAGAAGCGCGCCCTGTCCGTGGGCGAAGACGAAGCCGCGGTGCTGCGTGCCCGCCGCGAGGAACTCCAAACCGAACGCCGCTCCTCCACACGAGGCTGGCAGGTCCGTCTCCGCGGCGAGATCCAACGCGCCCGCGTCGAGAACTCCCACGAGATCTCGCGCCAGATGCGCGACCTGCAAACCTGGTACCGCCAAGCCATCGACGGCGCCGACCGCACCGCGTTGGCCTCGCTGCCCCAACAGGTCGACACGGCCCTGCAGGTCGTCTCAGGCCGCATCTCCACCGCCTTGTCGGCCCGCCTCTCCCAGTTGACCGACGTGGTCCTGGCGACCCTGTTCAGCCCTGAGGAACTGACCCTGATCCGCGGCCAGTTCGCCCGCGGCGAGCAGCCTCCGGTCGTCCTGCGCCCCAAGGAAAAGCGCCCACCCACAGCCGAGGACAAACTCCTGGTCTTCATGGGCGTCTCCGGCGGCCTGGGCGCCGGCAAACTGGCCGTGATGCCCCTCGCCGGCCTCGGCATCGCCGTCCTGAACCCGATCGTCCTCCCGGTGACGATCGCCCTGGGCCTGGGCGCCGGCTGGTGGATGGCGCGCACCCGAACCCACACGGCCGAAAAGCAACACGTCAAACAATGGCTCTCCGACGCCATCGCCGACGCACGCTCCACAGTGGACCAACTGGCCGCCGAACAGCTCATCGAAGCCGAGCAGGCCCTGTCCCTCGCTCTGGACGAGGCTCTGGCCAAGCGCATCGAGGCCATCGAAGCCGAACTCCGCGAGGTCGACAAAGCCCTCCGCATGGAAGCAGGCGAACGGGGCCGCGAGCTCCAGTCCGTCACCCGCCAACTCGCCGAGGTCGAACAGGGCCGTGCCAAGGCCGCGGAACTGCTCGGCCGAATCCGCTCGGTCCGCGACCGCGCCTAGCTCACCGCGTAAAGCACCAGAGCGATCAGCGCAGGCGGCACCACGCACAGCAACCCACCGAGGTAGGACCAACCGCGGTTGACGACTTTCGCGTTGGGCAGCAGGGCTTCCACCGCCTCCCGCACACCCCGGTTGCCGGTCCGCTCGTTGACGACGAGCCTCACCCCGTCCGCGTCCACGAGCTCGACCATGCGAAAGGCAACGGACTGCGCGGGCATGACGAACCGCCTGACCCGAACCAGCCGCTGAAGGTCGACAGTGCGCCGCCCGCTCACCGTCCGGCCCGTCAGGTACCGCTCGCCGTCCAGCTCGAGCCCCATGCCGCCGGCCAGCAAGGGCAGCCAGTACAGCAACGCGGCGACCCAGGCGACGACGATGAAACCCACGAACGAGTGCTGAAGACCGGCGAACACGGACAGCGCAAGACCCGCCACGAGGACGATGCTCAACGCGACCCGAGCCCGTCTGCGCGCAGTGGTTGCCGACGTCATGCGAACCCCCAGTCCGATGTCGCCACTCAGACGCGCGAACTCACCCCGTTCGTTGCGCCACCGTGCTCACGAACGCCCGCCACGCGCCAGAAGACACGTCGAACAGCGGACCATCCGCGTTCTTCGAGTCCCGGACGGAGACAATGCCACTCCCCAGACGCACTTCCACACAGCTGTCACTGGTGGCCGAGCTGTGGCTGCTCTTGGCCCACACGAACAATTTCAGGATCTCCTCGCCAGAAACTCGACCAGGGCCGCACTGCTCGCCTCTGCAGTCAGGGCGATGTCCAGGACGGTCGCGAAGAGCTGCCGCATGGGTGCGGTGTCAACACGCTGGTCGAAATACAGAGCCGGCCCCCAGACGGAGGGCACGAACGTGATCGGGTCGGCGTTGGCGAACTCCAGCGTGACCATGCCGCCACCCAGCCAGGGGTTGTTCCCGACGTCCAGGGGCACGATGCGGATGCTCAGGCCGGGGTGCTGATCGGGTAAGTGCAGCAGGTGCCGAACCTGCTTGCTCATCACAGCCGGGTCGCCGACGACGCGGAGCAGCGCTTCCTCGGTGAACACGATGTCGATCTGCTCGGCGTTGGGGGATTCGAGCACCCGCCGTTGTGTATCCAGGCGGAAGTCGATGCGCTCCTGCTTCTCGGCCTCCGTCCAGATTCCGCTGCTCGCCTCCATCAGCGCCCTGACGTAAGGCTCCGACTGGACCAGTCCTGGCATGATGCCGCCGGCCTCGTACCAGCCGATCCGTCTCGCCGCGGCCAGCATGTCGGTGAACCGCAGGTAGGAGTCGGGCAGAGTGTCCAGGTACCCGAGGCGTGGCTGCCGGCGCCGGCAGGCCCGGCCGAGTGCGAGCACGGTCGCCCGTTGCTCCGGCGTCACTCCGTAGAAGTCGAGCAACCGGGCGAGCTCTTCCGCTTTCAGCGCGCCCTTGCCGTTCTCCACCTGACTGAGCCGGGCTGCGCTCTTGCCGATCACGTTGGCGGCTTCCGGCTGCGTCTTGTCGGCTGCGAGGCGGAGCCGTTGCAGCGTGAGTCCGAGCTGGAGGCGTTCCACAGTCTGCCGTGCTTGGCCCACTTGGTTGCCTCCTCTCATTCGCTTAGGCGAGCGACTTAACGCTTAAGAAAGCCTAAAGTTAAGCATATACAGAGCCGCCTGGGGTGAAGATGAGGGTGAAGCCATGGGCGTCAGGCGTGAGTGGCTCCTGCACTGCAGCGACAGCTACGCGGACCGGGCGGTCTGCGAGGTCAGCGTGAGTGCCGGAGCGGTGGAGATCGCGGGCCCCGACGGCCCGGCGTTCACCCTCGAAGGTCGTGAGATCGCGCAGTTCCGCGCGGCCCTCGACGCCGCCATCGGCCAGTCCGAGATCGACCTCCGCGCGCGTCACACGGTTGGCGGGGGAACCGAACCGGCATAACGTGGGTCATACCGGTACATGAGCGGTAGGAGGTGTGTCCCGGTGTACATCGACGAGAACGGTGCGGCCGACGCCGAGCTGAAGGTCACCGTCGAGGATGAGGAGTACACCGCCGACGTCACCTTCGACCTCGACCAGGACGGCACGAACGACTCGGCCGTGGTCGAGACGGATGACGGCGGTCATCTCGCGTTCACCGACACGAACGGCGACGGTGACGCCGATCTGATGAGCACGTTCGACAAGGACGGCAATCTCCTGAGCCAGGCTCGGTTCGAGGAGAATTCCGGCGAGTGGGTTGCCGTCGACCCGAACGACTCAACGCAACAAAAGACGAATTCCGCGCCGCAGACCACCATTGTCGTGCACACCGACGAAGGCGATCGAAAGGTCGGCCAGGCGACTGAGGACACCGACGGCGACGGCCGGGCCGACACGGCGGTGGTCAAAGACGACGACGGCGACACCTGGCTGTTCACCGACAAGAACGGCGACGGCAAGGCCGACGTGGCGACCGAGATCACACGGTCCGGCGAGGTCACGATGTCGGAACACCGCGGTGACGACTGGGTCGAGGTCGAGCACGGGCACATCGAGTCCGACGGCCGGTACGTGACGGACTCCAAGAGCGGCATTCTGGACGACTCGGACGACTGGTTCGAGGAAGAACGGTTCGACGGGGTCGTCCGAATCGATTCGACCACCGGGCAGTGGATCAGCCCGAACTGAAGCCCAGGTCACAGGCCCCGGTGTGGTGAGAACCGCACCGGGGCCTCTTGTGTTTTTCCCACCTCAAGCGCGCCTTAACGCCGTCCGAGTGCTGAATCGATTCCAGAATCGGTTTTGTGAGGGAAGCGACAGGCTGGGGGTGCTTTACCTGCCATTCACCGGGCTAACCTCGATCCATCCCCTTCCACGCACGCCCGGCCCCACCGGGCGTCTGGAGCTATTCCCGAGGACGACGAAGTCCCCGCACACCGGACGACCCACGCGTCCTCGGGCAGCCGAGGCGTTCAGTCAGGAGACGAGACGAGATGACGGCAGTGACCATTCCCGGTCTCGAACACGCACCTACCAACCACGCGCGCTTGCTCGCATGGGTTCAGGAAGTCGCTGAGCTGACCTGCCCCGATGAGGTTGTTTGGGCGGACGGGTCCCAGGGTGAATGGGACCGTCTCACGCAGAAGCTCGTGGACGCCGGCACGTTCGTTCCGCTCAAGAAGAAGCAGAACTCGTTCTGGGCGGCCTCGGACCCGAGCGACGTCGCTCGCGTGGAGGAGCGGACTTACATCTGTTCGGTGCGCGAGGAGGACTCGGGCGCGACGAACAACTGGATGGACCCTTCCGAGATGAAGGCCATCATGACCGAGCTCTACCGGGGCTGCATGCGTGGCCGCACGATGTACGTGATCCCGTTCTGCATGGGCCCGCTCGACGCGGAGAAGCCGATGCTGGGCGTCGAGATCACCGACTCGGAGTACGTCGTCGTCTCGATGCACATCATGACCCGCATGGGCACCAAGGCCCTCGCGGTCTTCGGTGACGACGCGGACTTCGTGCCCGCGCTGCACTCGCTCGGCGCGCCGCTCGAGGCCGGCCAGCAGGACGTGCAGTGGCCGTGCAACGACACCAAGTACATCTCGCACTTCCCGGAGACCCGCGAGATCTGGAGCTTCGGCTCCGGCTACGGCGGCAACGCCCTGCTCGGCAAGAAGTGCTACTCCCTGCGCATCGCGAGCGTCATGGCGCGCGACGAGGGCTGGCTCGCCGAGCACATGCTGATCCTCAAGCTCACCTCGCCGGAGAACAAGGCGTACTACATCGCCGCCGCGTTCCCGTCGGCCTGTGGCAAGACGAACCTCGCCATGCTGGAGCCGACCATCCCCGGCTGGAAGGTCGAGACGCTCGGCGACGACATCGCCTGGATGCGCTTCGGTGAGGACGGCCGCCTCTACGCGGTGAACCCGGAGAACGGCTTCTTCGGCGTCGCGCCCGGCACCGACTACCACACCAACCCGAACGCGATGCGCACCATCGCCAAGGGCAACTCGCTGTTCACGAACGTCGCGCTGACCGACGACGGCGACATCTGGTGGGAGGGCATGGGCGAGCCCCCGGCCCACCTCACCTCGTGGAAGCACCAGGACTGGACGCCGGACAGCGAGGAGCTCAGCTCGCACCCGAACTCCCGTTACTGCACGCCGATCGAGCAGTGCGACATCAAGGCGCCGGAGTGGGAGGACCCGAACGGCGTCCCGATCAGCGCGATCTTCTTCGGTGGCCGCCGCGCCACGACGATCCCGCTGGTCACCGAGTCGCGCGACTGGCAGCACGGCACCTACATGGGCGCCACGCTGTCGTCCGAGACCACGGCCGCCGCGGTCGGCAAGACCGGCGTCGTGCGTCGTGACCCGATGGCCATGCTGCCGTTCATCGGCTACAACGCCGGTGACTACTTCCAGCACTGGGTCGACCTCGGCAAGCGCGCCGACGCCGACAAGCTGCCGAAGATCTTCTACGTCAACTGGTTCCGCCGCGGTGACGACAAGCGCTTCCTGTGGCCCGGATTCGGCGAGAACTCGCGCGTGCTGAAGTGGGCCATCGAGCGCATCGAGGGCAAGGCCGCCGCTCAGGAGACCCCGATCGGTTACGTGCCGACCGCGGACGACCTGGACCTGGAGGGCCTGGACGCGTCGCGTGAGGACATCGAGGCCTCGCTGGAGTTCAACGCCGACGAGTGGCGTGCCGAGATCCCGCTGGTCGAGGAGTGGTTCGCGAAGATCGGCGAGAAGGTCCCGACCACGCTGCGCGACCAGCTGGCGGCCCTGAAGCAGCGCCTCGGCTGATTCTTCTGAGGTGTTTGGTGACCTACCGGTCAACGGCGACCGGTGGGTCACCTTTTTGAGGTACTACTAGTGGTGTGACGCAGGACGAGGACTTCCTCGGCGGACTCCACTTCGACGGCACCAAGCGCGATGTCGAGGTCGGTCCCACGACGGGCATCGTGCGCTACTACCCCGTGCCGCCCGCCCCGCCGGCCCGCACCCCGTGGTGGCGGTACACGGTCGTCTTCGTCCTCGGTTTGGCGATCGGCACCGCTGCGGGCGTCGTCCTGTGCAGCAATTTCTTGTGAATCGGTGCAGCTCACCGTCCATTTGAGACGAAGTTGTCCACAGGTGTGGACGGCTCTGTGCACATGTTGTGGATAGCTGTGGACAAGCCGAAAAAGGTCTTGAACCAGGAATGAACCTGACCCCTACCGGGAACGTCTTAGGTATGTGATGGCGGTCACAAAGATCGTCACCGGACGGTAGGGAGGTGTGCCGTGGGGATCGCTGGAATCGCGATGCTGGTGCTGTCCCTCGCCGCGGTGCTGATGGTCGTGGTCGCCGGATCAGTTCGGGAGCGGGTTGTCGCGGAGGCCGAGGAGCGTGCCGCCGAAGGCCCTGGTGGCCTCCGCATAGCAGATGGCGTACGTCCAACCCTCTGACCAGCCCTGGGATCCGGGCATGCGCCAGGCGGGGAAGACGTCGGTGCGCTTGTCCGAGCCCACGTAGTCGTGCACGGCCTTGGTGCACTTGTCCTTGGCGACGTCGCTCATCTGGTCCTTGGACGGCGCGGGGTCCTTGTAGTTGCCCAGCGGCACGATGCCGGCCGGCACGGCCTCGGCCATGTGCGTGCCGTTGCACGCGGTCGGCTTCACGTCCGGGTCCTTGGACGGCGAGCCGCCGAGACAGATCTGGTACGTGTTGAAGCTCGCGTCCTTGAGGACGCCCTTCAGGCTTCCCTTGCGCGCCAGGGCTTTTCCTTCGGGGGCGAGTTCGACGACGGTGCACAGCCGCCAGCGCTCGCCCTTCTTCCAGCCCGCCTCGTTCGGCCAGAACGCCCACACCTGCAGGCGGGTCGCGCCGGCGTCCGCGCTGCCCAGGTAGTCGTTGATCGCGCCGTAGCACGGGGGCAGCGCGGCCTTGCGCAGCGCCTGCGAGTCCGGGTAGCTCGTCGGCAGGCCGCTCATCTCGCCGACGTTCATCACCTCGGCGTCGTGGCTCGCGGCGCAGTCGACCGGCTTGAGCTCCGAGGAGTTCATGCACTGCCCCACTTTCGGCAGTGTCGGTGCGTCTGCGGCGGCGGTGGACGGCATCGGGCCTGGGATGGCCTGACCTCCGACCTGGATGGCGCACCCGCTGAGGGCACTCGCGCTCAGGATGATTGCCACCGCCAGCCGCACACGATTCACACCACAGAGACTAGGGCCTTGACCTGATCGGCGATGTCCCGACGCTGCTTTTCGAACGCCGCGTCCGTCAGCGCGGCCGGGTCGGCGGGCTGTCCGAGCACCGGCGTGTGGAGGTGTCCGCCGAGGACATTCGTTGCGCCGTAACCGATTCGGATGCGGTTGGCCCGGTACATGCTCTCGTTGGAGAGGTAGTTGCCGCCGCCGCCGACAGCCGCGACACGCCCTGGCGTCGGGTCGTCGGTGCGGCAGTCCTGCTGTGAGCCCACGACGACCCATTCGCAGAAGCTCCGGTTCAACGTCACCGGGAACGGACCGGTGCCCGCGTCGATCATCTTCTGGAACGGCAGCGACGTCTCGATGAACTCGGTGGTCGGCTGCGGCCACCCGCCGGCGTCAGGGACGGTGCCGTAGGAGCTGGCGTTGTTGTTGTCCGGGAAGCCACCCCGCCAACGCGCCGCCCACCGCTCGATGTCGAACTTGCCTGGCCTGCCCTGGCTGATCGTCACGAACGCGTCCGGCTTCTGCTCCAACGCCGAACCGTAGAACCGCTCCACGACGCCCTCGTCGAAGCCGCCCCACAGCACCGGCAGCACCGCGGCCTGAAGGACGACCTTGCCCTGCGGAGTGGTGATCTCCCTGCCGTCGAGCTGCAGCGCCGCCGCACCGGCCGGGTTGGCGCGCCGCACGTTCGTTCCGGTGAGCTGGAACGGGTCGAAGCCGGTCACTGCGATCTTGCGCACGCCGGGCTTCGCTGGGAATGCCGAGTCGCTCAGTCCGCGCGAGGCCCAGTCGAACTTCTGAATCAGCTGAGCGCGGTCGTGCACCGAGAGCGCGAACTTCGGCTTCCACTGGCGCAACGCGGTGGAGAGCTGCAGCCGGGCCCAGTAGAGCGGGCGGTCGTCGTAAGCGTCGTGTGCCAACGGTTTCGTGCTCTGCGCGCGGGCGACAGCGGCCTTCCACAGCGCGTTGCCCTCGCGTTCGGCGAACTGCTGAGCCTGCTTGAGGACGATCTGACGGCAGAGCTTCGAGGTGAACTCGGTGACGCGGCCGTCGAACCCGGCGAGCTTCACGAGCGCGGGACCGACGGCAGGACCACCGGCCACGAGGGTGTCGTCGAGCCGCTGTTCCTCGACGGTCAGCCCGACGGAGGTGTCGTAGCAGTTGGCGTCCTGGGCGTGGGCGACGCCCGGCACGACCGCGAGCCCTGCCGCGATCACGAGTCCGGCGATGATTTTCACGGTCTCCATCTCAACGGAAAAGGGCCACCCGTCGAAACCGACGGGTGGCCCATACCGTTAACTGCTGCGTCTCAGTGGGTCGCGACGGGCTTGACCCGCGGGCTGTCCTCGTCGACGTGGTAGTCGGACGGATCGGTCTGGTCCGTGCCGTTGAACACCTTGGCCTGCTTGGCGATCAGCGTGACGATCACCGCGACCAGCAGGTTGACGACGACCGCGACGATGCCGACGTAGATCTGCGTCGTCGAACCGCCGAACGGGTGCCAGCCCAGGATCGAGATGTTGCCGAGCGGCAGTGCCGAACCGGCGAAGTGCTGCTTGCCGACGGCCGGGTTGGCGATGTTGTAGAGCAGCCACATGCCGTAGCCCATGCCCGCGACCCAGCCCGCGACCAGGCCGTAGATGTGGAACCAGCGCGTGTACAGCGCGATCGCGACGGCCGGCAGCGTCTGCAGGATCATCACGCCGCCGATGAGCTGCAGGTCGATCGAGAACTGCGGGTCGACGAACACGATGAACGCCACCGCGCCGAACTTCACGACCAGCGACGCGAGCTTGGCCTGCTTGGCTTCCTCGGCCGGGCTGGCGTGCTTCTTGATGTACTCCTTGTAGACGTTGCGCGTCCACAGGTTCGCCGCCGCGATCGACATGATCGCCGCCGGCACCAGCGCGCCGATGCCGATGGCCGCGAACGCGATGCCCGCGAACCAGCTCGGGAAGTTCTGCCCGAAGAGCTCCGGCACGATCGTGTTGGTGTCGGGACGGCCGGTCGCCTGGTTGACGATCGGCTTGGTGCCCGCGCTGATCGCCACGAAGCCCAGCAGCGCCAGCAGACCCAGCACCAGCGAGTACGCCGGGAGCGCGACCATGTTGCGCTTGATGACGTTGCGGCCGCGGCTCGCGAGGATGCCGGTCAGCGAGTGCGGGTACAGGAACAGCGCGAGCGCACTGCCCAGCGCCAGCGTCGCGTACTGCAGCTGGTTCGTGCCGGTCAGCAGGATGCCGTCGGTCTTGCTCGGCGTCGCGTCGAACTTCGCCTGCGCGTCACCGAAGATCTCGCCCCAGCCACCGAACTTCGACGGCAGGTAGACGATCGCCACGAGGATGACGATGTAGATCAGGATGTCCTTGACGAACGCGATCAGCGCCGGCGCCCGCAGACCCGAGTTGTAGGTGTACAGCGCGAGGATCACGAAGGCGATGAACAGCGGCAGGTGGCCGAGGATGCCGCCGCCGTTGAGGCCCATGCTGCGCAGGACGGCTTCGAGGCCGACGAGCTGCAGCGCGATGTACGGCATGGTCGCGACGATGCCGGTGACGGCGATGATCAGCGCCAGCCAGTGCGAGCCGTAGCGGCCCTTCACGAAGTCCGCCGGCGTCACGTAGCCGTGCACGCGGCTGACGGACCACATGCGCACGAGCGGAAGGAACACGATCGGGTAGAGGATCACCGTGTACGGCAGGGCGAAGAAGCCGGTCGCGCCCGCGCCGAACATGAGTGCCGGCACCGCGACGAACGTGTACGCGGTGTAGAGGTCACCACCGACCAGGAACCACGTGATCCAGCTGCCGAACTTCCGGCCGCCGAGGCCCCACTCGTCGAGGTGGTCGAGGGTCTCGCCCTTCTGCCACCGCGCCGCCACGAAGCCCATGACCGTGACGAGCAGGAAGAGGACGCTGAAAACGATCAGCTCGGTCCACTGCATCACTTCGCTCCCTCGTCCAGGTCGTCGACGCCGAGCTTGTCGGGCTTGCCGGTGACGACGGGCTCGTCCTTGGTCTTGAGGTAGACGAGGCCGACGCAGAGCACGCCGAGAGGCACGAACGCGAACTGGTACCAGTAGAAGAACGGCAGCCCGAACAGGCGGGGCTCGTCCTGGTTGAACCACGGCGTGATGAGCATGAGCAGCGGGACTATCAGCAGCAGGTTCCAGTTGCTCCAGCGCAAGCCGGTCTTGTGATCCGACGGCATGGTGGCCCTCCGTGTACGCGGTGTTGCGCGGATGTTAGGCCTGATCACACGTGTCGTCAGCGTCGAGATCGCATCGTTGCACTCTGCTTAACAGTCCCTTAGGACTGCTCAACTTCCAGGCGGCCGACGAGGTCCTCTTCGGCGGCGTCGAAGTACTCCGCCAGCTGGTCGACGGCCTGTTGAATCTCCCCATTGTTCAACAACTCAACGATCCTGCGATTCCACGGCACGTACGTCTGGTAGAAGTCGTTGATCTCCTGAGCTACCCGGAAGGCGAGCATCAACTCGGCGAAGAGCCGGTCCGACTCGTCGCTGAGCCGGGTGCTGCCCGCGAGTCCGACGATGCCGCGGTGGAACTGGATGTTCGCCTGACCGGCCCTGGTCCAGTCGTTCTTCTCCGCCCTGGCGACAGCCTGCCGGACCGGCGCCCGCACGGCTTCGCGCTGAGCCTCGGTGACGTCGTTCCACAACCTCAGCGAACCGCATTCGATCACCCGCCGCGCGGCGTAGAGGTCGCGGACGTCGTCGCCGGTGGGCCTGCGCACGAAGACGCCCCGGCTGTGCTCGTGCACCAGCAACCGGTCGCGGGTGAGCAGCCGGAACGCTTCCCTCAGCGTGTTGCGGCTGACCCCCAGCGCTCCGCCGATGGCTTCTTCGCTCAGCCTCAGACCTGGCGCGAGCTCGCCGTCCAGGACCCGTTCGCGCAGCATGTCCGCGACCTTCTGCGCGGTGCTCGCGCGCTCAAGGCCCGCCTTGCCCTGTGCCAGCGTCGACACCCACGTCTCGGTCACCTGCCAAGTCTATTTGCAGGATCGTTCGATTGCAGTATCGTCAAATCGTTCAACAATCCTACGATCCAACAAACCTGCACGTGTTGGAGGGTGGCCATGGACCTGAACGCAGACCTCGGCGAGGGCTTCGGCCACTGGACGTTGGGCGACGACCGGGCGTTGCTCGAGGTCGTGACCAGCGCAAACGTTGCATGTGGCTACCACGCCGGTGATGCCGACACGATGCGGTCGGTGTGTGCCGCTGCTGCTTCCGCGGGGGTGGCTGTGGGGGCGCACGTCGGATATCGCGATCTGGCCGGGTTTGGGCGTCGGTTCATCGACGTCGCTCCGGACACTCTGACGAACGAGGTGTTGGCCCAGCTCGGAGCTCTGTCGGTCTTTGCTCGCGCTGGTGGTACGCGCGTGTCTTACGTGAAGCCGCATGGGGCTCTTTACAACGCGCTGGTTCGGCATGAGGCGCAGGCTGACGCTGTGGTGGATGCGGTTCGTCTGTTCGATCCGACGTTGGCAGTACTAGGCCCGCCGGGCGCAGTCTGGCTAAAACGCGCCTCGGTCGCCGGCCTGCGCGTCTGGCACGAGGCCTTCGCGGACCGCGCCTACACGTCGGCCGGAACGCTGGTGCCGCGTGGCGAACCTGGCGCTGTCCTGCGCAACCCTGCCGAGATCGCGGCCCGTTGCGTCCAGCTCGCGACCGAGGGCTGGGTCCGCAGCGTCAGTGGGCGTCCGGTGCGCATTGCAGCCGACTCGATCTGCGTCCACGGGGATACGCCTAATGCTGTGGAGATTGCTCGTGCGGTTCGGGTGGCTTTGGAGGCAGCGGGAGTTGTGGTGGCGCGGGTGGAGTCGCCGCTGCGGCACGCTCGTCAGGTTGGTTGAGGTTGGGGCGCCTGGCGGCGCGCGCTCCGGTTGCCGTTGCCGTCTCCCTGTTGGGTTGGCGTCTGCCTGTTTCGTGTCCGTAGGTGGGCGCGTGCCGTGCGTATCTGGCGGTTGCTTTCTGGGAGCTCCGCCCCAGACCCCGCCAATCTGATCAAAGACCCACCAGCGCCGCTCGCGGGTTGATGGCACGCCTGTTGCGTTGGGCGGCTGCCGGTTGCGTTGTTGGTTGCGGTGGTGGGGTGGGTCCCGTCACGAGTCGCGTCCGAGCGAGCCACACCAGGGAGGGGAGGTCAAGTCGACGAAAAGCGTGTCGACTTGACCTCCCCTCCCCGGCGCGGCAAACGTTCAGCCACGACTCGTGACGGGGCCCGCCGGAGCGCACGTTTCAAGCAGCTCGCCTTCGGCGTCGCCAGGGCAGCTCGGCTTCGCCATCGCCCAGGCAGCTCGCCTTCGGCGTCGCCTGGCTCGGCTTCGCCTTCGCTTGGTCAGCCGCGCGCTGTGAACATTCCTGTGGCTACGAACTTGTAGACCAGCTCGTCAGCCCGGTGCGCCGTGCCCGCGAACTCCACCAGGCCCAGGGTTGGCCTGCTCTTCGACAGGCGCGCGCTCAGCACCTCGGCGGCGAACGTGAGTTTGTCGCCTGCGTAGACCGGGGCCAGCCAGGAGAGTTCGCGGCCGCCCGGCGAGCCTTGCGAGGTGGAGTTGGACAGGACGGCGTCCACCCAGCTGCGCATCCACAGGGAGGCCGTGTACCAGCCTGAGGCGGACAAACCGCCGAAAATCGAGTTTTGGCCCGCTTCCTCGTCCAAGTGGAACGGCTGCGGGTCGAACTTTCTCGCGAAGTCCACCATGTCGTTCCGGTCGACGATTACCTCGCCGAGCGGGATGATTCGGCCTGCGGGCAGATCCTCGAACGCGATCACGCGTTGATCGTACGTAACTGAATCCGCTGGGAACCGATCTAAGGGCGACGGCGTCCAAGAGCCCGAGCCCAGGGCTATGCGTGTGAGGGGGACTCGGTGGACGACCACCGTGCGCAGGTCGAGGAGCTGCTCGCCGACTACCGGCGCAGCCGTGAGCAGCTGGCGTCGGTTCAGCGCGAGCTCGCTGCTGTGTCCGGGACGGCGTCCAGTCCGGATGGGACGGTCACCGCGGTCGTGGGGGCCGGGGGGAAGCTCGCTGGTCTGGAGCTGTCCGAGTTGGCGTATCGGCGGCATCGGCCCGAGCAGTTGGCCGAGTTGATCGTGCGGACTGTTGCTGCGGCTGCTGCTTCTGCTGCGGAAGGTACGTATCAGACGTTGAGCGCGGTGTTGCCTCCCTCGACGGATCCTGCGGCTCTGGTCGCCGGTACTGCGGACTTGAAGCCCGCCGAGTACGAGGCGGACGACACCGAGACTGTGGATTTGGGGCGGCAGCCGTTCCGGCGTCGGGTGGATGACGACGAGGACAACGAACAGCGGGAGAGCTGGCTCGACTCCGAGCTCATCAACAGGAGGGTTCGATGACCGGGTACGAGGCCGATCTCGAGCGGTTGGACGCCGGGGCGCGGGAGTTGCGCGGGTTTGCCGGGCAGGCCAAGGAGATCGCGGGCGCGCTGGATCGGGCGCTGGCCGGGTTCGGGGCTTGCTGGGGGGATGACGCGGTGGGGCGGAGTTTTGCCGCTACGCACGAGAAGCCTTCCGGTGATGCGGCAGGGGCGTTGTCGGGGCTCTCGACGACGTTGGGGGATGTGGGCGACAAGCTCGCCGCCACGGCCGAGACGTACCGGCACGTCGAGCAGAGCAACGCGTCCGCGATGAGAAGGTTGGACGGCTGACATGGGCATCGAGCTTCCCGTCGAACTCACCGAGGTCGCGGCCAAGGCCGGTGTGTCGTGGCCCAAGGCGGACGAGGACAAGCTGCGCTCCAGCGCCACGGCCTGGCGCGACGCGGGCGACAAGATCAAGACTCTCGGCACGTCTTCCGACGGGGCTGCGAACCGCGCCCTCGAAGGCGTGAAGGGCGGGACCGGTGACGCCGCGCGTGGCCGTTGGGCCAAGGTCGTGGCACCGGACGGCGACCTGCAACGGGCCGCGCGGGGCTGCCACGCCGCCGCCGACCGGCTGGACCACGCCGCCCAGCAGGTGGGTGCCGCGAAGGTCCAGATCGTGCGCGAGCTGGTCACGCTGGCCAAGAACAACGACGCGGCCCAGGCCTCGGCTTCCACCGGCAACCCCAACGCGCTGCTCGGCCTCGACACGCTGACCAGGGGTACCGCGGCCAACGTCGCGAACCTCCACAACACTCTTTCCTCGGCCATCAACCTCGGCAGCGGCGTGGACATGAGCCAGGCCAACCCGCCGGTCAACACCGCGCCGGGCGCCCACGGCCCCGGCGGCGGCGGCGGTGGTGTGCTCCCCGGCGTCCTGGCTCCGGTCGCGGGTATCGTCGCGCCGGTCGTCGAGCCGGTCGCCCAGGTCGTCGCTCCGGTCACCGAAGCGGTCGCCCCGGTCGTGCACACCGCGACCGCCCCGATCGCGCCTGTCGTTCATGCCGCGACTGGACCTGTCGCGCCGGTGGTCGGCGCCGTGACCGATGCCGCCGCGCCCGTGCTGGACGCCGCCAAGCCCGCGACCGCGCCCGCCGCCGCCATCGTGCAGCCGGTCGTCGACGCGGTGCCCGGCGGCCGCGAAGCTACCGGTCCTGTGTTCGACGCCGTGGACGGTCCCGGCAAGGGCCACGACGGCCCTGGTCACGGCGAAGGCCCCGGCGATGGTCCTGGCCGTGGTGAAGGTTCCGGTCGCGGTCCTCAGGTGCTGCCGGGCCTGGTCGCCGAGGTCGCGCAGACCGTCCAGCCCGCAGTCGCTCCGGTGGCGGACGCGATTCCGAGCGTCCAGGGCACCCTCGGCCCGGTCGCCGAGGGCACGACCCAGGCTTCGGCCGCCGTGCTGGACCAGCCGCTGATCCGCGGCGGCGAAGTGCCCGGCCAGGCGGCCGCGGCGCCCGGCGCCACTCCTGCGGCTCCCGCTGCTCAGGCGGGTCCGGCCCTCGGCAACCCGATGGGCGGCGGCGCTCCGATGGGTGGTCCGGTGGGTGGCGCGGTCGGTGCCGTCGGTGGTGCGGTGGGTGGCGCGCTCGGCGGTGTTCCGTCGGCTGCTCCCGCGGCCGGTGCTCAGGTCGGTGCTGTTGTCGGCCAGCAGGGTCCGGGGCAGCAAGGACAGGCCGCTCAGCAGGGCCAGGCCGGCCAGCAGGCGGGCAAGGCCGCGGACGCCAAGGCTGCCTCGGAAGCCAAGGTCGGCGAGGCCAAGCAGGGTGCACAGGCCACGGCGGGCAAGACCGGTGTGCCAGGTGCGGTGTCGTCCGCAGGCCAGGCATTGGGTGGTCAGGCGGGGCCGACTTCGCCGGGCGGACAGGCTTCCGCCGTCAGCCAGCAGAGCCAGACCCCAGGTCAGCCGGGCCAGTCGCAGAGCGGTAACCAGGCTCCCGGCCAGGCCCAGCCAGGCGGCAAGGACGCACTCGCCAAGGACCCTGCCAAGGACGCGCTCCTCAAGGACCCGACGCTCGCCGACTTCGAGACTGAAGGCTCAGGCACGCAGAAGGTGGGCGACACGATCGCCGCACCTTCCGCCCCTGGTGCGGGTGTGGATCTGGGCCAGACCGTCACCTCGGCCCCGATGGCCGGTGTGGACCTGAGCGGCGGCCACCAGAGCGGTTCCCTCACCGACCGCCTCGACAGCCGCGAGCACAACCAGGCGTTGTCCGGCGTCGCGTTCGACGTCGCCCGCCACACCTACACCGCCGCCGCGGCGGGCAGCTGGTTCATGGCGATCTTCCTGTCGACGGGCCGTGCCCCGCGCCTCGCCCCGAAGCCCGCCAGGCAGCTCCCGCCGCCGCAGCAGCAGCCAGAGCAGGTCATTCCCAGGTTCGCCCCGCAGGACCACCCGCAGGCCGACCTGGTCGATCCACGGACCTCCGAACCCAAGGCCCACTCCGAAGGCCTCGGCAAGGACCACCCGACCGTGCAGGCGCTCCTGGAGAACTACGACCCCCAGGCGGGCATGCACGAGCGCGACTGGGAAAGCCTGTTCCAGCACGAGGACGGCACCCCGCGCTGGCCGGTCGAGCGCGAAGGCGGCTACGAGGACAGCCAGCCCGAGGTTCTCAAGGCGGGCGCCGAGCTCGACAGGTTCGGCACGGAGGAAGGCCGCGTCCTGTCCAAGGCCGGCACCCCGTTCAAGGAACGCTCGCTGCCCCCGCAGGCCGCGGACGAGGGCTACCGCAGGTATCGCGTCACGAAGGACCTGCCCGTCCACCGCACCATCAGCGCACCCTGGTTCGGCCAGCCCGGCGGCGGAAGCAGGTACCGCACCACCTACCCCGTCGCTGACCTCGTCGCGCTCGGCTACCTCACGGAGATCACCGCATGAACGTCGAGACGCTGCCCGAGTGGCTGACGAAGATCGGCGTGCCGGACGACGTCGTCAGCATCGGCGAGGAGGCGGACCAGCGCTGGTGCCTCCTCACCGACGACAACGGTCACGAGGTGTTCTGGCAGGAGCAGGGCAACCGCTACGACTGGGCCCGGTTCGACGACGAGAGCGTGGCGTGCCACTACCTCTTCGGACGGCTGGCGTGGGCCCAGGTCGCGCGCGGAAGTCTCAGCGT
This sequence comes from Lentzea sp. NPDC051838, assembly GCF_040681245.1. Classification (NCBI taxonomy): domain Bacteria; kingdom Bacillati; phylum Actinomycetota; class Actinomycetes; order Pseudonocardiales; family Pseudonocardiaceae; genus Lentzea; species Lentzea sp. NPDC051838. The sequence continues at coordinate 165,168 of NZ_JBFAYI010000013.1, forward strand.
CCAACCAGCTTGAGCGCGGCGTCGTGCAGGTGGCCGTTCGACGACAGCACGTCACCGCCGTCGTAGCGCTCCTCACCCGCGAGTGAGGTGAAACGGCCACCCGCCTCCGTCACCAGCACCTGGAACGGGGCGATGTCCCACGGGTTCGCCACGCACTCGGCCGCGAGGTCGAGTGCGCCCTCGGCGACCAGGCAGTGCTGGTAGAAGTCGCCGAACGCACGGCTCTCCCAGGTGGCGTCCACGAGCCGCAGGAACGCATCGCGCGTGTGGTACTCGACCCACGACTTGAGGTCGGTGGTCGACACGTACGCGTCCTCAAGAGCGCGCACGCCCGAGACGGAGATGGCGCGCTCACCGGCGTGATCCGACATGAAGGCGCCCCCACCGGCAGCCGCCCACCAGCGGCGCCCGAGAGCGGGGGACGACACGACGCCGACCACCGGCACACCGTCCTCGACCAGCGCGATCAGCGTCGCCCAGACCGGCACGCCGCGCAGGAAGTTCTTGGTGCCGTCGATCGGGTCGAGCACCCAGACGCGCTGGGCGTCCAGCGTGCCGCCGCGTTCCTCGCCCATGACGACGTCGTCCGGGCGGTCGGCAGCGAGCACCGCGCGCACCGCGTCCTCGACAGCGACGTCGGCGTCGGTGACGGGCGTGCGGTCCGGCTTGCGCTCCACCGCGAGGTCGTGGGCGCGGAATCGGGCGGAGGTGATCGCGTCGGCGGCGTCGGCGAGGCGGAGGGCGAGTTCGAGATCAGCATCGTGGCGTGACACGCGGCGATCGTTCCACGAATACGCTGGGGCCGTGAGCGTGGTGTTGCTGGCCGAGGACGACCCGGCCATCGCGGAACCGCTCTCCCGCGCGCTGACGCGGGAGGGCTATTCGGTGCAGGTCGTCACCGATGGACCCAGTGCCTTCGACGCGGCCATGGTCGGCGGGATGGACCTGCTGGTCCTCGACCTCGGCCTGCCGGGCATGGACGGCCTGGAGGTGTGCCGCAGACTCCGGCAGAACGGCAGAGGCATCCCGGTGCTGATGCTCACCGCTCGTGCCGACGAGGTCGACTTCGTGGTCGGGCTCGACGCGGGCGCGGACGACTACGTGGCCAAGCCCTTCCGGCTCGCCGAGCTGATGGCCCGCATCCGGGCTCTGCTGCGCCGCCGCGCGCCCGGCACGCTGGAGGTCAACGGCGTGCGCGTCGACCTGGCCGCCCGTCGCGTCACGGTCGACGGTGGCGAGATCCAGCTCGCGAACAAGGAGTTCGAGCTCCTCAAGGTGCTCATCCAGCGCGCGGGCCAGGTCGTGAGCCGCGACGAGATCCTGTCGGAGGTCTGGAACGACCCGGATCTCAAGGGCAGCAAGACGCTGGACATGCACATGTCGTGGCTGCGCAGGAAGCTCGGCGACGGCACCCCGAACTCGGCCGAGAAGCGCATCGCGACCGTGCGCGGCCGCGGTTTCCGCTTCAACGCCGACTGATGCGCCGCCGGATTCTGCGGGCGATCCTGCTCGCCGTCGCCGTCACGGGCATCGTCCTGGGCCTTCCGCTGGGCTACTCGGCGTTGACGCTCGTCGAGGACCAGGCGCGCGGCGCCCTCACCGAACAGGCCCAGCGCATCGCGACGGACCTCGACAACCAGCTCGCCAACCAGCAGGGCATCGACATCGAGGCGGTCCGGATCGCCATCCCGACCGACGGCCGCCTGACAGTGGTGTCCGGTGGCGCCACGACGGTCAGCGGCCCCTCACCGGGTGACGACCCGCTCGCCGCGGAACTGCCGATCGCCCAGCAGGGCACGGTTCGGCTGGAGATCCCGTCCGGCCCGATGCACACCACCCAGGCCCAGGTGGCGGGCCTTGTCCTGCTCCTGCTCGCGCTCTCCGTGGGCACCGGCACGGTCGTCGCCCTCGTGACGGCGCAAACGCTTGCCAAGCCGCTCGGCCACGTCGCCGCCCGCGCGTCCCGCCTGGGTGCCGGCGACTTCCGCATCGACGACCAGCGCTACAACATCTCCGAGCTGGACGCGGTCTCCGAGGCCCTCGACACGTCCGCCACAGCCCTGGCCCGTCTCGTCCAACGCGAACGCGAACTGGTCGGCGACGTCTCCCACCAGCTGCGCAGCCGCCTGACCGCCCTTCAGCTGCGGTTGGAGGCGTTGGCCGAGCACCCGGAACCCGACACGGCAGCCGAAGCCCGCGCGGCCCTCGAACAGGCCGAACGCCTCGCCGCGGTGCTGGACGAGCTCCTCGCCGCCGCCCGCGCCGCCCGAGCCGTGGGCGCCGAACCGCTGGAGCTCCGCCCGGCCCTGAACCTCATCGCCGAGGAGTGGCGCGAGCAGGTGAAGAGCCACGGCCGCACGCTGAGAGTCCGCGTCCCGGACGGTCTGCTGGCCCGCGCCACCCCGGCCCGGCTGCGCGAAGCCATCGGCGTGCTCCTCGACAACGCGCTGCGCCACGGCGAAGGCCCCGTGGTTGTCTCCGCGCGCAGCGAGGAAGGCACGGTTGTCGTCGAGGTCAGCGACGGCGGCGCGGGCGTGCCCGACGAGCTCGCGGCCCACATCTTCGAGCGCGGTGTGTCCGGCGGCGGCTCGACGGGCGTGGGTCTGGCACTCGCCCGAGCACTGGTCGACGCGGACGGCGGACGGCTGGAGCTGTCGACGGCACGGCCGGCGACGTTCGCGGTGTTCCTGCCCGTCCCGAAGGCTCAGGACGTGGTCGGCATCCCGTGGAAGGCGCCGAGCACACCCCGCTGATCAGGAGTGGCCGAGCGCTTCTTCCTCGTCCAGCGGCCGCGGCCCCCGCGCGCCCTCCTCGGGGAACACCCACTTCTTGTACCCGTACCAGCGGAAGGCCATCGCGACGAGCGTGCCGATGATCTGCGCGGCGAGGAAGTCCGAGACCTCCTCGGTGAACCGCGACACGTGCGGCTCCTGCAGGTGGAACAGGTACCGCGAGACGTACAGCGGCACCGAGTTCAGCACGATGCCGACCCCGTTGATCAGGAAGAACAGCGCTGCCTCGTGGTGCCGCTCGCGACCACCGCGCGTGCGGAACGACCACTCCCGGTTGAGGATGTACGACACGATCGTCGCAACGAGGGTCGCGATGATCTTCGCCGTCACCGGGTTGTTGGGCAGGATGATGGTCTTGATCCCGAAGAACAGGACCGTGTCGATCACGAAGCAGGTGCCCCCGACCAGGGCGAACTTGACTAGTTCACGATGCTTCAGCGCGATCGACCGGATCGGTTCCGGAAATCTGGAGACCACTGTTTCGGCTAGGGACACGGGGTGAGTCTACGGAGATCGGGTGAACGCGCCGGTCAGGTCGTGCACCTGCGTCCGGGAACACCCAGCGCCGCATCGCCCAGAACTTGAAGCCCGTGGCGAGCAGCATGCCGATGATCGAGCCCGAGACGAAGTCCGCGATCTCCTCGGTGAACGCCGAGACGAACGGGGCCTGCAGGCCGAAGAGGTGCCGCGACAGGTACAGCGGCAGGATGTTGATGCCCACGCCCAGGCCGCTGACCAGGAAGAACAGCGCGGCCTCGTGGTGGCGCTCGCGGCCGCCGCGGGTGTGGAACGACCATTCGCGCGACAGCACGTACGAGGCGATGATCGCCACCAGCACGCCGATGACCTTCGCCGTGACGACCTTGTCCGTCAGCACGGTGAGCTTCAGCGCGTACCAGACGCCGTTGTCGATGAGGAACGTTGTGCCGCCCACCAGGGCAAACCTGATCAGTTCGCGGTGCTTGTGGAGCAGGAACTGGAGTGGTTCTGGCATCCGGCTCATGGCACGGCGAACGACTGGCAGCACCGCGCCAGCTTACGGATCAAGGTAACGGCGCCTGCCTCCGGGTGTTACCAAACGCCACCCAGAGGCATCTGACCTGCACGTTCAGTGACGGTATCGATCTTGGTAAAGATCAACTTTTGATCAACTTCGCGCGGGCGGGCACGGCTTGCCCAGCAGGTCCGGGAGCAACCACGGGAGCAGACCGGGCTCGCAGGGGTCCTCCGTGCGAGGCGGCGCGGTCGGCACCGACGTCGACGGCGGCACGGACGGCGTGGGCGTGCCCGTCGACGGCGGCAGCACGGTCGGCAGCTCCGGCGTGGGCAACGGGAGCGGCAACGTCGGCGTGCCCGGCTTCGTGGGCTCGGTCGGCTGCGTCGGCTTCACCGGAGGCGTCGTCGTGGTCGGCGGCACCGTCGTCGGGTCAGGCTTCGGCGTCTCCGACGGCGGCGGCTTCGGCAGGTCGTCGACCGGCGGGTGGCCCGGCCAGCCCTTCACCGGCACCGTCACGGACTTCTTCGCGTTGCCCAGCGTCGCCGTGACCTCGATGCTCCCGCCCTGGCGCCCGAACGCCCAGAAGGACATCCAGAACTTCTCGTCCTTGGCCAGGTCGGCGACGCAGCGGATCGAGTTCGCACCCGTCCGGGAGCACTGGCGGAAGGGGGTGAAGATGACGATGTTCGAGGGGGCCGACACGTCGAGGTTCATCGTGCCCGCGCGCGGACCCCTGTTGCGCACCCCCACGTCCACGCGCGGGTGCCAGTGCCAGTACAGCTGCTCCTGCCGCGTCTGCACGGCGAGCTCGATGTCGTCGTTGATCGGCGGCACGTTGACCTCGATGCTGACGTCGACCGAGATCGAGGCGCCCGCGGAGATCGTGCCGGTGATCGTCCCCGGCAGGGCGTCCGGAGTCGCCTTCAAACGGAAGAGGAACGTCGCCTGCCCACCCGGCGCGATGCCCTGCGGGGTGGCGCACGTGATGGTGCCGCCGCCTGCCGGGCAGTTCACCGTCTGGTCGGCGGCTCCGTCGAGCTGCAGCAGCCGCGCGCTGAACGACGACGGCCCACCGGTCGACAGCACACCCGGCGGCAGGTTCAGCACCATGCTCGCGGGCGGTGCCGCGGTGCCGCCGGTGTTCCGGACGCTGATCGGGAACTCCTTGGGCTCCTCGCCCGGCGTCAGCGTGAACCCGCTCGGCGTGGTCGGCGTGAGCGACGCGGGCGGCGGAGTCGGTTCCGGAGTGGGTGTCGGTTCCGGAGTCGGGCTGGGCGAAGGCGTGGGCGACGGGGTCTGCGGCGGTTCTGTCGTGGGCGACGGCTGCACCGGCGGCGGGGTCTGCCGAGGCGGCTGCACCTGGGTCACGGCGGGTGGCGGCGGCTCGGCTGCCTGCACCTGGGGCGTCTGCTGGTCGGACGTGCCGGCGGTCAGCGCGATCACCACAGCGGCGGCCACCGCGGCCGCGGACCCGCCGACGGTGATCAGCTGACGGGGGATCGAGGCTCCGACCGCACCAGCGCCACCAGCGGCGGCACCGGCACCGACGACGGCCGTGGTCGTACCGGCGGCCACCAGGTAGGTCGTGGCACCGACACCCAGCACCAGCGGCGCGACGAAGATCCGCAGCGCGCCGTTGACGTCCGCGAGCTCGGCCGCCAGCGCACGGCAGCGGCCGCACTCGTCGAGGTGCGCCTCGACCTGCGTCGCCTCGCGCTTCGACAGACCCGCACGGGTCCACGCGCCGAGCCGGTCGACGGTCGCCTTGCAGCGTTCGGCGTCCGTCTCGGCCAGGTGCATCTGGAGGTACTGCTGCTTGAGGCCCTCACGGGCGCGATAGGCGAGCGCGGACACGCCGTTGGCCGTCAGCCCGAGCAACGGGGCGACCTCGGCGGGCGACTGGCCCTCGATCTCGGTGTGCCACAGGACCATCTGCCAGCGTTCCGGCAACGCGGCGAACGCGCGGGCGGCCAGGCTTCGTTCCAGTCCGGCCACCGCGGTGTCGCTGAACTGCACCGCGGGCGCGACGTCGGTCATGTCCTCGGTGAGGTCGACCTTCTTGTCACGCCGCGTCTTGTCGTACGCGGTGTGGCGCAGCGCGGTGAGCAGGTAGGCGCGGAAGGCCGAGTCGGGACCACGGCCGGCACGCAGCGTGTCCAGCACCTTCGCGAACGCCTCGGACACCAGGTCGTCGGCCTCGGCTTGCGAGCGGGCCAACTGGCGGGCGAGGTTGTAGGCCGCCGAGACGTGCCGTTCGTACAACTGGCCGTAGGCGTCGATGGTCCCTCCGCGCACGGACTCGATGAGTTCCGCGTCGCTGGGCCCCTGGACGTCTGCTGGAACGATGGCCAAGTCTCGTGTCCCTCCTCGCGGCGCTCAGTGTGACGCACGACGCCAGGCGCAGTCATCTCAATCCCCCGCGCGGGTTGCGTCACGATCTCGCACCGGCCGCGTCTCCCACCTGGAATCGGGAGAGCTGAAGGGAGACCGGGTGGGTGTCGCACAAGCGGAACGCCTGCTGAAGTCCAGGTGGCGGACCGCCACCATGGCTGCCGGCTGGGCGTTCCCCGCAGACTGGCCGCTCGCCGAGGTCGACGAGGTGTGTGCGGCGATGCTCGAGGACGCCGACCCCGGCGACGCGCTGATCCGGCTGGGCCGGGCGCGCGCCGAGGCGGGGGCGGGCCTCAGCGAGACGCTGCTCGACCTGGCCGCGCTGCACGCCGTCCTCACGGACGCGTCGCACATCGTGTCGCCGAACGTCGACGCGCTCCCTTCACGGATGCTGCGCATGACAGCGCTGGGATGGGCGGACGTGGTGACGAAGCAGGCCGGCGACTGCGCGGCCGAGGATCCTCTGACCGGGCTGGCGACAGCCGCGTACCTGCGAACACGCCTCGGCGAGGTGTACCGGGAGACACCGGTCGCGCCGTTGGACTACGCGTTGGTCCTGCTGCGGCTCGACGTGCACCGCGCCTCTGGCTGGTCGCGCGTCGTCGCGATGACCCTCGTGTCGGACGCTCTACGCACGGTTTTCGACGGCGGCGAGACGTTGGCGACCCTTGGCCCGTGCGTGGCCGCGGTCCTCGTACGCCGTGACGAACTGCTCGCCCGGCGCGTCTCCAACCTGCGGGTTCTCGCCGCGGACCGGCTCGCCGACGACCCCAACGTGCGCCCGGTCGGGCCCGCGAAGGTCTGGACGGAGCGGTTGCCGGAAACGCATGCCGAGGCGTGCGCGCTCCTCACTTCACTCGGGCGCTGACTTCACCCCTGTCCCGCGCCCGAGTGCTTCCCGTCCCCACCGGGTTGCTTCCCAACGCCCGCAGAAGTGTTCTATTGTCTTAGTTCAGTAGAACAATCTGGGGAGCGTGTGTGGTCGAGTTCCACGTCGACCGTGGCAGCGGTCTTCCCGCGTACCTGCAGCTGGGGCAGCAGGTCAGGGAGGCCATGAGGCTCGGTTGGCTGCAACCGGGTGATCGCCTGCCGACGGTTCGCGATGTCGTCGCCACCAGCGGCGTGAACGCGAACACCGTGCTCAAGGCCTACCGCGAGCTGGAGCTCGCCGGCCTCGTCGAAGCCCGTCAGGGTTCCGGCACCTTCGTCAAAGCGTCCTTGGGGTCCGCCGCCCCCGAGGACCTCGACCCGTTGCGCGTCGATCTCGCCGACTGGGTCGCGAAGGCACGCTCCGCCGGGTTGGAGGACGAGGACATCTACGCGCTGCTGCGCGAGGTGCTGAGTGGGGGAGCGCAATGAGCGTGGTTGCGGCCAATGTGTCGAAGTGGGCCGTCTGGGACGTCTCCTTCGAGCTGCCGCCGGGCAGTGTCACGGCACTCGTGGGGGCGAACGGCTCCGGCAAGTCGACGCTGCTGAACGTGCTGGCCGGGCACCTGCCGCCGGAGACGGGGCACGCGTCGATCGCGGGCCGCGTGGCGTACGTGCCGCAGCACAAGCCGATGTACAAGAACTTCAAGGTGGCCGACGTCCTGCAGTTCGGCCGCCGCATGAACGACGTCTGGGACCACGAGCGCGCCGACGGCTGGCTCACCAGGTTCAAGGTGCCGCGCCGGTTGCAGATCGGCGACCTCTCCGGAGGCCAGCGCACGCACGTGACCCTCGCGCTGGCCCTGGGTTCGCGCCCGGACGTGCTGATGCTCGACGAACCGTTGGCCGAGCTGGATCCCCTCGCGCGCCGCAAGGTGATGCGGGAGCTGCTGACCGAGGTCACCGACAACGGCATGACGCTGATCTTCTCCACGCACGTCGTCGGGGAGATCGGTGGCGTGGCCGACCGGTTGCTGCTGATGTCCGACGGCCGCCTGATCGTCGACGGCGAGACCGACTCGCTGCTGGAGGACCACGTCCTCTACACCGGGCCGCTCGCGGAGGGCTCGCCGGTGGAAGGACCCGTCGTGCTCGCGAAGCACAGCAAGTCGCAGTCGCAGTACCTCGTGCGTTCCGGCGGCACGCAGATCGACGAGCCGTGGACCGCCCGGTACGTGACGCTGGAGGAGCTCGTCGTGGCCCACCTGGAGCGTGCGGCATGAGCGCGCTTCTCTGGCTGACCTGGCGTCAGCACCGCTGGGTCGTCTCCGGCACCGCGATCATCGCCTTCCTGGCCGCCTGGGCACTGGTCAGCGCGGAGGGGGACAACCTGGGGAACGCCGCGATGCCCATGAACGGCTTCTACGGCCTGATGGTGCAGCTGGCGTTCGGCGGCGTGATCGGCATGTTCTGGGGCGCCCCGCTGATCGCCCGCGAGCTGGAGGAACGCACCTACTTCGTGGCGTGGGGCCAGGACGTCACACCCGCGAAGTGGTTGCGCGGCAAGGCGATCGTGCTCGGCGTGCTCGCCGCTGTGCTGGGGGCGGTCGTCGGTCTCGGCGACGGGCACGTCGGCTCGCGGCAGACGTGGTCGGGGTTCGAGGCGGATCCGGCCGTGCAGGCGGGCTACGCGATCTTCGGTCTCGCGCTCGGCGTGTTCATCGGCCTGCTCACCAGGCACGTCGTCACCGCGATCGCCGCGACACTGGTCTTCTTCACGCTGTCCCGCGTCCTGATGTCGGCGATCGTGCGCGACCACTACCTGCCGGTGTCCCGCGTGGTCTCGCGCTGGGACGGCACCCCGGAGGTTCCGCTGGGCGCGCTCGAGCTCGGCGGCGGCTTCGTCGACAGGGACCTGGACCCCGTGGCGATACCGGACGCGTGCGCGAGGTACGGGAACCCGAACAGCTGCATGCGCACGTCGGGCACCGCGGTCGGCACCTACGTCGACTACCAGCCGATCGAGCGGATCACGGCGTTCCGGTTCATCGAGTTCGGCGTGTACCTGCTGCTCGCAGGTGTGCTGTTCGCGCTGACGTTCCGGCTGCTGCGACGCGGCGGCGGGTGGAAGCCGTCCCGTTCCCACCGCCGCATCACCTCTGATGTGCCTGAGGTTCAGAGCACGCCGGCCGTCGCCGCCGCCCAGGCGGAGGGGTAGCGCGGGCGGAAACCCAGGTCTCGTTGCGCGCGGTTCGTCGACGCGATCGCGTGCCACGGGTCGAAGTCCTGCTGAACGGCGCTGCTGGGGGTGGCGCCGTTCAGCAGGTGCAGTTCGACGGCGGTCGCGGGACTGTCGTCCGCCACGTTGAAGATCCCGGTCGCCCCTGCGTCGAGGACCTTCCCGATCGCCTGCGCCACGTCGGCGTGGTGCACCAGGTGCAGCCGTTGGTGGCCGGGCCACTTCGAGGTCCACTGCACGGCCTCTTCGAGATGCGGGTCGCCGTCGCCGTAGACGAAGGACAGGCGGAGGATCGTGGCTTCCCTGGTGTCGAGCACCGCTTGTTCGCCGAGCGCTTTGGTGCGCGCGTACTCGCCGAACTCTCGACCGGGGTCGGCCGGGTCGTCCTCGGTTGCGGGCCTGCCCAGTCCGCCGGGATAGACGAGCGTCGTGCTGATGTGGACGAACAGCGGCACCTTTGCGCTGGCTTCCGCGAGTGCGCGCGTGTTGTGCACGTTCACTTCTTCGTGGTTGGTGCTCGTGCGCAGGGCGGCGGCTACGTGCACCACGGCGTCCACATCGGTCACGAACTCTTCTACGGCTTGCGCGTTTGCGAGCCGGTCGGCGAACGCGCGCACGTCGTGACCCTGCTCCCGCAGCCTCGGGAGAAGCCTGCTGCCGACCCGTCCGGTCGACCCTGTCATCGCGATCTTCATGTGTGCCAGCGTGTTCTGGGGAGGTGCGCGCAGCCAGGGACGATCAGGACCTGGCTGGAGCGGTGGTGACGCGCAAACCTGTGCCGCTGGAATCCTGGCTACCGTGGAGGCATGCGCGACCTCGCCGACTTCCTGCGCAGCCGCCGCGAGCGGATGTCCCCCATCGGCAGCGGCCGTCGCCGCACCCCAGGCCGTCGCCGCGAAGAGATCGCCGTCGTAGCGGGCGTGTCGATCGACTACTACACACGTCTCGAACAGGCCCGTGGACCGCACCCGTCCCCGTCAGTGCTGCACGGCATCGCACGCGCGTTGGAGCTCAACGCCGACGAGCGCGCGCACCTGTTCCGCTTGGCCGGCGAAGCGGTGCCGGAGGAGCCCGCGTCGGTGTCGGTTCGCCCTGGCGTGCAACTGCTGCTCGACCGGCTGCGCGACGACATCGCGTTGGTGATCACCGACCTCGGCGACGTGCTCGCGTGGACCCCGCGCGCCGCTCTGGTCTACCCGAGCCTGCGTCCCGGCCTGAACCTGCTGCGGGCGTTCTTCCTGACCGACCCCGACCGGATTCCGGCGGCTGACCGCGAGGACGTCGCCCGCTCGCACGTCGCTGATCTGAGGGCCACCCTCGCCCGGCGTCCTGCCGCGCAGCCGTTGGTCGACGAGCTGATGGCGAGCCCGCTGTTCGCCCGGCTGTGGGCGGGGCACGACGTGGCGGTGCGCCGGTCGGACCACAAGCGTCTGCTGCACCCCGTCGCGGGCCTGCTGGAGCTCGACTGCGAGGTGCTCGGCGCGCCTGAGCACGACCAGCGCTTGGTGATCCACACCGCACCTGAGGGCAGCGTCACCGCCCGGCGGCTGGCTCTGCTGGTGAGCGCGGAAGAAGCCGCAGGTAGGATGCCTGAACCGTGGACTCCCGTACCCGTCTCCCCGTCGTCGGCATGATCGGCGGCGGGCAGCTCGCCCGCATGACGCACCAGGCCGCGATCCCGCTCGGCCAGTCGCTTCGCGTGCTCGCCGTCTCCGAGAACGACCCCGCCGCGTTGGTCGCGCGGGACGTGGTGCTCGGCACGCACACGGACCTGGACGCGTTGCGCGCGTTCGCGAAGGGCTGCGAGGTCGTCACGTTCGACCACGAGCACGTGCCTTCCGAGCACCTGCGCGCGCTGGTCGCCGAGGGCGTGAAGGTGCATCCGGGTCCGGACGCGCTGCAGTACGCGCAGGACAAGCTGAAGATGCGCGTCCGGCTGGCCGAGCTGGGCCTGCCGGTGCCGCCGTTCGCCGAGGTGCACGAGGTCCGCGACGTGCTGAAGTTCGGCGCGGCCCACGGCTGGCCGTGCGTGCTGAAGGCGATCCGCGGCGGTTACGACGGCCGTGGCGTGTGGATGCTGAACCAGCCGAACAGCGCTGAGCTGGTCGTCCCCGAGCTGCTGGAGGCCGGGACGCCGCTGATGGTCGAGCAGTGCGTGCCGATGCGCCGCGAGCTGGCGGCCGTGGTCGCGCGTTCACCGTTCGGGCAGGGCGCCGCGTGGCCCGTCGTCGAGACCGTGCAGTCCGACGGCATCTGCGTCGAGGTGCTGGCGCCTGCTCCTGGCCTGGACGGTGCCGCCGCCCAGGAACTCGCGCTGAAGGTCGCCGACGCGTTGGGCGTGGTCGGCGTGCTGGCCGTCGAGCTGTTCGAGACCGCGTCCGGCGTTTTCGTCAACGAACTGGCGATGCGCCCGCACAACTCCGGCCACTGGTCGATCGAGGGCGCGCGCACGTCGCAGTTCGAACAGCACCTCCGCGCGGTGCTCGACTACCCGTTGGGCCGCACCGACCTGATGGCGCCCGCTGTGGTGATGGCGAACGTCCTGGGCGCGGTCGAGCCTCCGGCCATGGGCCCCGACGAGCGCGTGCACCACCTCTTCGCGCGCTTCCCCGACGCGCACGTGCACCTCTACGGCAAGGAAGAACGGCCGGGCCGCAAGGTCGGGCACGTGACGTTCCTCGGCGACGACATGACTTCGGTGCGTTCGCGCGCTCGCTTGGCCGCGGACTGGTTGTCCACCGGCATTTGGTCAGACGGATACGACATTCACGGGAGTGCGGAGTGACGCAGGTTGGCGTGATCATGGGCAGCGACTCGGACTGGCCGGTGATGAAGGCGGCCACCGAGGCGCTCGCCGAGTTCGACGTCTCGTTCGAGGTGAGCGTCGTCTCCGCCCACCGCACCCCGCAGCGCATGCTCGACTACGCCACGTCGGCTGCGTCTCGTGGCTTGCGCGTGATCATCGCGGGCGCGGGCGGTGCCGCCCACCTGCCGGGCATGGTCGCCTCCGCCACCGTGCTGCCCGTGATCGGCGTGCCGGTGCCGCTGAAGTACCTCGACGGCATGGACTCGCTGCTCTCGATCGTGCAGATGCCCGCCGGTGTCCCGGTGGCCACCGTCTCGGTCGGCGGCGCACGCAACGCCGGCCTGCTGGCAGTGCGGATGCTGGCGTCGGGCGACGCCGCGTTGCAGGAGCGCATGGCCCGCTTCCAGGCGGAACTCGAGCAGCTCGTACTAGACAAGGACGCGGCGCTGCAGAAGTCCCTCTGAGTGCTCAACGGCACACCAGCGCCTGTAGTGAACGGGCGCTAACATCGTGCTGAGTACCAGCTACCCGGAGGTAACAAAGGTGAACCCGAGCTTCGGCACCTACCAGCTCGCCGAGGAGCACGAGGCGCTGCGAGAGGCCGTCCGCTCGCTCGCCGAGAAGGAGATCAAGCCGTTCGCGGCCGAGGTCGACGAGAACGAACGCTTCCCGGTAGAGGCCCACAACGCGCTGGTAAAGGCAGGCTTCGCGGCCGTCCACGTGCCGGACGAGTACGACGGCCAGGGCGCGGACTCCGTGGCCACCTGCATCGTCATCGAGGAAGTGGCCCGCGTCTGCGCGTCCTCCTCGCTGATCCCGGCGGTCAACAAGCTCGGCACCATGCCGATCCTCCTGTCGGCCTCCGAAGAGCTGAAGCAACTCGTCATGCCGTCCATCGCCTCGGGCGAGGCCATGGCCTCCTACGCCCTGTCCGAGCGCGAGGCCGGCTCCGACACCGCCTCGATGCGCACGCGCGCGGTTCTCGACGGTTCGGACTGGGTGCTCAACGGCACCAAGTGCTGGATCACCAACGCCGGCGAGTCCACCTGGTACACGGTCATGGCCGTGACGGACCCCAACGCCGCCAAGAAGTCGGCCGGCATCTCCGCGTTCGTCGTGCACAAGGACGACCCGGGCTTCTCCGTTGGTCCCAAGGAGCGCAAGCTCGGCATCAAGGGCTCGCCGACCCGCGAGATCTACTTCGAGAACTGCACCATCCCCGCGAACCGGATCATCGGCGAGCCGGGCACGGGCCTGAAGACGGCTCTCCGGACCCTGGACCACACGCGTCCCACGATCGGCGCTCAGGCCGTCGGCATCGCGCAGGGGGCGTTGGAAGCCGCGGTGGCGTACGTCAAGGACCGCAAGCAGTTCGGCAAGTCCATTTCGGACTTCCAGGGCGTCCAGTTCATGCTCGCCGACATGGCCATGAAGATCGAGGCCGCCCGCCACATGGTCTACGTCGCCGCCGCCAAGGCAGAACGCGGCGAGCCGAACATCGGCTTCATCACCGCCGCCGCCAAGTGCTTCGCCTCGGACGTGGCCATGGAGGTCACCACCGACGCGGTGCAGCTGTTCGGCGGCGCGGGCTACACGCGCGACTTCCCGGTCGAGCGCATGATGCGCGACGCCAAGATCACCCAAATCTACGAGGGCACGAACCAGATTCAGCGCGTGGTCATGTCGCGCGCCGTCCTGAACGGCTGAGTTCGAGCTGGGGAGTCGGTCACTGCCGGCTCCTCAGTCGTTCTCTCGTTTCGTAGTACTGTCTCCAGACCGCAGGGTTGGCTTGCAAACTCTCGTGCAGCACCTTGGGGACGTCGTACAGCACGATCAACAGACTGCTGAGGATCTCGTGTTCAACCGCGATCCCTCCAGTCTTCCGATCGGGGTAGACCTCGTCGCCTACAGCCCGCAGCAGACTCAAGATTTCGCGGGTCTCATCTGGGCTCGGCAGTAGCCGGTCAAGTCCCTCGATCGTTCTGACCTGGAGGTGGGCGGCGATCCGCAGCAGTCGGCTGCGGGTCGTCTCGGTCCTGAAACCGTCCGGTGGAATGAGGCTGAGGTTGAACTCGTCGTTGCCAATGGCGACGATTCCGCGCACCTTTGCACTGTTCTGGATGTAGGCGTCGATCGAGTCGGCATCGATCTCGATATCGAGGTTGCCCTGCTTCACATTGTCCGAGTACTCGTCGGACAGCTCTGAAGCCGTTCTTCTGATCGCAGAGAACTGTTCGTCCGCCATCTCGAACAGTGCGCTCAGCCGGAACAGCCTGCGCTGCAACGACGTCGGGACTTCTTCGACCCGTTTGTAGCTGAGCTTGTGATGGACCGCGGCCCAGGCGTGCTGTGACATCGTCCGGACCTGGAGCTCCACCGAGATGTCGGCGTACTTGGCCCACTCCGGCCGTTGGCTCCGGCTGCCGATCCTGATCACGAGGTGATTGGACGAGTAGCCGAACTGGTCGGGTGCCAGCTCGTCCTGCTTGTTCATCGAGTGCTCTTTGCGCACCTCGAACTCGTCGCTCAACAGCTCGACGATCCGGTCGACGTCCTCGAGGTAGTACGCGATGATGCGCAGCCCAACGAGATCGGTCATGTCTGAGAGCGGGTCGGCGTACTTGCCCGCCTTGCGTTTGATCTTCTCGTCGAAGCTGTCTGGAGTCTTCACCCTGCCCTCGACCTGGAACACGTCGATCCCGGCGTGTTCCAGGATCTCGATCACCAGATCGCGGAGCTTCTTCTCGTAGAACTCATACGTCGGACGGATCTCGGCGTACTGGGCCTTCCAGTTCGGCGACGTCACTGCGGGCTCCCGATCTCGGCGGCGGTGCACGCACTTGATCGGGGCCCGCAGGCGCGGCATTACAGGCCGAGCCCCGGGGCATCCTCTTCGAGCGGAACGACAGTGCAGCCGCGCAGCTCGCGGATCAAGGCTGACGCAAGAACACGGCGAACCATCGGGTCGTCATAGGCGAAGTTCCCCGCGGTGACCGCCGACGGTGCCAGCACGCTCTGCCGGTAGAACGCGCCGCGCACACCCGCGATCGGATGCTCCCTGACGCGAACCGCCACAGCTCCGCGCCGCAACGCCGGACACATTCGCACCGCCATCGGAACGCACTGCAGACATACCGGTGGCTCCGTCGATGCCATTCCCTCCGGCCACGTGGGCCAGTCGTTGCTGTGATCCCGTTGCAGCCAAAGAACTCCATCGTCGTTCCGGTCGGCAGGTCCGCCGCAGACCTGACACAGCAACAGTTCCATCGCACGTCGTTGCCGCAACGGATGAACCTGAGCGAACTCGGGCCGTCCAACGCGGTGACGGAGAGCGGTCTGCTGCCACAGCACACCGTGCCGATCTCGGTCGCTCAGCAGTTCGTTGGCGAATCCGATGCTCTGATCCGGCCGCTCCACCAGCGCGCACGGCAGATCTTGCTCGGCACTCCACGCGGTGATGTACGGCGCGATGAGCACGCTCGACATGTCAGCCACCTGTTCTGTACAGAACTTGGAAGCCATAGTGAAGCGTATTTCTGTACAGAAAGGCAAGTCAGTCCTCGGACGTGAACTTGTACTCGAGCACGTAGGCCGCTGAGTCGAGAACCATCTCGTTGACCTCGACTGGCTGGTCATCGGCGGTGAACGCCGTGCGTACGATCAAGATCACCGGAGTGCCTTGAGCGAGGTCGAGGGCCTGGCGCTCGGCCTCTCGCGGCATGCGAGTACGCAGCTCTTCACGGAACTTCGTGGGTTCATGGCCCAGTTCCCTGAGTCGGGCGTAGGCGCCGCCCTCTCCGGTGTTGATCTCGGTGATCGGAGAGCCGGCCACAAGCGCTTCCGGGTAGTACGACGTCGCGAGTTGGACAGGTTTCTCGTCCACCACGTACCGGCGTCGCCGTGTCACGACACGGGCGCTTTCGTCGAGCTTGAGCACCTCGGCGACCGCGGCAGGCGGAAGCTCGACGTCGACCGTGACGCCCTCGGTTCGTGGCCGTGTGCCGACGTCGGTGCTCCAGATCGGGCGCCCTGCTCCCCAGGAAGTGTTGGCCTGCAGCCGGTCTGGGGACACGCGCCTGATCGGCTTGAACTCGCGCACGAACGTTCCCGAACCGCGTTTGGCGACGATCAGGCCCTCGTTCTTCAGCACGTCCAACGCCCGGCGAGCCGTTGGCTGCTCGACGCCGTACTGGCCCATGAGGTCGTTCTCACCAGGGATCCGGCTGCCGGGCGGAAGCGAGCCGGAGTCGATCTGCTGCCGGAGGTCGTTCGCGATGTCCCGATAGCCAACGCGCCCTGGCTGGGCGTTGTCGGTCATGAGCCATCTCCTCGGCGGGTCGCAGTTCTGTACAGCGACCAACGCTACCCCGCGCGAGGGAGTGGTTCTAAGCGGCCACGCAGGTGCCGAACGCTTCGCCGATCGCTCCCTTGGCCCCGAGCACGCACGGCGACTGCGGCGTGAGCGACTTGTCGGAGAGCTGCTGGGCGAACGCGAGGGCGACGTTCATCATGCGGGTCGGGCTGCCGCTGTCCACGGCCGCTTTCACCGCTGCGGCACGGGCTTGCTCTGTCGTGCAGCTGAGGTCGGTGCCGAACTTGTCGGCGCGCGGTAGCCAGAGGGCCTTGGAGCCGGCTGGGCACGGGGCGACCAGCCAGTGTGTGGCATCCGAGGCGGAGGCGGACGGGGCGGAGATCACGACGAAGCCCAGAGTCAGGGCCAGAGCAGCGAGAAGTCGTCCCATAGGGCCGAACCTATCCGCGCACTACGGCCCCTGGTGGGGGAACCGTGATCACAAGTGGTGACTACGCTCCGTCCAGTTTTGCGCGCACTTCAAGGGCGTCCTGGTGCCGGAGGCTCTCCAGCATGTCCAGGGCGCGGCGCCACGACGAGCGTGCCGACGCCAGCGAGCCGTGTGAGAAGTGGGCGTCGCCTAGGCGGTCGTGCAGGGCCGCGATCGAGTGACGGTCGCCGCCTTCCTCACGCAACGGAATCGCGCGCTCGTAGAGTGCCACGGCCTCGGCGAAGGAACCCAGGCGGTAAAAAGCGAAGCCGAGGCTGTCCAGGACGATGGCGATGCCCTGGGTGTCGTCGAGGCGTTCCATCACCTCCAGCGCGGCTTCGCAGTGGGGGACGGCCTCGAGGGCTCGGTCCATGGCGGCCAGCTTCTCGCCCAGGGCGTTCAGGGCGCGGGCTTCGGCGTATTCGTTGCCGCAGAGGCGGTACAGCGACAGCGCGCGCTCGTACCTGATCAGGGCGTCGGTGTCTTTGCCGCGGCGGGACAGCAGCCAGGCGAAGTTCATCTGGGCGTGGCCCTCGGAGATCTCGTCGCCCAGGGAAGCGAACATGGTGATCGCGCGCTCGTAGTGGTGGTCGGCGAGTGGGCTGTCCATGTAGCCGTAGACGCCGGCGAGGTGGCGGTGCGCCATCGCCTGCATTGACAACGACTCCAATCGCACGCCGGCGGCCAGGGCTGCCGAGTGCAACGGCAGAGCCTCGTCCCACAGGCCGCGGTAGTTGAAGAACGACGCCAAAGCGCGGGCCAGCTGCCAGATGTGAATGTCCGAAGTGGACGACAGCGCAAGAGCGACCAGCACTTGGCGTTCGGCGTCGAACCACGACCAGGCCTGGCGCAACGAAGACAGGGCGACGGGAGGAGCGGAAGGCGCCGGAAGAGAAAAGGGACCTCTGTTGGGCTGCAACAACATTGCGGCATCGCGAGCGGTGTGCAGGTAGTGGTCGGCCAGTCGCAGGGAATCAGGCGGAGCCAGCTCGGCGGCGTACTCGCGGACCAGGTCGTGCATCGCGTACCGGCCAGGCGAGGACAAGAACAGCAGCGACGCCTCGACGAGTTCGTCCAGCAACGCCAACACGTCCGAGCCCGCCAGAGCAGCCGCGGCCGGAGCGGCGAAGGACGGCCCGGGATGCAGGCCCAGCAAGGCGAACAGCCGACGCGCCGAAGGAGACAACGCGCCGAGCGACCACGAGAAGACCGAGCGGACGTCAGCGCGAGGATCACCAGCGGACAAGGAATCCAGGCCAGTGCAAACGGCATCGGAACGGGCCGCGGCGATCGCGAGCGCCAACGGCAACCCAGCGCAAGCGGAAACGATGCCTGGCCGAGAGTCGACAGGAACCCCGCGACCATCGAGCAACAGATCTGCCTCGACCGAGGACAACACGTCCAGCGCCACGGAAACAGCACCCTCGACCGCAACGAGACCGGTCAACGCGACACGGCTCGTGACCACGACCTGACAACCAGAAGAGCCGGGCAGCAACGGCCGCACGTGCTCGGCGTCCAAAGCGTTGTCCAGCACGATCAGCATCCGCTTGTCCGCCACCAGACTGCGGAAACGCGCGGAACGAGCCGCGAGACCGGAAGGAATCGACGAAGCGGGCACGCCCAGAGCGTCCAGAAAGCCGTGCAGCGCCTCCAAAGCCGACATCGGCCCGAGCGGATCGAAGCCGCGCAGGTTCACGTACAGCTGCCCGTCAGCGAAACGAGCACGCATCCGGTGCGCCCACTCCACCGCCAACGTCGTCTTGCCCACGCCCGCAACGCCGGACACCACCACGAGCGGCCCGGAGAACGACGACAACGAAGCCTCGCGCGCCACGAACGACGTCAACCGCAACGGCAGTTGGGCCGGCACCGAGCGCGGCGGCTCGGCGCGCAACAGTCGGCGATGTGCCTCCAGCAGCTCAGGACCGGGCGAGATGCCGAGCTCGTCGGCGAGACGCCTTCGCACCGAGTCGAACACCGCCAAAGCCTCCGCCTGCAGATCCGCGCCGAAGAGCGCGCTGATCAGCCGCGCGTGCAACGGCTCGTGCAGCGGGTTCTCGGCAGCCAAAGCCCGCAGCCAAGCCAATGCCTCCACCGGCCGATCCACGGCGTAGGACAGCAACGCTTCGATTCGTTCGACATCCAATGCGGTGGCCAGAGGATGCTCGCGCAGCTCGTCCACGTCAGCGAGAACCGGCCCGCGCCACAACGACAACGCCTCACCCAGCAACGACGAGTCCTGTGCCAGCTCGCGGAACGCAAGAAGATCCAACTGCGAAGAGGGCAGGCACAACCGGTAGCCACCAGGCACCAGGTCCAGCGGCACCATCGACCGCAACCGGGACACGTGAACCTGCAACGAAGATCCGACCAGAGCGGAAAGTTCTTCCACTGCAACAGGCATGCCAACCGACAAAGCCAACCGGCCGAGCAGCAACCGCCGTTTGCCGCGCCCCACACCGGTTTCCATCTGTCCACGATGGATCGTCAACGGTCCGAGCACGGACAACCGCACCGCGCCGTCGGCGACGACCAGCCGCGGCCCCGAAACGGCAGCGGCCGCGCGCAGCTCGTCGGCCGCTGCGCCGGTCAGCCCCAGCGCGTCGATCAGCGCCCGCACGGATCGCGGGTGCGGCCGGCGGGACCGGCCCTGTTCCAGGTCGCGGACGGCGGCGACGCTCATGCCCGCGCGGTCGGCGAGCTCGCGCTGGCTCACCGACGCCTCGTGCCGTCTCAAGCGCAACAGCGAGTGGAAGGCGTCCACGCGCGGCACGGTAGTACGGGTTTGCTACGGGCAAGGGCCTTTTCGCGAGGAAGGACAGGCTGCTCCCGTCAACACAGAGGGAGGCACCTTGCGGGCGAGAGCACTGGCGGTGCTCGGAACCGTCGCGCTGATCTTCGGCGCGGCGGCCCCGGCGCAGGCCTACACGCAGGAGGTGGTCGGTCAGTACACCGAGCCACCGCAGTTCAACTACATCAAGAACATCGGGTCGCCGCTCAACAGTCAGCTGGTCGCGTACGTGACCATCGGCAGCACGGAGTACCGCATCAAGATGCGGGCCGGCAGCGGCGACGGCACCAAGAACGAGTGCACGAACGACCACGGCTGGCTGCCGGACGGGGTGTACAGCAACACCGACTCCGACAGCAACAGCTACTTCAAGCACTGGAACAAGACCGGTGGCAACCAGGTCGTCACGGGTTGGGTCTGGGAGCTCGGCAACAAGAAGACCCGCTGCGGCAACATGCGGACCGAGCTCTTCATCCACTCGCAGGGCACCAGCGGCTGGAGCGACTCGAACTACCGCTCGGCGGGTTGCATCAAGATCAACCAGACCGATCGCACGTTCCTGCACAACCAGTTCGCTCGGTCCTACCAGCCCACCAAGGGCTACCTGAGCGTCTGGGGCAGTGGCGGCACGTGATGAAGCGCCTTGCAGCGGCACTCCTGCTGCTCGCGCTGACCGCCTGCGGCGCACAGGACGACCCTGTGCGCCGGCAGGTGCTCAAGCACGAGGAGCTCATCGCGGACTGCATGCACCGCAACGGTTTCGAGTACATCGCCGCGGTGCCGGTCGACCTCGCGGTCCAGGAGGCGCGACGGTCCGGCAAGGATCTCGACACGGCCATCGCCGAACGCCCCGAGGACCCGAACGACGCCGTGCTGGCGAACCTGAGCGAAGAACGCCAGAACGCCTGGGGCGATGCCTTGTACGGCACCGAAACCACACCTGGCTGCTACAACGAGACCTACAAGAGCGCGTGGGGCAGGGACATGCGGGAGCTGTCGGACAAAGGCGATCAGATCGTCGCCAAGGTCCAGGCCGACCCGAACGTCCAGAAGGCACTCAAGACGTACGTGGACTGCATGCGCGGCAACGGTTTCCGCGTGAGCAGCCCGGACAGCATCTACGAGCTCGGTGAGAAGGCGCAGAAGTCGCACGACGAGTGCGTCAAGCCGTACGACACCGCCTACGACAAGGCGTATCTCAAGTACGGCAGGTGAAGCCCGTCGAGGCCGTCCCGGGGGCGGCCTCGACGAGTCTCACAGCGTGGCCAGGACCTCGCTCAACCTCTCGTAGGAACGCCCGGCCCCGTCCGACATCCCGGTCGCCAGCACCGCGTCCCTGGCCTCCTGCGACACCAGCCGCATCGTCGTGGTCATCGTGGTCTGCCCGTCGGCTTCGACGAACTCCACCACGGTCACGGCGGGCGGGTTGTCCTCGAAGTGCTCGGTGTTCACGAGGCGCGAGTGCGGCGTGACCTCGGTGTACTCGCCGTACATCTCGAACGCCTGCGAACCGTCCGGCTGCGCCCACCCGTAGCGCCACTTGCCGCCGACGCGCAGGTCGACCTCGCAGATCGGCATCTCCCAGCCGTCGGGGCCGAGCAGCCAGCGGCGAAGCAGTGCCGGATCGGTGAAAGCCTTCCACACCAACGAAGCGGGCGCGTCGAACGTGCGGGACATCGCGATCTCGGTGTCGGACGGCAGCGTCACGGTGGTGCCGAACTTGACTGTGGTCATTGGTCCTTCTCCTTCATCTCGGTCAAGAGTGCATCCAGGCGGGCGTAGCTCGCATCCCAGAAGCGGCGGTAGTTCTCAGCCCACACAGCGACCTCCTTCAACGGCGTCGCGTCGAGCTGGCAGGGGCGCCACTGGGCCTCCCTGCCACGCGTGATCAGGCCTGCCTTCTCCAGCACGCGCAGGTGCTTGGAGATCGCCGGGCCGCTGATGTCGAACGGCTCGGAGAGCTCCTTCACCGTCGCGGGGCCCTCGGTGAGCCGCGCGAGGATCGCCCGGCGGGTCGGGTCCGCGAGTGCGGCGAAGGTGGCGCTCAGCTGGTCCATCTCGTACCTAACCACTTGGTTATCTAACCGTTGGGTTAAGTACAGCCATGCGCCGACGCCCTGTCAACCCCCAACTTCAAGATCAACCAACTGGATAGCGCTTTCCGATCCTGCACATTTAACGCAGAAATGACCCGGACGGACCGATTTCTGGAGCACATGGAATGTGAGTTCTGCTGAACAGAGCAACTTCAATTCATCTGCTGGACACCAGGTCAGAGGCATCGCTACGTTCGCCAAGCCGCAAGTTAACCTCGTTTAGTGGGGTATTTCGAATGAGAGCGAAAAGAACTGTTTCGTTAGCGTTTGGATTCGTGCTGGCTGCTTCCGTGTTCGTGCCGACCGCGCAGGCGGCACCGAACGGCAGCTCAGCCAGCCTGGCCAGAACCTCCGACAACAAGATCCAGACGGCCGCCGCAGCCGACTCGTACTGGACTCCGGAGCGCATGGCCGCAGCGATCCCGGCGACTGGCCCTGCCACGGTCAAGGCGACGTCCGCACCCCAGCCCTCGGGTCGTGCGGGCAGCATCGACGGTGCCGCGCCGTCGGTGAAGGTCCAGACCGAGCAGGCGCAAGGCATCGGGACGATGCTCAACGAGTCGCAGACGGTCGGCAAGGTGTACTTCACCAACCCGGCCAACGGCCTGAACTACGTGTGCTCGGGCGCGACTGTCAACAGTGGCAAGAAGAAGCTGGTCCAGACGGCGGGGCACTGCGTGCACGGCGGTGCCGGTGGCCGGTGGATGACCAACTGGGTGTTCGTCCCGCGCTACCGCAACGGCGCTAGGCCGTTCGGCACGTGGTACGCGTACCAGCTCACCTCGCGGACTGCCTGGATCAACTCCAGCAGCAGCGACGAGGACATGGGCATCGTCATCATGCAGACCAACGGTGGCACGTCGATCGTGAACGCCGTGGGTGGCAACGGTCTGCGCTGGAACTGGGGCTACTCGGTGGCTGTCACGATCCTCGGTTACCCCGCGGGTCCGCCGTTCACCGGTGAGCTGCAGTACTTCTGCCAGGGCACGACCTGGAACGGTCACGGCCAGCAGGTTCGCGCCTGGTGCAACATGACCGGCGGGTCGAGCGGTGGACCGTGGTTGCAGGAGTACAACGACCAGAACGGTCTCGGCTACATCAACAGCGTCGTCAGCCACCGGCACAGCGACGCGAGCCAGATGGACGGCCCGTACTTCGACAACGACATCAAGAGCCTCTACGACTTCGCGGAGTCGCTGTCCCCGTGATGTCGAATTTCCGTTGGCCGGGCACGGAGATCCCGTGTCCGGCCTTCGGGCAACCCAGGAGACCCCGTGTTCCGTCCTGAACACATGAGCTACCGAGTTCTCGCCGCCGTCATCGCCGTAGCCCTGCTGGCCACCGGATGCGGCAACAGGTCCGGAGGCAGTGCCGGCCAGGGGAGTGGTGACGTGCAGGGAAAAGTGTTCACGTCCACGTCCGTCACCGAACAGGGCACACCGCGTGCCATGGTCGAGGGCACGAGGGTGGAGTTGAGATTCACCGACGACGGCCGCCTGCTCGCCAATGCCGGCTGCAACCAGATGCAGGGCCCGGTCACGCTGGACGGTGGCAAGCTCCAGGTCACCGACCTCAGCAGCACGGCGATGGGCTGTCCGAGTCCCGATCTGCACAAGCAGGACGCCTGGCTGTCCAAGCTGCTCAGCGCGGGCCCGTCCTGGAAGATGGACGGCTCGAACCTCGTGATCACCGGTTCTGGTGCCGAGATCGTGCTCAGCGCGGAAGCGCCGGCGAAGCTCGAAGGCGGCACGTGGAAGCTGGAAAGCCTCGTCCAGGCCGATGCCGTGTCGTCGGTCCCCGGCCGCGTGCCGGCCACGCTGAAGTTCGCGGACGGCAAGGTCTCGGTCTTCACCGGGTGCAACGACGGATCGGCTTCGTACAAAGTGGACGGTCAGACCATCACGTTCGATTCCTTGGTGCACACCGACAAGGCGTGTGGCGCGGATGAGACCGCTGCGGAGAAGGCGGTGGTGGCCGCGCTGAGCGGCCAGGCCACCTACAAGATCGACCGCAGCACGCTGACCCTCACGAACGCCAAGGGCGAAGGCGTGCAGTTCAAGAAGTAGGCGCCAGGCCGGGTTGCGGACCTCGCCCGCGACCCGGCCTGAGCGTCGATCAGAAGATGCCGCGTTTTCGCGCGTCCTCGACCCGTCGGGCCTGGATCCGCTCGAAGCGCTTGCCTTCCTTCTCACTGATCGGAACGGCATGGAGGTACTCGCGCCCGGATTCGATGCGGTACAGCAGATCGGTCCACTCCCACCGAAGCCTGGTGGAGAAGACCTCGTCGTGCTCGCCGCCGGTGCGCACGACGACGTACGGCTCATCCACGGTGTCGTCGACACCGACGAGCGCGAAGTACCTGTGCATCGAACCTCCCTACGGCCGGTACGGGAACTGCGGGATCAGCTGCGCCCACTCGGGGAACGGCACGTCGCCGAAGATCAGCGCGGCCTGCGCCTTGGCGAACGCGGCTTCCAGCGGATCCACGCCGGGCACCCGGTGCAGTTCGTACCACGGGTGCTCGAACTCCTTCGCCCGCAGGCTGTGCTCCGTGTGGAACTGGAACTCGAAGAGCTGCCCCGAGTCCGGGTCGCGCCACGTGCTGTTCACGCCGCGGTACCTGTCCTCGTTCCGGTACTCGTACCAGTAGTTGTTGACCTCGATCTTCTCGAACCCCGCGTCCTCCAGCTTCTCGATCCCCTTCATGACACCGGCGTAGTAGGCGGCGTCGTCGACGACCATCGTGTACCGGACCGCGTCGCCGATGCCCGCGAGCAGCCGGTCGACGTCCGGGGTGGCGTTCAGCTTGCTGTAGACCTTGCGTTTCAGCGAGTCAGGGCTCTTGAGGCTGTGCTCCAAGCCCATCAGCCGGGCGCTCGGGAACTGCGGCCGGAGGTCGTCGACGAGGTCGTCCACGACAGCCGTGATCTCGTGCTCCGCCGCTTTCGCCTTGGCGAGGAAGCGATCGGCCGCCTCGTTCTGCGCTTTGGTCAGCTTGAGCGTCTGGCCGTACTCCTCCAACACCCATTCCCCGTTGACGATCTTGCCCTCGGGCTTGGTCAGTCGCTCGGGTGGAGGAACCCGTTCCAGCTGCTCGAACTTGAACGCCGCGTTCTTGAGCTTGGCCACACCGTTCTCGAGCGTGATCTCGAGCTCGACGTCGGGTGACTTCCGCTCGATGCGGGCGATCGCGCCCTCCATCCGGGCGAGGTCGCCCTCGGCCCGCATGGTCAGCGAGTCGAACCGGTAGAGCGTGCCGTCGATTCCCACGACCGCGCCGTCGAGCTTGGCGATGCCGCCCTCGATCCGCACGGAGAGGTTGAGGACCTCGGCCATGTTGCCGGGCAGCTTGACCGGCAGCGCGATGTCCTCCGCGAGCTTCACGACGAAGCTGCCGAACCGGCCGACGCCACCCGCGATCCTGGTCGTCGCCTTGGTGACTGCCGATCCCACGGCGCCCAACGCCTTGCCCAGCAGGCCGCCGCTACCGCCGATCGGTGCGGTGACGGCGATTCCGAAGACGTCGAAAGCGGTGAGCCCGAACGCCTTGCCGGGGTTCTCGTGCCAGACGTCGAGGTGGACCAGCTTGTACGGGTTGTCCCAGACGTCCTTGATCCCCGCCCAGATCTCGCCGCAGGCCGTCGAGTTCGAACCGGTGACGCCCTGCACGCCGCACTCGGCGAGCTTGACGATGCCGTTCCAGGTGTTCACCGCGCCTTCGATGAAGCCCTTCCCCGCCTCGAGCGTGAAGTCGCGGATCTTCTTCATGCCCTCCGCGCCACGGCGGCAGGACGCCTCGTCGCCGCCCTGGCACAGGATGATGTCCCTGGCGAGGTCCTTCGCCCCGTCGATGCCCTGGCCGACCTTCTCGGCGATCTTGCGCTCCAACGCGGCGCAGTCCCCGGTGAACCGTCCCGCCATGCAGCTGATGAAGCCCGTGAGTCCGCGCGTGAACTCGGCGTTGAGCTCGTCCTGCTTGCGCTTGGCCTGCTCGAGCGCCCTGCGCTGCGCCTCCTCCGCCCTGGCCCTCGCGTCCTGGATCTGGTCGAGGGCCTGGCCGACCTCGCTCGCGAACGTGTGGATCGCCGCCGTCGCCTGCGTCGCCCACTTGAGGACGGACTCGGCTGCGGCCGCGGCCTGACCCGCTGCCTGCGCGGCACCGGACGCGATCGCCGCGGAGTTGCCCGCGCGAACGGCGTCCGACCGCGCCGATGACGCGTGCTGTGCCGCCGTCGAGGCAGCCTTGTGCGCACCGGCGGCGTTCTGCGACGCCTGGTTCGCCGCGGTGTCGGCGCTCACCGCGTACTGCGCGGCCAGCTTCGCCGACTCCGCGGCACGGGCGGCCGCCTCGTAGGCGAGCTTGGTGTCACCGATGGCTCGGGTGGCGGCTTCCTGGGCCTGGGTCGCCGCCCGCGCCGCCTCCTCCGCCTTCTCCCGCGCGGAACGGGACTGCTCCTCGCCGATGGTCAACGCCTTGGCTGCGGTTTCCAGCGCTCTGCGGGCGTCGCCGTTGATTCCCGCGTACGGCCGCGTGACCACCTCGGCGGCACGGGCCGGATCGATGATCAACGACGCGGACGCGGCCGCCGCCGAGGAAGCCCTGTCGGCGATCGTCGACTGCCACACCGCCGAGTTCGCCTCGGCTACCGCGGCGTTGGCCTCGTACCGGGTCTGGTCGGCCGACGCCTGCGTGGCGATCGCGACGTTGGACGCTTCCAGCGCGAGCCGGTTCGCCTCGTCGGAAGCCCGGCGTGCGGTCACGGCCTCCTTGTCTGCTCTAGAGGCAGCCGCACGGGCTGTGCGTGCATCCACCGCGGCGCGTTGTGCCTCCGCGTTCGCTGCGGACGCCGCGGCGCCGGCACGCCCGGCCCAGGCCTCCGCCGCGTTGGCTTCGGAACGTGCTCTGCCCGCGGCCTCGGCGATGTCCTTCGTGGCCTCGTCGGCGTTGCGGCCCTCCCGGATGGCCTCTTCGCGCGCCTTCTTCAGCTGGGCCTCGACCCGTTCGGCATAGCTGGACTTGAAGATCTTGATCTTGATGACCACGTCGAGCTCCGTGCCGGTGTCCCGGACGGCCTTGATCGCGTCGTCTTCCTTCTTCTTCGCCTCGAACGCGTCGTTCTGCGCTTTGACCGCCGCGTGTGCCTTGGCGACTGCGTTCGAGGCCGCGGCCTGGGCGTTGAGGCGGTGGTTGCGGGCGTTGACGGCGTGCTGGCGTGCGCTCGCCGCCGCGTTCTGGGCGATGGTCCTCTGCTGGGCGGCACGATCACGTGAGGCGACCGCGATGTCCTGCTGTTTGCGCGCTGCCTCGGCCAGGCTTGCTGCTTGCGCTGCTTGGCGTTCGGCTTCCGCGCGGTACTTCCTGGCGTTCTCGGCGTGTTCCTGCGCACCGGCGTTCGCGTCCAGCGCGCGGGAGTCGGCGAGCGTCGCCTCGATGGCGTGCTGGGCGGTTTCGGCGGCCTTGGCGGCTGCTTCCACCGCGCCGCCGATGCCGATGGTGACCTTCGCCCAGTCGAGGCCGTTGGTCATGCCGGTGTTGATCAGCCGCACGGCCGCGTTCTGAGCCTGTGCCGTGGCTTCAGCAGCGCTGACCGACGCGCGGTTGCCGGTGTCGGCGTAGCGGGTCGCCTCGGCGCGCAGGGCGTCGATGTCGGCGTCGCGGCCCTTGTGGCCCTGTGCCCTTCCCGGCTTGTCCTCCTGCAGGATCTGGTCGGCGCGGTGGGCGGCCCTGGCGGCCATGGTCATGGCCATCGTGCCGTCGTCCAACGCCTTGACGGACTTGATGTTGGCGCGCACGATCTCCGCCCGCGCGCTCGCGGCCTCCTCGCTGCGACGGGCCAGCGCGGTGAGGTCGGTGATCGCCTTGTTGCGGTCGATCAACGCCTGCTCGATCGTTGCCTGGAAGTCGTGGTCGCGCTTGTTCGCCTCGGCGTAGCCAGTGAGGTAGAACTCGCGGATCAGGGCGTAGTCGCCGCGGGCGAGCAACGCCTCGCCCTCGATCTTCACCTGCGGGCCGCCGTGCTCGACCATGTCGCGGACGCGGGCGATGATGCGTTCCTGCTCCGCCTTGTCGTCCTCGGCCTGTTGCTTGTCCTGCTTCAGCGCGATCTCGTAGCCGTAGGCCACGAAGTCCCTGATCGCCTGGTCGCCGGCGGTCAACGCGGCTTGGGCGCCCGCCTTGACGTTCGGGCCGCCGGTGCGGGCCCATTCCTCGACCTTGCGGCGGTTCTCCGCGGCCTCGGCGCGCTTGCGCTCGGCCGCCTTGGCGCGGGCCTCGGTCTCGCCGTGGTCGAGGAACCAGATCAGTTTCTCTTTGGTGCCAACGGCAAGTGCTGCGATGGCGGCGTCGCGGACCTCGACGTCCTCCGCGTGTTCGGCGATGTCCTGTACGAGCTGCCGGTAGAACTCGTACTCCTCGTCCACCGGCTCGCTCGCCGTGGACTGGAACACCGGTGCGGGCTGGTGTGGCGCTGCGATCGCGGGCAGGTTCCCGCCCGTCAACGACAACAGCAGCGTGATGATGACGGCCGTGATCGACCGGCGCCGCAACGTGGCGGCGCCGGGATGTCTGCGCTTCATGTTTTAGTCGTCCCCCTGGTCACGGTCGATCGCCGCTTGGGCGTTCGAACGTGCTTGTGCGGCAATGGATCGCCACGAGTTGGCCTGCTGCGAAGCCCACTCGGCCTCGTCCGCCCAGGAGTGGTTGCCCTGGTCGGCCCGAGCGAGCACAGCTGCCCAGTCCTGTTCCGTCTGCGCCGCGCGTGCGTGTGCCGCGACCGACGCCCAGCTCGACGCCTGCCTGTCCGCCTTGGCCTTCTCGGCGTTCCAGTCCACCGAGGACTGACTGGCCTGGCTCTCGATCTCGCGCCACGCCGCGATCGCGTCGGCACGGGCCTTGCGGGCGAGCTCGCCGCTCGACTCGCGTTCGGCCTTCTCCGCGGCCAGCGCCGCCTCGGTCAGCGTGCGGATCTTGCTGTGCCAGATGTCGTTCTGGTCGGAGGTCGTGCGGCGGAACGCCTCGGTGTCGAGGTCGGCACCGATTCCCCAGTAGTACTTGAAGAACAACCCGATCGAGGTCTCGTCGCCCACGGACAACGCGCGGTTCGCCGCCGCGCGGACCTGGACGCCGGGATCATCAGCGGCGAGAACGGCCACGTAGTCGCGGTCCTCCTGCGCCATCCGGGCGAGTTTCTCCTCGTACTTGTTGTTGTTCAGGCGATCCAGTTCCTGGGCCCGAGCATGTCCACTTTGGACGTACTCGGCCTGCGCGGCGGAGGTGCTCGTGAGCGCCACCGCGGAGGTGGCGCGTACCGCGCTGCCCGGCAACGAGAAGTCGTTGACGCGCTTGATGTATTTGTAATTTCGATCGATTCGCTGGGCTGCTCTCGCTTTGGCATTCGGATATCCGATGGCCAGGAAGTCGACCAGAGCGGCCTCGCCCGCGCTGCTGCGCAACGCGTTCCAGGCCTCCGCCCTGACTTCCGGCATCGCGTCCCGCAATGCCAGTCTCATGACGAAGTCGCGGCGGAACGAGGCCAGTTCGACCTGGTCAGCGGCTGTCTTCGTGTCGGCGAGGGCAGCGGGAGCCGTGGTCGTGAGGACCGCTCCCACCGTGAGCGCGGCAGCCAGAACCGCGAGCCTGAGCGCCATTTACTTCCCCCAGTACCCCAGTAAAACTCGTCCCCCCCAAGGCATTTCCTAACACGCGTGTCAATGTGCGTCCGTTCGGCGCAAACTCGTTGCGGTGGCCTGAGGCGCGTGCTTACAGTGCGCCCGGCACCTTGGGGGGTAACTGGGGCTGGTGCCGACAACTTGATGAATCGTGGGGGATTCACTTGTCCAGATCCACTCTGGTCGGCCGTGGCATGCGCGCAGCAGCAGCGCTCGCGGTAGCGGCCTCTTTGGTGACCGGTGCGACGACCGCGCCGGCGGTGGCAGCACCTGTCGCGAGCCAGTCCGCCGAACAGGAAGCTCAGGAGTCGACCACGGAACAGCGCGAGCGTGCGGCCCGCGAGATCAACATCATCCTGACGCCCGAGATGGCGGTGATGACGGACAAGAACTTCGTCATCACGTTGTGGCAGAAGGCGAAGGACGGCAGCAACGTCAAGGCCGCCGCGCTCGCGGCGTTCACCGACACCGACGAGCAGGCCTGCTACCGGTTCATCACCGCGGGGATCTTCGACGCGAGCGTCCTCGACCAGATCGAGGCGGCGAAGAAGGCCGAGCGCGATCGTCAACGTCTCGCGGCAGCAGCGGAAATCGGCTGGACCGACGTCCCGCAGGCGTTGCTCGACGTCTCGCTGGAGAACTTCGTCTTCAAGCTCTGGGAGCACGCGGAGGAGGGCAGCGACGTCAAGAAGGGCGCTGCCAACGTCCTGCGCACCGGCTCGACCGACGAGCAACGCCAGGAGTTCCTCGTCACCGGCATCTACGCCGCGTCGCGCATCGACAAGCAGCGCAAGATCGAAGAGGCGGAACGCCTTGAGCGCGAACGACTCGAGCGCGAGGCGAACCGCAAGGCCAAGGAACAGGCCTGGACCGCGGCCACCCAGTCGACGGCCACCGAGGAGCTGAAGAACCTCCCGGACCGCGAGTTCATCTACGAGATCATCAAGCGCACCAGGGGCGCGCAGGTGAAGGCCAAGGCGCAGATCGCCTACGAGAGCCGCGAACCCGCTGTGTGGAAGGAGTTCATCTTCACCGGCGTGCACGCGGCGCACCAGGCCGACATCGACGAGCAGGACCGCCTCGACAAGATCGAGGCGGAGCGCCAGATCCGCGTCATCCTGGAGAAGGCGGTCGCGGACAGGTACCAGCCGAAACTCGCCGCCGCCGCCCGCGCCGCACTCGCCGCCGGGACGAAGCTCGCCTACGACGAGTTCCTCAACACGGGCCAGCACGTGGCCGCGAAGCAGGACCTGATCAAGCCGGCCGACCACCGGGTGATCGAGCTGCAGGGCGTCCAGTCAGGACGGTGCCTGCAGGTCGTCGGCGGCCAGGGCGAGGGAGCCCTGAACCCCGGCGCGAGCACCGAGTTGTGGGACTGCGTGCGCGGTGTGAAGCAGGTGTGGGAGCTGGCGAAGAAGACGGACGGCTACCAGCTGATCAACCTCAACTCCAAGCAGTGCCTGGACATCGCGGGCACCTGGCTCGTCCAGAACCCGTGCAACGACCACCCGAACCAGCGCTGGGAGTTCCTGGAGAACCCCAACGGCATGTTCCAGCTGCGCAACATCGGCAACGGCAGCTACGCGACCGCGGACGGCACCGCCAACGGCAACCTGGTCGTGCAGTACACGAACACCAACGCCATCAACCAGCAATGGCGCCTCATCGACCCGAGCCACGTCGAGTGGACGAAGCAGATGACGCTCGGCACCATCCGCCTCAAGGGGCAGCAGTCCGGCCGCTGCCTCCAGGTCGCCGGTCTCACGAACGTCCCGAACCAGGGTGCGCTCGCCGACTTCGCCCTCACCGAGATCTGGGACTGCGTCGGCGGCGACAAGATGGTGTGGGAACTGGTCGATCTCGGCGACAAGAAGTACGCGCTGAAGAACAAGAAGTCCGGCAAGTGTCTCGACGTCCGCAACGCTGAGATCCACAACGGCGTGCACCTGATCCAGTACGCGTGCCATTACGCGGGCGCGCAGCAGTTCGTGTTCGCGGCTCAGCCCAACGAGACCGTGGCGATCGTGAGCGCGCTCACCGCCAAGACCCTCGACGTGTACGAGCACCGCACCGCGAACGGCTCGGTCGTCGTTCAGTGGGACGGCGCCGACCAGGCCAACCAGCGTTGGACCGTGGAGCAGCTGACCACGGCCTGACCTCGTTCCCTAAGGATTCGCTGTGGGGATCCTGTCGTTTTCATGAGGTCGTTCAAACCTGTACTAGTTTTGGTTCGAAGTTGAACGACCGACAGCGGAACGACAGGATCGGGGAGCAGGAACCATGGTGAAGGACGTCGCCGCACTCATCGGCCGGATCGGCCTCGGCATCGTGTTCGTCGCGCACGGCTGGCAGAAGTGGACCGAGTTCGGTCTCGCCGGCACGGGCGCGTCGTTCGAGAAGATGGGTGTTCCGCTGCCCTCGGTCTCGGCCGCGTTCGCCGCGACCGTCGAGCTCGCCGGTGGCCTCGCGCTGATCGCCGGTGTGGCGCTGCCGATCGCCGGTGTGCTGCTCGCGGTCGACATGCTCGGCGCGTTCGTTCTCGTGCACCTGCCGAACGGCCTGCTCGGCGAAGGTGGCGGGGAGCTCGTCGTGGTGCTCGGAGCCGGCGCGCTCGCGCTCGGCTTCAACGGCGGTGCCTACGCGCTGGACCGCGTGCTGTTCAAGAACAACAAGGTGCTCAACCCAGCTGCAGCGTGACGTTCTCGCTCTCCCGGCGCGCGGCCAACCGGCCCGCGTCGGGATTGCTCACCTGCACGAGCGATCCACCGGCCGCGAGCACGGCCAGGAAGCCTTCCAGCACACCGGAAGGAACGTCCCACTCCAGAGTGGACAACACGCGCGGCTCGGCACCCAGCTTCGCACCCAGCTCGCGTGCCTCGGCCACCAGCTGGTCCACAGTGGACTCGCCCAGCGCCGGCGTCGAACCCGGCACCGGCGACCACGGTGTGAAGTCGTCACCGTGCACGCGCACGTCGTCCAGGTAGTCGACCGGCGCACCGGCACCCAACCCCATGGGGTGCAACGAAGCCACGGCCACGACGTCGGCATCGGCCTTGCCACCGGGCGGAACGACGGCCACGCGGGCATCGACGCCCGCACCGACGACGCGAGCGCCGCACCACCACGCACCCAGCAGCAGGCCGGCGGTCTGCCAGTGCGCGGGCAGCAGCACCGCCACCGGGTCACCCGGCTCGACGTCGTGCTCGTCGCGCAACCAGTTCGCGGTCTTCGCTGCCCAGTTCGCGATCGTGGCACGGGACAGCTCGACCCGTGAGCCCGTCGCGTCGTCGTAATGCGTGATCAGCGGACGGCCGGAGTCGGCCTTCAGCAACGGCGTGAAGAGGATCTCGGTCACGCTCACGCGGCAACTCCTAGTTCGCTGGGGATGCCACGACCCTAGTCGATGCAGGGAACGTCCTGCTGAGCCGCGGCCGCGACGGCGGGGAAGCCGTCCAGCGAAAGCAGCTTGCCCGCACCGAACTTCGCGGGCACCGGGCGGGTGTCGTGATGGCGATCGTCTCAGCCCTCGGAAAAACCCTCCAGCGCTGAGACGATGTGCGGCAGGTGTACGAGGTTCTCAACAGGGGCGCGGGTCAAGGGCCGGGCGGTGCCCACGTGTTCATCGAGGTGTCGGAAGGCGCAGGTTGGCCCCATCAGGACGTCGAAGAGCAATAGCGCGCGCGACCAGGACCCAGTCCGATGGAACGTGCCGTCCGACAGGCGGCACTCCTAGTCGATGCAGGGAACGTCCTGCTGGGCCGCGGCCGCGACGGCGGGGAAGCCGTCCAGCGAAAGCAGCTTTCCCGCACCGAACTTCGCGGGCGACGTGGAGGTGGACGAGGGCGCGGGCTTCGGCGTCTCACCGATCTGCTGCGCCACCCAGGCCTTCACCGCGTCCCTGTCCACCGTGACCACGCTCTGGCCGCGCTCGTTGCGCGCGTCGATGTTCGTGACCGGGATCGTGGCGAACTCCACGTTGCCCGACGCGAGACCCTGCGCCTGCGTCGCGAGCGTTGCCAGGTCGAGCTTCTCGTCGATCACCACGGACTTCGAGATCGCGTCCAGCAGGCCGTTCATCCGGCCGGGGTCGGTGAACGTGCCGGCGGACAGCAGCTGCTTCATCGCCTGCGACATGAACACCTGCTGCCGCTGGATGCGACCCAGGTCACCGCCGGGCATGTTCCGCTGCCGCACGAACGACAGCGCGTCGCCGCCCGAGATCACCTGTTCGCCCGCGCGGAAGTTCGCGCCGGAGTTCGGGTCCGACGTGCCGGCCTTCAGGCAGACGCGGACACCGCCGATCACCTCGGTCAGCAGGTAGAAGCCGTAGAGGTTGATCTCGGCGTAGTGGTCGATCCGCATCCCCGTGAGGTCCTGCACGACCTGCACCAGCGCCTTGCGCCCTGCCTCGTCGGACTTGCGTTCGCGCTCCTGCTGATCCGACACGCCCTCGGCCTGCAGCCGTTCGGCCGTGAGGTACTTCACCGCGCCGTACGCAGAGTTGATCTTGTCCTCGCGGAAACCGGGAATCGGCACGTACGTGTCGCGCGGGATCGAGATCGCGCTCGCTTTGCCGCCGTTGCGCGGGATGCGCATCACGATGATCGTGTCCGTGTTCACCGTGTCCGTGCCCTCGGTGCGCAACTTGCGCAGCACGTCCGCGGGAAGTGGCCGCCCCTGCGCGTCCGTCCGGCTGTCGCTGCCCACCAGGAGGATGTCCAGCGCGCCGTCCTCCGCGGGCGGCGAGTTCGGGATGTTCTCCAGCACCTCGAGGATCTGCGTGGTGTTGGTGTTCTGCTGCACCAGCCGCAGCGCGGTCCAGAAGTAGCCGGAGAACGCCAGCGTTGTCACGGCGACGAGCGCGACGAGCGTCCTGGCAACGACCAGGGCGGTCTTCTTCGCTCGGGTGGCAGCGCTCAACGTCGGTCCTCCGTGTACTGGTTTTTCGTGCTCAGCGTAACTATCGGAAGCTCGTTACGCCGGGGTTTCAGTTCACGCAGACCAGTCCGCCCGCCGTGATCGGCGGCACGCTGCTCGAAGGGGCGTTCGACGACGTACCGGGCACACCCTGCGGATCGACGTCCTCACCGTCGTCCCCGCCCGGTGCGGAGTAGTCGGTGCCGACGAAGACCTGCACCTGTCCTTTTCGGACGGACGCGTCCTCCTCGACGCCGGTGTTCGGGCCGAGCTCCGCGGCCACCTTCCGCGCGGAGCCCTCCTCGCCCGCCGCGTACTTCACGACGGTGGTGTCGCTGATCTGCGGTGCCGAGGCGAAGGTGCCGCGCTTGAACCCCTTGCCCGCCAACGCGTTCAGCACGGTGCTCGCCAGTCCCTGCACCCCGGCCGCGTTGTAGACCTGCACGGTGATCGACGAGTTCGGCGGCGCCGGCAGCGTCGTGGTCGTCGTCGGCGCGGAGCTGGACGGCGACTTGTCCGCGGCGAGGTTCGTGAGGAACTTCTTCACCTGCGCCGGGTTCACCGGCAGCACGTTGCCGTCGCCGTACGTGTCCATCGGGTCGCCGACCGGGATGGTGCGGAACTCGATGTTGCCGCCCACCAGGCCCTGCATCTGCTCCGCGAACGTGGTGATGTCCCAGCCCGCGCTGAGGATCACCGACTTCTGCACCGCCTCGACCAGCCCGTTCAGCTTGTCCGAGTCGGTCAGCGTGCCGGTCGACAGCACCTTCTTCGCGAGCGCGCCGATGAACACCTGCTGCCGCACGATGCGGTCGAGGTCGCCACCGGGCAGCCCGTGCCGTTGCCGCACGAACGACAACGCCCGAGCGCCTTCGATCGTCTGCGGGCCCGCCTTGAAGTCCGCGCCGGAGTCGGAGTCCTCCGTGTCCTCCTTCACGCAGACCTCGACGCCGCCGATGGCCTTCGTCACCTCGTAGAAGCTCGCGAGGTTGACCTCGGCGTACCGGTCGACGCGCACGGTGCCGCCGGTCATGTTCTCGATCGTCTTGATCAACGTCTTGCGGCCCGCTGCCATCGACTCGGTGCGGATCTTCTGCTCGTCGGTCTCGCCCTTGGCGCGCAGCTGCTGGTCGACCGTGTTGCGCTGGCGGGCGAACGCGGAGTTGAGCTTGTGCTTGCCGAACCCGTCCGCGATCTCGACGTAGGAGTCGCGCGGGAACGAGATCGCGACCGCGCGCGTGCCGTCCACCGGGATGTGCACGAGGATCATCGTGTCGGTGTTCTGCTCACCGTCCGCGAATCCGCCGTTGAGCAGCGCCAGCGCTTCCTTCGACAGCGGGTTGCCCTGCGCGTCGGTGCGGCTGTCCACGCCGACCAGCAGGATGTCGACGGCGCCGTCGAGCGGCTTCGGGCCCTGCTTCACGAGTTCCTCGGAGATGACCTCGGTCTTGACGATGCCGTCGTTCGCGTTCTTGATCTTCGCCCAGCCGATCGACGTGACGGTCAACACAGCTGCCGAGACCAGCGTGACGAAGATTCGCCCGGTCACCAGGAACGCGCGGAAAGCCGTCGACGGCCGGGTCCCCTCCACCCTGACCGGCAGACTCCTGCCTTCCACGATCGTTTCCTCCCCCACTACGCCGAGTTTAGTCGTTTATAAGACACACGACGTGACGTCGCTGTGGGTTGCAGCGATCAGGTACATGACAGACTGCGAGCGGTGGCACACCACAGGAGGAATTGAGCATGCGCGTACTGGTGACAGGTGGGGCCGGGTTCATCGGCTCGCACTACGTGCGGGAGTTGGTGAGCGGCTCGTACCCCGCCTTCGCGGGTGCCGAAGTGGTGGTGCTCGACAAGCTCACCTACGCGGGCAGTGAGACCAACCTCGCACCGGTCGCCGGCAAGTTCGAGTTCGTGCGCGGCGACATCTGCGACCCCGCCGTGGTGTCCGAGCAGATGCAGGGCGTCGACGTGGTCGTCCACTTCGCCGCGGAGTCGCACGTGGACCGCTCGATCGAGGGTTCCGCGGACTTCGTGCTGACGAACGTCCTGGGCACGCAGACGCTGCTTCAGGGCGCCCTGAACGCGGGCGTCGGCCGGTTCGTGCACGTGTCGACGGACGAGGTCTACGGCTCCATCGAGAGCGGCTCGTGGGCCGAGGACCACATCCTCGAACCGAACTCGCCGTACTCGGCTTCCAAGGCTTCTTCCGACCTGCTCGCGCGCGCATTCCACCGCACGCACGGACTGCCCGTGAGCATCACTCGGTGTTCGAACAATTACGGGCCGTACCAGTTCCCCGAAAAGGTGATTCCGCTCTTCGTCACCAATTTGATCGACGGGAAGAAGGTGCCTCTCTACGGCGATGGGCTCAACGTGCGCGACTGGCTGCACGTCGCCGATCACTGCCGCGGCATCCAGCTCGTCGCCGAGGCCGGCCGTCCGGGTGAGATCTACAACATCGGCGGCGGCACCGAGCTCACGAACCGCGAGCTGACCGAGCAGCTGCTGGCCGCGACGGGCCGCGACTGGTCGTCTGTCGAGCCCGTGACTGACCGCAAGGGTCACGACCGCCGCTACTCGGTGGACATCTCCAAGATCGCCTCGGAGCTGGGCTACGCGCCGCAGGTCGACTTCGCCGTCGGTCTCGCCGACACGGTCGAGTGGTACCGCGAGAACCGCGCCTGGTGGGAGCCGCTCAAGGAACGCGCCGCGCTGGCGAAGGGCTGAGCGCGTTGATCCTCGTTCCCGGTGGTCGTGGCCAGCTCGGCCAGGACCTCGCAGCGCTGTCCTCCGACGTCCGCGCGCTGTCGTCGGCCGAGCTGGACGTCACGAAGGTGACCGCCGACGACCTCGCCGGTGCCTCCGCGGTGATCAACTCGGCCGCGTACACCGCTGTCGACGCCGCCGAGACCGACGAGGACCGCGCGTTCGCGGTCAACGCGGTCGGCCCCGGTTTGTTGGCGGAAGCCTGTGCGTCGCTTGGAATTCCGCTGATCCAGGTGTCGACGGACTACGTGTTCGCCGGCGACGGCACGCGGCCGTACGAGCCGTCGGACCCCGTTGGGCCGAAATCCGCTTATGGGCGAACGAAGCTCGAAGGCGAACGCCGTGTGCTCGAAGCGGGTGGCTACGTCGTGCGCACGTCGTGGGTCTACGGCGTGCACGGCTCGAACTTCGTGAAGACCATGGCGGCACTGGAGTCCTCGCGACCTTCGGTGTCCGTTGTGGACGATCAGCGCGGCGCGCCGACGTGGTCGCACGACCTCGCGGCAGGACTTCTCGAGCTGGCCTCGGTGTTGCCTTCGCAGCGTCTTCTGCACGCGACGGGCGGTGGCGAGACGACCTGGTTCCGTTTCGCACAGGCGATTTTCGAGGAGCTCGGCGCCGATCCGGCTCGCGTCAAGCCCTGCACCACCGCTGACTTCCCGCGACCCGCTCCACGACCCGCCTACTCGGTGCTGTCGGGTGCGGCATGGGCAGCAGCGGGACTACGTCCGTTGCCGCACTGGCGAAGCGCCCTTTCGGAGGCATTCAAGGCGGGCGTGGTAGCTCCCCGTGCTGGTGCTGGGCCATTGGAGTGACCGGTCTGGCACGGCCGTTTCAAGTACGAGAACCTGTTCGGCATGTTCGATTCCGGGCGCAACCCTCAGCGTCCCGCGACAGCGGATTCCGATCGGCAGCGCTTCCTGAAGTGCGTTGCCGTTGTCACGGGCTCACGACAGGTGTCGCTGAGCCAGCTCGACAAACGTTCGCCGAGGCCGCACTCTCGGTGAAGTCGTTGGGGCGCCAGGACTCCTGACGCCCTACAACGTCGAAACGTCAGGCTCTGCTCTGCCGGTACGCCTCAACCGTCTTCTCCGCACACCTGCGCCACGTGAACTCCGACGCGTACGCCCGTCGTTCGGCCTGGGCTGCGGGGGTCGCCGGTGCCGCGACGGCCTGGGAGAGCGCTTCGGCGAGTGCCTCGACGTCCCCGACCGGCACGTGCAGCGCGTGGCCACCGGCGGTCTCGCGCAACGCGGGCACGTCCGAGCACACCACAGGAACGTTGCACGCCAACGCTTCCAGCACCGGCAGTCCGAAACCTTCGTCGCGTGACGGCATCACGAGAGCGGTGGCTCCGGCGACGACCGAACGCAGGTGCACGTCCGACAGGTACCCGGTCCGCAGCACCCGTCCGTCCACACCGGACTGACCGGGGCCGACGATCACCAGCGGCGGCAGCGACGGATCCGCCGCGTGCGCCTTGATCAGGTACTCCAGGCCCTTGCGCGGCCCGTCCGCGCCCACGAACAGCAGGTACTCGGACGGCAGCCCGAGCCGGCCGCGCAGCGTGGGAGACGGCGGCCGCGACGCGAACCACGCGGGATCGACCCCGAGCGGCGTCACGACGATCTTCTCCAACGGCACCGCGAACCGGTCGGCCACCACGGAGGCCACCGCCGCGGTCGGCGTGCAGATCACGTCCGCGCGCTGGGCCGACAGCCGGACGAGCTCGGGCAGCCTGCGGTCCGACGGCGGCAGGTCGCCGGGGGAGTCGAGGAACGCCAGGTCGTGGATCGTCACGACCCGGCCGGCCCGAACCGTCGGCGGCAGCACGAAGTTCGTGCCGTGCATGACGTCGGAGAACCCGGCCAGCATCTCGACCGGCGGGAACGGGGACCGCAGCCACATCGCGCGCAACGCCCGTGCCGCAACGGGAAGCCCGCGCGCCGTGACGTCGTGCGGCAACACAGTCCGCAACGCCCGCCAACCGCGCAAGGTGAACGCGACAGCGCGCACGTCGACGGCTTCCGGCATGGAAGCCAGTTCTTCGGCCAGTGCCGCCGTGTAGCGGCCGATTCCGGTGCGGAGTCCGAGCAGGGGTGTGCCGTCGAGCAGCACAGAGAGGGGTTTCGGGGATCTCGCCATTCAGCTGCCACCACGTGCGATCTTGCGCAGACGCCCCGTCGCCCGCTTGGCCAACTCGGACGGGCCACCGGCGTCCAGGTACTCGCGCACCAGCCGCAGGTCCCGCTTCACCTTGTCCGCCTTGCTCAACCCCGGTGTGCGCACCAGTGGTGCGGAGCCAGGCAGACGGTCCGCAGCGGGCCTGGGGTCGCGGCAGAACTCCGCCAGCGGCGCGAGCGCCGTCTCCCAGGTGAACCGCTCACGGACGACGGCGATGCGTTCGCGGCACGCGGCCGCGAACTCCTCGTCGTAGAGCACCTTCTCCAGTGCGTCGGCGAGTGCCTCCGGGTCCTCCGGCGGCACGACGACGCCCAAACCTTCCCGCAGCACCAGATCCGCGAACGAGTCGCCGGACGTGGTGACGATCGGCAGACCCGCCCACAGGTAGTCGAGCACCCGCGTGCGGAACGCGAACGTGGTCTCCACGTGCTCGTAGTGCGTCGTGACCCCGCACGCCGCGTCGAGCAGGAAGTTCTGCCGATCGTTGTACGGCACCCACCCGTCGTTGAAGAACACGTGTTCGCCGGTCAGCCCCAACGAAGCGGACAACGCCCGCGTCTGGCCCGCGATGTCCATGTCCGGCACCTCGGGGTTCGGGTGCTTCATCCCCAGGAAGAACAGCTTCGCGTCGGATCGCCGCTGCCCCAGCTGGTCCATCGCGCGGATCAGCGACAGCGGGTCGAACCACGAGTACACGCCACCGGCCCAGATCACGACCTTGTCCGCGTCGGAGATCCCCGGCACCACGCCCTTGATCGCCGGTCCGGTGCGCTGCGGCGGCTTGCCCGACAGTCCGAAGGGGACGATCCCGAGCAGCGACTCGGTCGTCGGGTCGTTGTCGTACAACGTCGGTGTGAGCCTGCCCAGCGCGGCGAGGTGGCCGAGCCAGAAGTGCCGCTGCCGCTCCGACGCGCACAGGAAGAAGTCGCCGCGTTCGAGCTGGTTGTTCAGCACCCGCGTGACGGTCTCCAGGTCCTCCGCCCGCTTGTCGTCCTCGTCGTCCTTGCCCTGTTCCAGCAGCTCCAGGTGCATCGGGTCGTAGATGTCGCAGACCACGATCTTGCTGGACGACGGCTTCTTCAGCTCGGCGATCATCTCCAGCGCGTGGCCCTGCAGCACCACCACGTCCGCCCACGCGACGTGCGACGGCAGTTCCTTCGGCCGTGCCTGCGAGATGGCGAACGGCGCGTCCGGCGGCACGCACATCGGGTTCGTCGTGACCAGGCGGACCTGGTGCTCGCCCGACAGCACGTCCGCCATGTGCCACGCGCGGATCGCCGGGCCGGCCATCCGCTCAGAGATCGCGTCGCCGGTGATCACCAGGATCTTGCGCGGCTTGCCGAACACCTCGTCCAGCGCGAGCACGTCGATGAGGATGTCGTGCGCCGCGAGGTAGCGCGGCAGGGGATAGGCGGGCTCCAGCGCCTTGCGCATCAACGGCACCAGGTCGGCGTCCGACCTCCGCCGCGCGGCCTGCTCGATCTTGCGCGACTCGGCCAGCGACGGCATCAGCTCGACGAACTGGTCGATCGCGAGGAACCCGGCCAGCGCCTCCCTGGACACCCCGACCGGTTCGCGGTCGAGCGCCGGGTCCGACGGCCTGCGGGTGATCTCCAGCTGCGTCGGGTCGATCTCGCCGCGCGCGGTCGCCCGGCGCACACACAGAGCCAAGGCCGCCGGCAGCACCTTGGCCAGGGTCTCGTCGGAGAAGTT
The DNA here is from genome assembly GCF_040681245.1 of Lentzea sp. NPDC051838. NCBI lineage: Bacteria > Bacillati > Actinomycetota > Actinomycetes > Pseudonocardiales > Pseudonocardiaceae > Lentzea > Lentzea sp. NPDC051838. The sequence goes on from NZ_JBFAYI010000013.1 coordinate 206,185, forward strand.
CTTGTAGAGCGCGGCGAGGGCGTTGCGTTCCAGCAGGAACAGCTCGCGGCTGTGGTCGATCGAGCTCATCGACGCGTGGTGGCGGTGGAACGTCAGCGACTTGGGTTCGTAGCGCACCCGCCAGCCGCGCAGGTTCAGCCGCCAGCCGAGGTCGACGTCCTCGTAGAACATGAAGAACCGCTCGTCGAACCCTCCGAGCTCGCGGTAGACCTCCGCGCGGACGAACATCGCCGAGCCCGTGCCGAACAGCACGTCGCGCGGGTCGTCGTGGCTGCCGTCGTCGTCCAGCCCGGCGTGGCGCTTGTAGCCCATGCCGAACCAGGTCAGCCCGCCGTCCACGAAGTCGATCTTCTGGCCGTCCCAGTCGAGGACCTTGCTCGCGACCGCGCCGACCGACGGTTCCGCGTGGAAGACCTTGATCGCGGTCTTGACCCACGCGCTGTCCGCGCGCGCGTCGTTGTTCAGGAACGCGAGCACCGTGCCCGTGGCGTGCTCGACACCGAGGTTGCAACCGCCCGCGAACCCGAGGTTCTGCGGCGACGTGACGATCTTCGCGTTCGGCAGTTCCCTGGTCAGGCGTGCGGTGTCGTGCGCCTCGTTGTCGACGACGACGACCTGCAGCAGCTCAGCCGGGTAGTCCACCTCCGCGAGCCCGCGCACACAGGTGATCGTGTCCTCCACGCCTCGGTAGTTGACGACGACGACGGACACGACGGGCAGTGATGCGCGATCCACCTCCTAAGCCTGCCTCATCACTCTGCGCGCCCGCAGTGTGGTTGCACAGATCAGGAGCAAGAAGATCGCGATTGGTACCCCGAAGACCCATTCCGCGGACCAGTCGTTGCGTTCCGCGAGCAAGGGCTTCATGACCGGGTGCCGCAGCACGGTCGTCGGGCCTGGTCGCAGCTTCTTGTCCTGCTCGCCCGGCACGACAATCCGCAGCTCGGCGCCGTCGGGGCAGGTGACGTAGTGGGCGAACGCGGGGTTGTCCGGGCCGGGGATGTCCTCGACCTTCGTGATCACGCACTGCTCGGGTGTGGCGAGCAGGTCCATCAACGCGCGGTGACCGTCGCCCACGAGGACCGCTGTGCCCGGAATCACGACCATGAACGCGGGCAGCACCAGCCACGCGGGTCCGAGCTTGCCGATTCCCCACGCGAACGCGATCGACAGCAGGCAGCACGAGATCATGACCGCGAGCAGGTACCCCCTGGGCACGATCGCACCGAGCACGACGGCGGCGATCATCGCGGCCAGCCCGATGGCGATCAGCGGTACGGGCCGCCTCATGGGACTTTCCTGAGCGCCCTGGCGACGGGAATCATGGCAATCATCGCCAGGGGGACGCTTGTGACCAGCAGCAGGTTCCATCTGGTCTGGTCCGCGAACACCGGCTGCAGCGGTTCGCCGATCAGCGCGTCCGCTTCCATGACCAGCAACCGCTCGTTCCAGTTGCGGTCGAGCTCGATCGTTCCGCTCGGGCATTGGAGCGTGTAGTCGACCGACGGGTACTTGTTGAACGGGTGCTCTTCCACGTGCGTGACCGTGCAGTGCTCGACGTGCCCGATCTGCTGCATGAGCACGCTGTGACCGCCGAACGTCAGCAGGAACGGCGCCAAGACCCCGAGGGCGAACGCGGGCAGAGCGGCCCACTTGTGCTCGGCCAGCCCGGTCACGCCGATCGCGTAGGCGAGACCGCCCAGGAACCCGATGAACAGGAAACCCGTGGTGATCGTGATGCTGAGCGCCACGCCGACCGCGATCGTCGCCAGCCCGCCCGCGATGAGCACCGCGGCCTTGCGCTTCGGGATCGGTGCGTCGTCCGGCTTCTCGACCGGGCGCCGCTTGTGTCTGCTCATCCTCTGGTGAGGAGCTTCACCCGCAGCGTCAACCCGGCCTTGAGCAGCAGCCGGAACGGCGCCCACAGCACCCCTTGGTGCCGATCCGCCAGGTACACGTACGCACTCCGGTGGTGCTCCTTGAGCATCCGGTTGCTCGACTTCGCCGTCGAGTGCCCGCCGATGTGCGTGACCTCGGCGTCCGGCACGTAGACGTTCTGCCAGCCGGCCTTCCCGACCCGCTCGCCGAGGTCCACGTCCTCGAAGTACATGAAGTAGCGCTCGTCGAAGCCCTTGACCGAGTCGAACGCCTCACGCCGCATCAGGAAGCAACTGCCGGACAGCCACCCGGCGGTCCGCTCGGTCGGCGCCTTCTCCTGCCGGTACGCCTTCGTCCACGGGTTCGACTTCCAGAACGCTCCGAACACCGCGTGCCCGAGCCCGCGCCCGATGGACGGCAACAACCGCGCCGACGGGTAGACCTCACCGTTCGGCTCGCGGATGAGCGGCCCGAACATGCCACCCCGCGGCCACCGGCCCGCCGCCTCGATCAGCGCGTCGACGCTGCCGGGCGCGAACTCGATGTCGGGGTTGGAGATCAGCACCCAGCCGACGTCCTCGCCGAGCGCCTCCACCCCGCGGTTGGCCCCGCCGCCGTAGCCGAGGTTGCCGCCGGTGGGCACGAACCTCACGTTCTCGCGCTCTTCGGCCACCTGCTCGGGTACGCCGTCGGTGGAACCGTTGTCGGCGAGGATGACCTGCACCGGGCGGGTCGTCGCCTTCGCGAGGGTGTCCACGAACGGTGCCAGCGTCTCGCCCGGCGAGTACGTGACCGTCACGACACCAAGTCCATCGCCGTAGCTCACGCGCGACACAGTAGTGCGTCGCGTTTCAGCGGCGGCGGCGCACCAGAGCCGCGCGTTCGTAGGCCAGCCGGTGCCGCTCAGCACTCATGGCCCAGGAGAAGTCCTTCGCACGTTGCTGCCCAGAGGCCGCCAAAGACGAACGGCGGGCCGGGTCGTCCAACAGATCGGCGATCGCGGCGGCGATGTCCCCCGCTCCGACACCGCAGTACGCGACCGCCTCACCACCCACCTCGGGCAGCGACAGTCTTCGGGTGGTCAGGACGCAGGCGCCGCACGCCATGGCCTCGAGCACCGGCAGGCCGAAGCCTTCGCCCAAGGACGGGTAGGCGACGAGCTGCGCGCCACCCAAAAAGCCCGCGAGCTGTTCGAACGGCAGGTAGCCCGCGCGGATCACGCGGATCCGGTGCGGCACCGAGTCCAGCGCGCGCTCGACCTGGCTGTCCCAGCCGGGCTGGCCTGCGAGCACCAGGGCGGGCGGGTCGACCCGCCCGACCATCGCCTGGGCGAAGCCGCGGATCAGCGCGGGCACGTTCTTGCGCGGTTCCAGAGCGCCGAGGAACGCCACGTAGGGCGTGTCCCCCAACGACAGGGCGCGGCGAACAGCCAAGATCTCGTCCGGCGACGGCGGGTGGAAGCGCTCGGTGTCCACGCCGTGCTGCGCGATGTGCAGCACGCGGCGGTCGGCGGCGGCGACGCGCACCAGTTCGTCGGCGGTGGCCTGCGACGGCACCACACACAGGTCCGCGCGACGAAGCGAAGCGCGCGTCCACGCGCGGAAGAAGCGCGCCTTGACCGACGAGTGCAGCACGGGGTCGGTGAAGAACGTGGCGTCGTGCAGCGTCACGACCGATGCGGCCTTGCTGGCCAACGGAAGTGTGTAGTGCGGTGAGTGCACGACGTCGACGCCGAGAGAGCGCACCAGGCGCGGCAGCGTCGTCTGTTCCCAGGCCAGACGGGCTGTCCTGGTGGCGACGGCGTCCGCGGCCCGCACGACGCGGGCGTTCGGCGCGATCTTCGTGAACAGGTCTTCGTCGCGCGGCTGGCACACGACGGCCAGGCGTGCGCCGTCCGCGTCCAGTGCGGCGACGAGCGAATCCACGTAACGGCCGACGCCACCGCGGTCTGCGGGGACCGCGGTGGCGTCGATCAGCACACTGGGTTCGGCAGTCGGCACGATCAGTCAGCGTAATGTCAGTTGCGAATGCGTTTAGCGGGAATGCGCCAATCCGGCTGTTACAGGTGCGTGTCCCAGACACCGCGTGCAGTCTTTTCCCAGGTGAACTCACTCGCTCGGGTGAGACCGGCCTCGACGGTGTGACGAGGATCAGCCAGCACGGCCCGCAGACCTTCCGTCAACGACGCCAGATCGCCCCGCCGCACGACGGTGCCGGCGCCGCCCGCGACCTCCACCAGAGCCGGGTCGTCGGAGTGCACGACGGGCACGCCGGCGGCCATCGCCTCCAGCACCGGCAGCCCGAACCCCTCGGCCAGACTGGGCGCCGCCAGCACGGACGCCCCGCACAGCACCGACGCCAGCCGCGCGTCGGAAACCTTGCCCAGCAACGTGACGTGCGGTGCCCGGAGATCAACACCACCCCAGCCGGCCGGACCGATCACGACCAGCGGGACCCTTAGCCGTTCACACGCCCGCACCAGCAGGTCGAAGCCCTTGCGCGGCTCGATGGTGCCGATCGCCAGCACGTAACCGGACGGCAGATCCGAGGCAGGAGGCCCGACGAGTCGCGTGACTCCGTTGGGCACGACGTGGACCGGAACTTCGACCTTCAAGTGCTGCCGCAGTTGATCGGCGACAGCGTCGGTCGGCACGACCAGAGCCTTCGCGCGCAGGGCCGCGGCGGCGATCACCTTGCGATGCCAGGCGACCCCGCGCGGCGTCAGCGTTTCCGGATGGGTCCACGGCACGACGTCGTGCACGGTGACAACGGCGCCCGGTAGCGGAGCGAGCGGCGTGGGAGCGTGCACGTGCGGACCGAGCCGAGGCGGCAGCCCCCGTTCCCACAACGCCACGAGCGCCCGCCGCGGCAGTCGGATCACGCGGTCCGCGCGAGCCGTCGCCGCACCGGTCACCGTCCAGCCAGCAGGCGCGGTCTCCCGAAGAGCGGTGAGCAACTCGGCCGTGTACCGGCCGGTGCCACCGGGGACGGGCGCGTTGAGTTGCTCGGTCAGGACTACTAGCTCGGGCACGTCGCGTACCGTCTCACGCCGTGTCGGCACTCAGCACCGTGGTGGTCGTGACGTGGCGCGGCCGTGACCACATCACGGCGTGCCTGGACGCCCTCGAAGCCCAGAAGAGTCCACATAGGACGATCATCGTCGACAACGCGTCCGACGACGGCACAGCCGCGTTGATCAGCGGACACGAGGTCGTCAGGCTTCCGCGCAACCGCGGTTACGCGGGCGGCCTCGACGCGGTCCAGGGCATGGTCGACACCAAGTACGTGGCGTGGCTCAACGACGACGCCGTGCCGGACCCGTCGTGGCTGACCGAGCTGGAGAGCGCTCTCGAAGCCGATCCCGGCGCGGCCGCCGCCACGTCGTCGATCCTGCTGACGGACGGCTCGACCCAGTCCGTCGGGGTGGCGCTGACCTCGGACGGCCACGGCAAGGACGTCGTGCTGGCGGGCCGCGAGGTGTTCGGGTTCTGCGGTGGCGCCGCGTTGCTCAGGACCGAAGAGCTGCGCAGAGCAGGTGGCGTGCCGGCGAGCTTCTTCTGCTACTACGAGGACACCGACACGGCTTTCCGGCTGCGGCTGGCCGGGCACCGGGTGATCTCGGTCGGCCCCGCGCGGGTGCGTCACAAGCACGGCGCCAGCACGCGGCCGGGCTCGAAGCCGTTCCACCTCTGGAACGAGCGCAATCGTTTGCTGATGCTGCTGCGTTGCGCCCCAGGCCTGATCGCAATCAGGGAGCTCGCGCGGTTTCTGGCGATCACGGCGTTGCTGCCGTTCCGCGAGAACGTGCCGAACGCGGCCAACTTCACGCTCGGTCTGCGGCTCAGGGTCCTGGCGGAGGTGCTGATCAGACTGCCCGCGACCGCGTTCCAACGGCTCGTGATCGGCACGCGCAAGAAGGTCGGGCGAAGCGCGGTCTGGAAGGACTGGGCAGGGCGCTAGGAAGTCACATGTTCCCGTTGAGGCGCTGCGTCAACGAGGAACGCGTCTGCTGGTGGTTCGTCGAGGTCGGAATCACACCCTGCTGCACGACCTGGGTGATCTCCGCGTCGTCGGCGACCGGCATCGGCTGCGTCGGCATGGGCTGCGGGGGCATCGGCGGGCGCTGCTGCTGGCCCATCTGAGCCGGCGGAATGATCATGGTCGAGTCCGGGTCCCGGCGCGGATCCATGGCGTTGACCAGCGTGCGGGGGACCTGCTGCGTGTCGGACGCGTCCATCGGGGACGTCATGTTGTCCGGTGTCACGATGTGCCGCCCACGTGCACGGGCGCGGGCGAGCATGGCGTCGGCCCGGTCGCGGGGGTCCATGTCGGATTTAGCTCCTTGCCGGGACCAGATCCCGTATGACGATCTGCTTCGTGTCAGAGTATTCCGTCGAACGGCTCGCTGTAACGCGGAGGAGGAAAAAGGTGCACGGCGTCGAAGCTGTGGTGCTGGTCGGGGGCAAGGGCACTCGTCTTCGCCCGCTGACCCTGTCCGCTCCCAAGCCCATGCTGCCGACCGCGGGGGTGCCATTTTTGACGCATCTCCTGTCGCGGATCAAGGAGGCAGGCATCACCCACGTGGTGCTCGGGACGTCCTACAAGGCCGAGGTGTTCGAGGAGTACTTCGGTGACGGATCGAGGCTCGGCCTCGAGCTCGAGTACGTGGTCGAGGAGGTGCCGCTCGACACCGCCGGCGCCATCCGCAACGTGGCCGACAAGCTGCGCGAACCCGACGTGATGGTCTTCAACGGCGACATCCTGTCGGGCGTCGACCTGACGGGGATCGTGGAGACGCACCGCAAGCACGAGGCGGACGTCACGCTGCACCTCGTGAAGGTCGCGGACCCGCGCGCGTTCGGCTGCGTGCCGACCGACGACGAGGGCCGCGTGCAGGCGTTCCTGGAGAAGACCGAGAACCCTCCCACCGACCAGATCAACGCGGGGTGCTACGTGTTCCGCCGCGAGGTGATCGACGCCATCCCGGCCGGTCGCCCGGTCTCAGTTGAACGGGAGACGTTCCCCGGCCTGCTGTCGGACGGCCGCCGCCTGCAGGGTCACGTCGACGCCACGTACTGGCTCGACCTGGGCAAGCCGGAGGCGTTCGTGCAGGGGTCCGCGGACCTCGTGCGCGGTGTGGCGCCGTCGGCTGCCGTCGCGGAGCCCGGCGACTACCTGGTGCTGGACGGCTCGGCGATCCACGAGGGCGCCACGGTTCGTGGTGGCTCTGCGGTCGGTGCGGGCTGCACGGTCGCGGACGGCGCGGTGCTCGACGGCGCGATCCTGTTCGACGGCGCTGTCGTCGGTGAGGGTGCGGTCGTCGAACGCTCGATCGTCGGCGCCGGTGCTCTCGTGCAGGCCGGTGCGGTGCTGCGGGACGCCGTCGTGGGCGACTCGGCCGTGATCGGTGCTCGCTGTGAGCTGATCGGCGGGGCGCGCGTGTGGCCGGGTGTGGTGCTGCCCGAGGCCGGCGTGCGCTTCAGCACGGATGCTTAAGAGATCTTGGACACCACCGTTCCCACTGGATCTGGGCGCGGTGCTCGGACCGTTGCGCCGCGGACCCGGTGACCCGTCCTTCTCCACTGAAGGCGGCATCTGGTTCGCGGCCAACACCCCGTGCGGCCCCGGAACCCTGCACATCCGGCGCACCGACACGATCGAAGCCGAAGCGTGGGGCGACGGCGGTGGGTGGCTGCTCGACGGCCTCCCCGCCCTGCTCGGCGCGGACGACCCGCTCGACGAGTTCGTCGCCCACCACCCGATCATCGCCGAGGCCCGCCGCCAACGCCCCGGCCTGCGCCTCGGCGCGGCAGGACGCGTGTGGGACCTGCTCTCCGCCTCGATCCTGGAGCAGAAGGTCACCGGCAAGGAGGCGTTCCGGACGTGGCGCGAGCTGGGCCGCCGCTTCGGCGAGCCGGCGCCGGGTCCCAAGCCCTTGAAGGTCCCACCGACGCCGCAGAAACTGCTCAGCCTGAACGACTGGGAGTGGCACCAGTGCGGCCTCGACGGCGCACGCAGACGCACGTTGATCAACGCCGCCCAGGTCGCGCACCGGCTGGAGAAGGCCTTCGAGATGCGCAGCCGTGAGCTGCTGGAGAAGGTGCCCGGCATCGGCGTGTGGACGTCGGCCGAGGTCGCGCAACGGTCGTGGGGCGACCCGGACGCGGTGAGCGTCGGCGACTACCACGTGGCCAAGAACGTCACATGGGCGCTGACAGGCACACCAGGCGACGACGACGCGATGATGGAGCTGCTGGAGCCCTACAAACCGCAGCGCGGCCGCGCCGTGCGATACCTGGAGGCCGCGGGCATGCAGCGGCCGCGGCGAGCCCCGAGGTTCTCGCCGCGCGACTACCGCAAGTTCTAACGAATCCTGGCCAGTGCCGACTCGATCAACGGGTGCAGGTCGTCCACGTTGTCCGGCAACGAGTCCAGCGGCCACCACTGCAGGTCGACCGACTCGGCGGACCGCACCGGCTCCGCCCCCATCGGCGCCCGCACCAGGAACCGCACGTCGAAGTGCCGCGTCGGCTTGCCGAGCGAGCACGTGATCGGGTGCACGTCGAGGTGGATCGGTGTCGGCTCGATCCGCAGCCCGCGCATGCCGGACTCCTCGGTGGCCTCGCGCAACGCGGCGCCGGCCAACGTCGAGTCCTCGGGCTCGCAGTGGCCACCCAGCTGCAGCCACCGGCCCACGCGCGGGTGCAGCGTCAGCAACGCGTGCTCCCCGGTGGCGTCCAGAACCAGAGCGGAGGCCGTCAGATGCCCCGGCTCGCAAGAACGCATGCAGGCGTCCTCACGGGCCGCCAGGAAGCCCAGGTAGGCCTCTTTCAACGCGTCCTGGCCGGTGAACCGGCTCAGCGTGGAGACCGCGTCGTCGTGCAGTGTCACAGCTCGATCAGCCCTTCCAGCGGCTCGCGCGGCGTCAGCGGCTCGGTCGGGTGCCCGACCGCCACGGCTCCGAGCGGCTCCCAGTCGTCAGGCACGCCCAGCACGGCGCGCACGACATCGGCGCAGAAGATCGTCGACGACACCCAGCACGAGCCGAGCCCCTCGGCGGCCAGCGCCACCAGCAGGCCCTGCACGGCGGCGCCACCGGCGACCGTGAACATCGTCTTCTCGGCCTCTGACCTGCGCGGATCCGGATACGCGTGCGATCCGTCGCGGACCAGGAACGGCACCACGATCTCCGGCGCCTCCACCAGCAGGTCGCCCCGCCGCAGCCGCCGTTCGACCTGCTCGGGCGTGAACCCGTCGCCCTGCAGATCGCGAGACCACTGCTCTCGCATCGCCTTCAACAACTCGGCGCGCTTCTCCCGCACGAGCACGAACCGCAACGGCTTCGTGTGGTGCGGCGCGGGAGCGGTCAGCGCGGCGCCGACAGCACGCTTGAGCACCGCGAGATCAACCGGTTCGTCCGCGTAGAACCGCACGGACCGGCGCATCAGCACGGCCTCGGCACGTCCCTGGGCCAGCGCCTCCTCGGTGCCGAGCCGGAACAGGTCCTCGTCGGTCGGCCGCGTCAGATCGCGAGCGGACGACCCGTCGTCCACCACGTCGTACCCGCGCAGCACCGCGACCGGCACCGCGCCGAGCTTGCCCTTCACCAGGTCCGCGGCGGCCGCGATCTCGTCCGCGACGGCCACCTGCGTCACGACCAGCTCGTTGCCGTGCTCGTCGACCGATCCGGAGTAGTCGTGCAGCACGCGGATGCCGGACGCGCCGATCGCGGCGTCGGTCTGGCCCACCCGCCACGCGCGGCCCATCGTGTCGGTGACGACGACCGCGACCTCGACGCCCAGCAGGCCCTTCAACGCCGTCCGCAACGCCGCGGCCGAGCCGTCCGGGTCCACCGGGAGCAGCGCGATCTCGTCGCCCGCCACGTTCGACGCGTCGACCCCGGACGCGGCCTGCACGATGCCGAGCTTGTTCTCGGTGATCAGCGTGCGCATCTTGCGGGCGAGCACCCGCACCGACTCGGCCTCGACGTGCTCGCGCCGGATCCTGTCCCGTTCCTCGGGGTCGGCGGGCACGCTGACCAGCCGTCCCTCCACTTTGGACAAGATCTTGGACGTCACGACGAGCACGTCGCCGTCGCGCAGCCAGGGCGCGGCAGCGGCGATCGCGCCGGCCAGATCGTCACCGGGGCGAAATTCCGGCAGACCCGGAACCGGCAGCAGCTCCAGCGCCGCGGCGGCGTGGTCAGTCAACGTCGACTCCGGCCAGTTCCAGCGCGTCACGGGCCATCTGCGCCGTGGCGTCCACATCGGACATGAGCAGCGGAACCGCGCGAACCGCGACCCCGGGAACGTCCGCGCGATCGCCGGTGTGCACCAGCCACGCGTCGAGAATGCCGTCTTCAGAGCACTTGCGGGAGCCGTAGAGCCGCCCGACCGCCTCGGCCGACGTCTCCACACCGATCGCGTCCAAACAAGCGTCGGCCATACCCCGCAACGGTTTCCCGCCAATGATTGGCGACAAGCCGACGACACCGGCCTCGGTCTTGCGCAGCGCGTCGCGCACACCGGGCACGTTCAAGATCGTGCCGATGCTCACAACGGGGTTGGACGGGGCCAGGATCACCGCGTCCGCCTCGGCGATCGTGTCCAGCACGCCCGGCCCCGCGGTCGCGGCCTCGGCGCCCACGAACGCGAACGACTGCGCCGGAATGCCCGCCCGGTGCTTGACCCACCACTCCTGGAAGTGGATGGCGCGCGGTTCGTCGTCGAGCTCGACGACGACGTGCGTCTCCACCCGGTCGTCGGACATCGGCAGCAGCCGCACGCCCGGCTTCCAGCGGTCGCACAACGCCTCGGTGACGGCCGACAACGGGTAGCCGGCGCGCAGCATGCGGGTGCGGACGAGGTGCGTCGCGATGTCCCGGTCGCCGAGCCCGAACCACGTCGGCTCGGCGCCGTACGCCGCGAGCTCCTCCTTGACGGTCCACGACTCGCCCTCGCGGCCCCAGCCGCGTTCGGTGTCGATCCCGCCGCCCAGCGTGTACATGCAGGTGTCGAGGTCGGGCGTGATGCGCAACCCGTGCATCCACACGTCATCGCCGGTGTTGACCACCGCGGTGACGTCAGCCCCGAGTTGTTTGAGTCCCTGCAGGAACCGTGCTCCGCCGACCCCGCCGACCAGTGCTACGACCTTCACGCCAACCCATGCTTCCACAGTGCTTCGAGTGGCCTACAGGTAGCGCCAGAACATGAACGCGACGGCACCGGAGCCCGCCGATCCCGCGTCGCCGCCGACGGCTTCGAACACCGTCGAGGCCAGCGCGAAGAACAGCCTGTTGGCCTCGGCGAAGGCGATCAGGACGGCGAACAGGATCAGCGGCGCCCACGGCCGCGCCTTCTGGCCGAACTGCTGCGCCTGGTACGACATGAACGGTTCCAAAACACCCCAGCCGTCCAAACCGGGAATCGGCAGGATGTTCAGCACGAACGCGATCACCTGCAACAAAGCCAGGTACGAAATGGCGCCCGCGAGCGCGGCGGGCGGTGAGAACAGCGCGACGATTCCCGCGAGGATCACGCCGATCACGAGGTTCGTGACCGGTCCCGCGAGTGAGACCAACGACTCGATCTTCTTCGACCGCAGCGCGTGGTGGTTGATCCACACAGCGCCACCCGGAAGTGGGATTCCGCCGAACGCGAGCAGCACCAGCGGCAGCACGATGCTCAGCACCGGGTCGGTGTAACGGCGGATGTCGAGGGTCAGATAACCCTTGTCGCGTACCGAAAAGTCGCCGCCCTTGTACGCGACGGCGGCGTGCCCGAACTCGTGCAGGCACAGCGTCACCGCCCACCCGGCGAGTACGAAGAGGATGGTGCCCGAGATGATGGCCGCGTCACCTTCGAGCAGGGTGAGAGCGGCTCCCGCGGCCGTTGCCGCGAGCAGACCGAGGAACAGTGGACTGGGGCGCACCGCTGATCGCTTCACCCCACCAGTGTGGCGTGTCGGCTGGCGTCGTGGGCCGTTCGGGGACCCGTTGCGACACCTGAATCACTGTCTGTGCTGCCAGTCAAGGTTTTTGCGGCCATCTGCGCGAATATCCCCCGACGTGTGGACTCCGCTTGACCGCCCGCTGTGACGCAGGTGTAATCACATCGGTGTCATTCGTCGTTGTGGGAACGGCGTCTGGCGTCCGCCAACCGGGGAGAGCGGAAGGCGAGGAGGCGGACGAAATGCAGGAATTCGAAGAAGATCACGTCGCGCAGCCGGTAGTCCAGGGCGAGCTGTCGTACCTGTTCGACCCTGCCGACGAGCAGGACTGGCAGGAGCGCGCGCTTTGCGCGCAGACGGATCCCGAGGCGTTCTTCCCCGAAAAGGGTGGTTCGACGAGGGAGGCCAAGCGCATCTGCCTGGGCTGCGAGGTTCGTTCGGAGTGCCTTGAGTACGCACTCCAGCACGACGAACGCTTCGGCATCTGGGGCGGTCTCAGTGAACGAGAACGCCGCAAGCTGAAGAAGCGAGCCGTCTAGGCGGTCAGAAGTGTGATCTTTGTGCCTTAACTTGAGGGCGTGACAAGCCCTCACCCGAGGCTCCGGACCGCGCCGGTGCTGTGCGTCCTGGTCTGCCACGACGGCGACCAGTGGCTCAGCACGGCGCTGTCCGCGTTGCGGCGCCAGAGAGTTCGCCCCAGGCATGTGATCGCGGTCGACACCGGATCCCACGATCGCACCGCGAAAGTACTTGCTGAGGCGGAAGATCTGCTGGACGGCGTGCTGACGCTGCCTCGTGGCGCGGGCTTCGGCACCGCGGTGCGCCTTGCCGTGGAGCACGCCGTCGAGCGGTGGGGCGACCCGGGCAAGTGGTTGTGGTTGCTGCACGACGACAGTGCGCCGGAACCCGACTGCCTGGCCGCCCTGCTGACCGCGGCCGAGGTGTCGCCGTCGGCTGCCGTGCTGGGCCCGCTGTGCCTCGATTGGGTGGATTCTCGTCTGGTCGTCGAGGCGGGTTTGTCGACGGATTCTTCAGGACATCGACAGACTGGGCTCTCGTCCGCCGAACATTCCGCGTCGTTCCAGCAGAGCACCGAAGTGCTGGCGGTGTCTTCCGCGGGTTCGTTGATCCGCCGCGAGGTCTGGCACTCGCTGGGCGGTTACGACGAGGCGATGCCGCTGCTGCGCGACGACCTCGACTTCGGCTGGCGCGCTAATCGCGCGGGTCATTTGGTCCTGTGCGTACCGGTCGCACGCATGCGACATGCGCGCGCCGCAACTAAAGGCGCACGCCGTTTGGACGCGGCCATGGCTCGCCCCGGCCCGTCTTTTCGCGGTGTCGACCGGGCGCACGGCATGCGCACGTTTCTCGTCAACACCTCGGGTTTCTCGTTCCTCATCGGACTCCCGCGCCTGCTGTTTCTGTCTTTGCTGCGGGCATTGGGTTTCCTGTTGCTCCGACGTTTCGCCGACGCGCACGCCGAAGTGGGCGCCGCGCGCTACCTCCTGACGCGGGGCCGTTTGTTCGAAGGCCGCCGCGCACGTCGTGGCTCGGCCGTGGTGCGCGGGCTCTTCACCTCTCGTTTGACCCGGTTCCGCAACGCCGTGCGCGCCGGCGCGGCGTTCCTGATCCGCCGGCGAGTCGAGGCCGACGCGGCGCTGGGTCGTCTGCCCGCGTCCGATGCTCGTTCGGCGTGGCTCGAACCATCCGAAGTGGACACTCGCCCGGTCGGCCCCTCCGCGCTGCCCGCCGGCGCCTCCCGCGGACGGCCTCGCGTCGCCGGGTTGCGCCGTCCCCCGGTCGTGGTGCCGGTCGACGCCGCGTTGCCCGGTGCTCTGCGTCCGTCGCCGCGGCCCCGGCCTTCCCCTGGCCCGCGCGGGCCGGAGATGGTCTTCGTCGAGGTTGACCAATCACGGGTGCTGCGTTCGCTCCTGCTGGCGCCCCCGGTCCTGCTGGTGCTCGGCCTGTCGGTGATCGCGGTGATCGCCAACTGGTCACGCCTCGGGTTGGGTCTTGCCGGTGGCCGGTTGCTGCCCGTGGGTTCGCTCGGCTCGGTCTGGTCGACCTACCTGGCGTCCTGGCATCCGGTCTTCGGTGGCACCGCCGCGCCGGCTCCCGCGGCATTGGCCGTTCTGGGACTCATTCCGGGCGGGCCTTCGTTCGCGGTGGCGTTGCTGTTGCTCGGCGATATCCCCCTCGCGGCGTTGTCGGCGTACATCGCGTCACGGGGCATGCGCGTGCGACGGTCCGTGCGCGCGGTGGCGGCCGCCTTCTACGGACTGCTGCCCGTGGCCACCACAGCCGTGTCCGAGGGACGTCTCGACGTCGTCGTCGTCCACGTCGTGACGCCCGTGGTGTTCGCCGGCGTGTACGCGGTCTTGCGCGCGTCGTCCACGCACGCCTGGCTGCCGATGGCTTCCGGCACGGCCATCGGGGTCGCGGTGCTGGGCGCGTTCTCGCCGTTGACCCACGTCGTGACGATCGTGGGGGCTTTGGGCGGGTTCATCGCGGTGTCCGGCGGGGCTCGGCGCATCGCGGCGTTGTTCGCCATCGTGCTGTTGCCGATGGCGTTGTTGTTGCCCTGGCCCGCGGTGCTGTTGCAGCACCCCGAGATGGTCCTGAACGGGTTGGGGGCTGCTTTTGAGTCGCCTCCGCCGAACCTGATCGTGTGTTCGGTGTTCGTGGCCGCGGCTTTCGCGGCTGCGGTGTTGCGGCCGAACTCTGCGATGTTGCCCGGGTTGTTGGTGATCGTGCTGGCGATCGCGGCTCTGGCTGCGGTGGCTGCCGTTAAGGCCTGGCCCGGGACGCCGTTGGTGATCCTGGCGTGGGGGCTCGTGTACGTGGTGCTCGCGGGGTGCAAGCGCGGGGTGCCGCCGGGGATTGCCGGGCAGGTTCGGGTGCGGCGGGCTGTCTACCTGGTTGGTGTGGTGGCGTTGGTCAGTCTTGGGGTGGCTGGGCTGCTGGATCTGCGGTCGGGGCCGTTGCGGGCCGATGGTGGGGTTCGGCTGTCTTCTTCGTTGACGGCTGAGTTGGAGCGGACCGGGCGGTCTGTGTTGATTCTCGGGTCGCCTGTGCGGCAGGTGGCTGGGCGGCTGCCGGCCTTTGGGGATGACGATCTGGTGCCGACGGTTTCGTCGCCTGCTCGGTTGCGGCGGTGGAATACGTCGTTGTTGGACGGGGCGCCGCCGGTGGTGACGTTGGCGCTGGCTCAGGCTGCTTCGTCTGGGGTCGCCTTTGTGGTGTTGCCTTCTGAGGCGGCTGCTGCTCGGGTGCGGGCTGCTGGTGGTGAGTTGGTTTCTGTGGCGCCTGCTGCTTCTGATGGGCGGCCCGTTTTGCGGTTGCGGTTGGCTGCTGACACCGGGGTGCTTCTTGGGCCCGATTTGGCTCGGCGGGCTCGTACTGGTGGGGAGCCTCCGGCTGAGTTGGCGGCTGTGGGGGTTGCTCCGGTGAATGTTTCGTTGCCGGAGGTTGCTGTTCGGGTTTCGCCTGGTGGGGAGGGGCGGGTGCTCGTGTTGGCGGCTGAGGATGAGCCTGGGTGGACTGTGTTGGTGGATGGGGTTCGGGTGCCTGTTGTTCGGGCTTGGGGGCATCTTGTGGGGGTGCCGTTGCCTGGGGCTGCTGCTGAGGTTCGGGTTGAGATGTCGACTACTTTGCGGGACTTCTTGTTGTTGGCTCAGGCTGCTGCTGCGTTGTTCACGTTTCTGACGGCTGTTCCTTCTCGGCGACGTGGGTGAGGCCGCCTTCGGCGGCGCGCGTCGGTTGCCGTTGCCGTCCCCCAGTTGGGTTGGCGGCTGGCGGTTTCGTGTTCGTAGGTGGGTGCGTGCCGTGCTTGTGTTCCGGTTGCGTTCTGGGAGCTCTGCCCCAGACCCCGCCAATCTGATCAAAGACCCACCAGCGCCGTCGGCGGGTTGATGGCACGCCTGTTGCTTTGGGCGGCTTGCTGTTGCGTAGGTGCTTGCGTTGGTGGGGTGGGTCCCGTCACGAGTCGTAGCGGAGCGAGCCACACCAGGTCAGGGGTGTCAACTCGACGAAAAGCGTGTCGAGTTGACACCCCTGACCTGGCGCGGCCAACGATCAGCCACGACTCGTGACGGGACCCACCCCACCCAGAGTGTTTGCTAACTGCAGCGCGGCTTCGG